>JAZNRI010000016.1:0-53071 GCA_045590655.1 Lachnospiraceae bacterium | reverse complement strand
TTTTGACTATATCTTATCGGTGGCAGATAAAGAATTGTCAGAAGACATCATAAAACAGATTCATTTGTTATTAAAAAGTGGCACAACAGATAGTCAAAAAGAATGGTTTGCAGTCGGTGATTACAAAAAACGCCCCAATATGATTGGGGATATGGTGGAAACAACGCATCCGTCAATGGTTGCATCCGAAATGAAGCAGTTGTTAAAAAACTACAGGGAAAACAGTAATATTACGTTTGAAGATATTATTGATTTTCATTATAAATTTGAAAAGATACATCCTTTTCAGGATGGAAATGGTCGCGTCGGAAGATTAATTATGTTTAAAGAGTGTTTGAAATATAATATTCCACCATTTATTATTGAGGATGTATCAAAAGATTACTACAGAAGAGGCTTAAAAGAATATGCACAAGAAAAAGGTTATTTAACAGAAACCTGCAGAGCGGCACAAGATACTTACAAAAAGTTATTGGAATATTTCGAATATATTGTGATTAACTAATTTTTTGTGTATAATTTTAATATCTATGTGCAAATAAAAGAATCACTAAAAGACTTTTATCAAAACCATAGAAATCATTACGACAGGAGGAAGAGTATGCATTCTAAAAATACCAAGCATTTGGAATGGATTAAACCGGACAATACGGCTAATTTCTGTACCATGGTTACGACTAAAAAGTTTGCACATATTTTTCGTCTGTCTGTAGAATTGGAAGAAGAAATAGACCCTGTGGTCTTGAATAGCGCACTACAGGTTGTTTTAAAAAGAATTCCTTCCTTTGCGTTTAAACTTCGTTATGGTTTATTCTGGAATTATATGGAACTTGCCAAGGACAAACCGGAAGTGGAAGAAGATGTGCGTAATCCCATGGTGCGGAGAAGTTGGAAGTTAAACAAACACTTTCTGTTCCGCGTCCGCTATTTTGGAAAAAGAATTTCGCTGGAGGTTTTTCACGCCTTGGCAGACGGTACCGGCGGTATGACTTTTATGATGACGTTGGTAGCAGAATATCTTCGTCAGAAATACGGCTATGAGATTGAAGAAAGCCGGTGGATTCTCAATCCTGACGAGGAGCCAAAGCCGGAAGAGTATGAAGATGCCTACAGCAAGGTAGCAAGACGTCAAAAGTTTAAGCGAAAAAGCCCCAAAGCTTATCAAGCTAAGGGAAGTAAAGAAAACGAGGGATATTTAAATATTGTGACGGGATATATGCCGGTGGAAGCGATAAAGGCCAAGGCAAAGGAGTACGACTGTACCGTGACCGCTTTTTTGACGGCGGTTCTGATGGATGCCTTTCAGGATATTCAGGAGAAAGAAAAGAAACGTAAAATCCGCCAGATGCCCATTGTAATCAATATCCCTGTGGATTTGCGCAAATTTTATCCCTCAAAGACCGTGAGTAATTTTTTTGCTAATATTAACATTGGTTTGGACCGCGCGCTGGGGCATTATTCCTTTGCAGAAATTGTGGGACAGGTTAAGCACGGCATGGCACTTAATATTACAGAGAAGCGTGTGAATAACCTGATTGCGGGCAACATTGCAAGTTATCAGTACAAGGTATATAAAGTGATACCGATGTTTATCAAGAAGCCTTTTGTCATTCTTGGCAATTATATGGGAGGCGAAATTAAGTCTACCTGTACCATGTCGAATCTTGGAAATATGGTGCTACCGCCGAAGATGTCTGAGTATGTGAAAGGCGTACAGGCCGTGGCCGGTAAGAATTTCGGCCGTGTTACAAGTTGTATGGGTGTAAGTTATCAAAATACTATGTCGGTTACTTTTACCCGTAAAATCAAAGAAGCCGAGATTGAGAGACTTTTTTATACGAAGCTTGTTGAGATGGGGATACCCGTTGAAATTGAAAGTAATCAGGCGAATGAAGTTATGTAAACTATATGCTGTCTATAAGAGACGGATGCATTTGATAAAAGGAGTAACGCTATGTCTTATTGCGTAAATTGCGGCGTAAAATTAGCCGCGTCCGAAGAAAAATGTCCTTTGTGTAATACGATAGTGATAAATCCGAATGATACCGGGGATGATAAAAAAGAAGCAGCCTATTCTCAGCGTTATGAAGATTATCCGCGACGCAGAATTAATTTAAAATATTTAACGCAGATTATTCTTGCTGTTATTGCGGTTGGTGTGGTAGTGCAGACACTGTGTGATTTTCTCATTTCCTTTAATTTGAGCTGGTCTTTGTACGCTATCGGTGCCTTTGGACTGTTGGTGTGCTTTGCACTGCCGATACTTACGAAGATGAAATCTCCTTACATTGCCACCATGATTGATCTTGTGGCACTGGCACTGTATATTTTTATGATTGCATGGATGACAGGCGGAGAATTGTGGTATTTTGAGTTCTTTTTGCCGCTGCATATTCTTACAAGTATTTATATTTTTTGTATGGTTATTTTTCTTCGTAAAAAAAGAAGAAACTATTTCCGGGCAGGCGGTATCAGTCTGATGTTTGTGTGTTTCCTGCTGATTTTAATCGAGTTTTTGCTGGACATTTTTATCGTGGGAAACGTGTATTTGATTTGGTCACTTTGCTGTGCACCGCTTTTACTTGCTATCGCAATTCTTTTATTGGTAATTGCGGCAAATCCGAAGCTGCGCGAGGAAATGGGCAGAAGACTTTATATGAATTATTAATGATGAAGTTGTGGGAGGCGGTGTTTGTTGATTGCCTGCCAAGAATAAGAACTGAGGGTTCCTATGAGTGATAAAAAAAGAGCGTTAATTGCTATGAGTGGCGGTGTGGATTCTTCTGTGGCGGTGCATTTGATGCAAAAGGCCGGCTACGATTGTGTGGGTGCCACTATGCGATTATATGAAGCACAACCGAATAACGGAGATGCCGAAGAAACGGCAGAAAAAATAGAGAATGCAGAAGATAGGGCGTATGACGAAGATGCAGTTTGCGGAAGCAGTAGCGCCGTAAAAGATGCGGAGGCTGTGGCAAAGCATTTTGGCATTCCTTTTCACGCTTATGACTATAGAGATGATTTCAAAGATGAAGTAATCTGTCGTTTTATCAATACCTATATTGAGGGCGGAACACCAAACCCTTGTGTGGAATGCAACCGCTACATGAAGTTTGGTCGCCTGATGGATAAAATGCGTGAAGAAGGCTGTGATTACGTAGTAACAGGGCATTATGTCCGTGTGGAATTTGACGAAGAGCGCCAGCTTTATTTACTAAAAAAAGGACACGACGAGAGCAAAGACCAGAGTTATGTTTTATACAACTTAACCCAGGAGCAATTGGCGCATTGTAAGTTTCCTTTGGGCGAATACAGCAAGGACGAAATCCGTGATATTGCAGAGAATTTAGGCTTGTTAAATGCGAAGAAAAAAGACAGTCAGGATATTTGTTTTGTGCCTGACGGGGATTATTCGGCTTTTATTGAAAATTATACGGGACAGTCCTTCGAGGAAGGAAATTTCGTAAACCGTGAAGGAAAGGTACTTGGCCGTCATAAAGGTATGATCCGTTATACCATCGGCCAACGAAAAGGTTTGGGACTTGCTTTACAGGAGCCGATGTATGTCTATGAGAAGCGGATGGATACCAATGAGGTGGTGTTGTGCCGAAACGACGAGTTGTTTAGTTCTGTTTTAGAAGCAGATGATGTAAACTGGATTATTAAGCCGGAAGAAGGGAAGACTATACATTGTAAGGCGAAGGCGCGGTATAAGCAGAAAGAAGCGGATGCGGAAGTTGAGTGCCTGGATAACGGCAGGGTGAGAGTGACTTTTACAGAACCCCAGCGAGGAATTACCACCGGGCAATCTGTAGTCTTTTATAACGGTGATACGGTGCTTGGCGGAGGAAAGATTCTGTAAGAGATGCGAAAGATGTGAAATGGCATGCAGAACCGCATATTGCCGATAGAAGAAAAAATATTGTATGGAGATATCGGAATGAAAAAAATCGTAAACAGTGCAATTGAGTTAGTAGGAAATACACCGCTTATGAAGGCGGACAGATACGGTGCGGCAGCAGGTGTGAAGGATGTTACTCTGCTTGCGAAAATGGAGTATTTAAATCCGGCGGGAAGTACGAAGGATAGAGCAGCACTTTCCATGATTGAAGATGCAGAGGAAAAAGGGATATTAAAACCGGGAGCTACCATTATCGAGCCGACCAGCGGAAATACAGGCATTGGTTTGGCTTCCATGGCGGCGATTAAAGGCTATAAAACCATATTAACGCTTCCGGATACAATGAGTGTAGAGCGAAGAAATCTGCTGGGCGCGTACGGAGCAGAACTTGTATTGACGGAAGGTGCCCTGGGAATGAAAGGTGCCATTGCCAAGGCCGAGGAGTTAAGAGACAGTATTCCCGGTGCCGTTATTCTGGGACAGTTTGAGAATCGTGCAAATGCGGCGGCACACAGGAAAACCACAGGGCCTGAAATTTGGGAACAGACCGATGGGAAGGTGGATATTTTCGTGGCAGGCGTAGGCACGGGCGGAACCATTACCGGAGTAGGCGAGTATTTAAAGTCCAAGAATCCTTCCATTAAAATTGTTGCGGTAGAGCCGGCAGGAAGTCCCCTTTTATCAGGCGGACAGGCGGGGGCACACCAGTTGCAGGGCATCGGCGCAAACTTTGTGCCTAAACTTTTGAATACGGAAATTTACGATGAAATAATTTGCGTGGAGAATGAGGATGCTTTTGCGGAAGGAAAGCGTTTTGCAGTGACGGAAGGCGTGCTTGTGGGAATTACTTCCGGTGCGGCATTAAAGGCAGCAGGTATTTTGGCGGGCAGAGAAGAAAACAAGGGTAAAATGATTGTGGCATTGCTGCCGGATTCGGGCGACCGTTATTTATCCACGCCGATGTTTGCACAGAAAAGAGGAACCTAGATGAGTGAAAGATTCAGTCGTACCGAAATGCTTCTCGGTGCGGATGCGATGAATAAGTTGGCAGGCGCCCACGTGGCAGTGTTTGGTGTCGGCGGTGTGGGCGGATATACTGTGGAGGCCTTGGTGCGAAGCGGTATTGGCAAGCTTACGCTGGTGGACAATGATACGGTGGCGGAGAGTAATATTAACCGCCAGATTATAGCTACAACCAAAACCATCGGAAGATATAAAACTGAAGTAATGAAAGAACGAGCTTTGGAGATTAATCCCGAAATTGTGGTGGAGGAGCGCAGATGCTTTTATTTGCCGGATACGGCAGGGGAGTTTGATTTTACAGAATATGATTATGTGGTAGATGCGGTGGATACCGTAACCGCCAAACTTTCTTTGGTGGAAGCGGCAAATGCGGCAGGAGTGCCTATCATCAGTTGCATGGGTGCGGGAAATAAATTAAATCCCGGAGCTTTTGAAATTACGGATATTTATAAAACTTCGGTATGCCCTTTGGCAAAGGTGATGCGCCGTGAATTAAAGCAACGCGGCATTAAAAATTTGAAAGTGTTGTATTCCAAGGAAGAGGCGATTAAACCGCAGACATTGTCGGGAAATACAAATGAAGGAGAAGAGAATTGTAAAGGTGCAATCGATGAAAAAACGGTTAACATAATACAAAACAGCCGCCGTCGTGCAACCCCGGGTTCCGTGGCTTTTGTACCTTCGGTAGCAGGACTGATGATTGCGGGAGAAGTGATTCGGGACCTGATAGAGGTTTAGAAGGTAGGATACAACGAAAGATTTGAAAATTAAGTATTAGATAAAAGTGATTGTAGCAGGAGGAAAGACCATGAGAATAGGAATGGGTTATGATGTACACCGTCTGGTGGAAGGAAGAGATTTGATTATCGGCGGAGTTAAAATCCCCCACGAGAAAGGGCTTTTAGGACATTCCGATGCGGATGTGCTTGTGCACGCTATTATGGATGCCTTGCTTGGTGCGGCAGCCCTTGGCGATATCGGCAAACATTTTCCTGATACGGCGGAAGAATATAAGGGCGCTGACAGTATGAAGTTACTTGCACGTGTAAAAGAAATTCTGGATGAGAATTTGTATTTTATTGAAAATATCGATGCAACCATTATTGCGCAGGCGCCGAAAATGAGACCGCATATTGATACCATGCGTGCTAATATTGCAGAGGTGCTGGGAATTGATATTTCCCAGGTGAATGTGAAGGCTACTACCGAGGAAGGTCTCGGTTTTACGGGAAGTAAGGAAGGAATCAGTTCCCAGGCAATTTGCCTTTTATCCACACCGGAACAGATGCCGGGAGTGACCTATGGCAATTGTGAAAGTTGTGGCGGATGTAGCAAACATTAACACAGATTTGAATATTATGTAAACTAACGGAACATATAAGCAAAGACAAGTGCATATGCAGATAGGTTTACATAAAAGGAGAAATAATGAATTCAGGTTTTCTGGCAGAGAAAGAAGTTCATAGTATCCGTCCCTTGTGGGAGCAGGTTTTTGCAGAGGACAGCAAGGCTTTTACCGAGTATTATTTCGAGAATAAAGCGGAGCGTAACCTGGTTTTTACAAGGATGGACGGTGAGGATATTGTCAGCATGTTGCATTTGACACCGTATATGACGGGCAGAATGGAGTCAGTCTGCTACATTGTAGGCGTTGCAACTAAGGAGGCATATCGCAGGCAGGGGCTTATGGCTGATATGATGAAAGAGGCTTTGCAGTTTATGAGAGCGGAAGGCCAGCCCTTTACTTTTTTGATGCCTGCAAATCCGGCTTATTATACACCATTTCAATTTACATACATTTACGATAAACCGGCCTGGAAGATAAACGAGGGTGTTTTACCAACGAGATATCTGGATGCCGGTGCAAAATACAACGCAGAGTTTCATCTTGTTGTAAAAGACAAGGGAACGCTACAGATGAAAGCCGTGAAAGAGGCAGATTATGCGAAGGTGGCAGAATTTGCCAATCAAATGTTAAAACAGAATACGGACTGTTATATGCTTCGCAGTCCCGGGTACTATAAAATTCTTAAGAAAGAGTTGATGGCGCAGAACGGCAATCTTTTCCTGATTGAAAAAGACGGTGAAATAAAAGGGCTTCTTGCCTACGTTTGCGAGCAGGATAAGCCCGGTGTGCAGGAAGTGATTCTGGATGAAGACTTAGCATCCTGGCAATTGGTTACTTCGGAGGAATATAAGCCTGCGATTATGGCAAGAATCCTTCGCCCAGAGGCAATGCTTCAGTCTTTGCGTTGCGATGGTGCGGTTGATTTAATGGTGGAACTTAAGGATCCGATATTTGCCGTAAACAGCGGAGTTTATCATTTATATTCCAATGATAAAGGCAGGCTGGTTTGCAAAAAGCGGAATCAGGAAGCTACGGACTGCCAAATCACGATTGATGATTTGACTGCTTTTGTATTCGGATATAAAAGTGTAGCGGAAACTTTTAAAATTTCTGAAACGCGTGAGCAGGAGGAAATTCTTGAGGGTTTGGAGAAAATTCAGGTTTTAAAGAAAGTTTTCATCAATGAAATCGTCTAAGCGTTGAATTGGAAGAAAAAAACAACATTTTTATAACGGTTTTTATTGACAAAAAATCAAAAAACGCATATTTTATAAGAGGAATACGACAAAGGCTTTGAACGAAGAGAGTACGTCAAAGGAAGATAACAGAGAGAAGCGGTCACCGGCTGAAAGCCGCTTTTATGAATGAGTTTGACGGAAGTGCATTCGGGAGCTGATGCGGGGAACTTCAGTATCCGCATCCGGGGCGTACGTTATACGTGTGTGAAGAAGGCAAGGCCTTTGACATTAAGAGTGGAATAGCGATGAACTCGTCTCTTTTTGAGGCGGGTTCTTTTATATTTTAGATAAATTTTATTATTGAAAAGTTGTAAACAGGTCCCTGTAAGGAGTAGAATATTCAATGGGCATTATCAAACGTATCAAAAATGAAATAGCCATTGTAAAAGAGCGTGACCCGGCAATCCATAATTCCATGGAAGTTTTGCTGTATCCCAGCTTTAAGGTTATGCTTCATTACAGAGTGGCACATAAATTATATAACCGTAAAATGTATTTTCTTGCCCGTTACATTTCACAACGTGCGGCAAGGAAGACCGGTATCGAAATTCATCCCGGTGCGACCATCGGCGAAGGTCTTTTTATTGACCACGGTAATGGGGTGATTATCGGCGAGACCACCATTATCGGAAACAATGTTACGCTTTATCAGGGCGTGACGTTAGGCGGTACCGGTAAGGAACACGGAAAGCGACACCCGACCATTTGCGATAATGTAATGATTAGCGCGGGGGCCAAGGTTTTGGGGTCTTTTACGGTAGGTGAGAATTCCAAAATCGGTGCCGGAAGCGTGGTGCTTGAGGAAGTGCCGCCCAACTGTACCGTAGTAGGTGTTCCGGGGCGAATTGTGAAGCGCGATAATATCGCAATTCCCCGAGATACCATGGACCAGGTGCATTTGCCCGACCCCGTCAAAGAGGATATCAACCGTCTGCAGTCTGCCAATGTGCAGCTTCTGGAGAAGTTGGAGGCTTTGGAAGCACAGATGGCGGAGTTAAAGAAGAATGTAAAATAAAGACGCGGTATTTTAGACGAAGTTACCGCAAATGTTTATCATAAAATAGGAGAAGCAAAATGAAGATTTACAACACATTGACCAAGAGAAAAGAAGAGTTCGTGCCCATCGAAGAGGGTAAGGTGCGTATGTATGTGTGCGGTCCCACCGTATACAATTTGATTCATATCGGTAACGCACGTCCCATGATTGTGTTCGACACCGTAAGACGTTATATGGAATATAAGGGTTATGAAGTAAACTACGTATCGAACTTTACAGACGTAGATGATAAAATTATCAAGGCTGCAAATGCAGAAGGCGTAGATTCATCTGTAATTTCCGAGCGTTACATTGAAGAATGTAAAAAAGATATGAAGGCATTAAATGTAAAAGAAGCAACCACACATCCCAAGGCAACCGAAGAAATTGACGGTATGCTTGAGATGATCGGTACTTTGATTAAGAAGAACCACGCTTATGTAGGCGGTGACGGTACTGTTTATTTTAAGACCAGAAGTTTTAAGGAGTATGGTAAGTTATCACACAAGAATTTGGACGATTTACAGGGCGGAAACCGTTCACTTCTCGTAACCGGCGAAGACCAGAAGGAAGATCCACTGGATTTCGTTCTTTGGAAACCGAAAAAAGAAGGAGAGCCGTTCTGGTGCTCACCCTGGTGTAACGGTCGTCCCGGCTGGCACATTGAATGTTCTGTTATGAGTAAGAAATACCTTGGCGAAGAAATCGATATCCACGCAGGCGGCGAAGATTTGGTATTCCCTCATCACGAAAATGAAATTGCACAGAGTGAGGCGGCAAACGGCAAGACTTTTGCCCGTTACTGGATGCACAATGCCTTTTTAAATATCGACAATAAGAAGATGAGTAAGTCTTTGGGTAACTTCTTTACCGTTCGCGATATTGCGGAGAAATATGATTTACAGGTACTTCGTTTCTTTATGCTTTCCGCACACTACAGAAGCCAGTTAAACTTCAGTGCAGACCTTATGGAAGCAGCTAAGAACTCTTTGGAGCGTATTTTAAATGCAGCAGAAAGAATGCAGGGATTGCTTGCAAATGCCTCAGGCGAAGCTATGAGTGATGCCGAGAAGGAATTGCTTGCAACCGCTAAGTCCTTGATGGATAAGTATGAAGCTGCCATGGAGGATGACTTCAATACAGCGGATGCCATTTCGGCAATCTTTGAATTGGTGAAGTTTATGAATACCAATACAGACGAGAACAGCAGTAAGGCATATTTAGAGGCTGTAAATGCATTCTTTAAGACAATGACCGATGTCTGCGGTATCATTACCGAGAAGAAGGCAGAAATCTTAGATGCAGAAATTGAGCAGATGATTGCAGACCGTCAGGCAGCAAGAAAGGCTAAGGATTTTGCCAAGGCAGACGAGATTCGTAATAAGCTTCTGGAAATGGGTATTGTTCTGGAAGATACAAGAGAAGGGGTTAAGTGGAAACGTGCATAACGAGAAACTCTTTTTGGATAAAATAAAAGAAGAATTCGGGCTTGGGGAAGTAGATATCAGAACCTATTCCCCGCTGACCCTGGCTTTTATCGGGGATTGTGTGTACGACCTTGTGATTCGCAGTATCCTTGTGGGAGAAGGAAATCGCAACGTAAATGGTTTACATAAAGATAAAAGCAATCTGGTAAAAGCAGAAACCCAGGCGCAGATGGCCGAAGGCTTAAAAGAGCATCTGACGGAAGAAGAGTTGGATATTTATAAAAGAGGACGCAATGCCAAGACCGCATCCCATGCCAAGAATGCAGGGATAGGTCAGTACCATAAAGCTACAGGTTTTGAGGCGTTGATTGGTTATCTTTATTTGAAGGGTGAAGAAGAACGGATTCTTGAATTAATTAAACTGGTTTTACCCAGGTAAATGTTTAAACTTTTATGGCGCAAATGTAAGTGGCGACGACTATATAATTCCGGGGAAACAGGAAACTTGGATTCTCCGGATTGGGAAGAACAGAAAGCAGGTAACAAATGGGATATCATGAATTTACAATAGAGGGCAGAAATGCCGTAATGGAAGCCTTTCGTTCCGGCAAATGCATTGATAAGTTGTTTGTGTTGGACGGTTGTCAGGACGGCCCTGTTTTGAGCATCAAAAGAGAGGCGAAAAAGCAGGATACGGTTATACGTTATGTAAACAAAGAACGTTTGGACCAGATGTCGGAAACCGGAAAACATCAGGGCGTAATTGCCTATGCGGCAGCCTATGATTATGCAGAGGTAGAAGATATTATGCAGGCAGCCAAAGACAAGGGCGAGGATCCTTTTATCTTCCTGCTTGATAACATTGAAGACCCTCATAATTTAGGTGCTATGATTCGTACCGCACATTTGGCGGGAGCCCATGGTGTAATTATTCCGAAGAACAGAGCGGTAGGTCTGACCGCAACCGTGGCAAGAACTTCCGCAGGCGCCTTAAATTACCTTCCGGTAGCCAAGGTGACAAACCTTGCCAAAACCATCGAGGATTTGAAGAAAGAAGGTCTTTGGTTTGTATGTGCCGATATGGATGGCACCATTATGTATGATTTGAATTTAAAAGGTCCCATCGGCTTGGTAATTGGTAGCGAGGGCGAAGGCGTAGGAAGACTTGTAAAAGAAAAGTGTGATTTGATTGCATCTATTCCCATGAAGGGACAAATTGATTCCTTGAATGCTTCGGTGGCAGCAGGTGTGCTGGCTTATGAAATCGTAAGACAGAGATTGCAGTAAATTTGGTTTGGGTATTGTATCCGTTTGTAATGAGAATATAGAGTATCGTATGCAAGATACAGGGAGAGAGTATGACACAAAGATACGGAAATTGTACCGACGAGGAACTCATAGAACGTCTTCGCGAGGGTGAAGAACAGATTATGGAGTACCTGATGGACAAGTACAAAAATCTGGTGCGAAGCAAGGCAAAGTCCATGTATATACTGGGCGGAGATACCCAGGACTTAATCCAGGAAGGTATGATTGGTCTTTTTAAGGCGATCAGAGATTACGACTCGGGACGAGACGCCTCCTTTTTTACCTTTGCGCAACTTTGTGTGTCCAGAAATATATATTCTGCTGTGCAGAAGTCGGGACGTAAGAAGCACGCGCCGCTTAATTTTTATACATCCATTTACGGTTCGGATAGCGGATACGACGATGACGGAATATCAGAAAGCGGATACCATAAAGGAATGGAATTGATGGCGGAAGAAGAGACTTCCAATCCGGAGGAAATTCTCATTGGCCAGGAAAATATGGAACAGTTGCAAAAATATATTGAAGATGAGTTAAGTCCCTTTGAAACCCAGGTTTTGGAATTACATATCACGGGTATGGGATATGTTGAAATTGCCAAAGTTCTTGGCAGGGATGAGAAAGCAACGGATAATGCATTGCAACGTATCCGTGCGAAATTAAAGAAATACATGAATCGTTAATTTTTGGGGGCGGTAACCGGTACAGAATGTTTATACAAAATAGTTTGTATAACACATAAATGCTTAGAGGGGATACTCCTTTAAGTAAACTCTATAAAAATGTCATAGGAGGCAAAACAATGATTAGAGTGGGAATTTTAGGCTATGGTAATTTGGGTAAAGGAATTGAATGCGCGGTAAAAAACAATCCCGATATGGAATTGAAGGCTGTTTTTACCCGTAGAAATCCTGCAGATGTAAAAATCCTTACGGAAGGAGTAAACGTATATCACGTAGATGACGCCATCAGCAAAAAGGACGAAATCGATGTTTTGATTCTTTGCGGTGGAAGCGCTACGGATTTACCGGAACAGACCAAAGAATATGCGAAGTATTTTACCGTGGTGGACAGCTTTGATACCCACGCAAGAATTCCTGAGCATTTTGCCAATGTAGATAAAAGTGCTAAAGAAGGCGGCAACATCGCAATTATTTCCTGTGGATGGGATCCCGGAATGTTTTCTTTGAACCGTTTGTATGCAAATGCTGTTCTTCCTACAGGTAACGATTATACGTTCTGGGGCAAGGGCGTAAGCCAGGGACATTCTGATGCCATCAGACGTGTGGAAGGTGTAAAGAACGGTAAGCAGTATACCATTCCCGTGGAAGCAGCCTTAGAAGCGGTAAGAAACGGTGAGAATCCCGAACTTACCACAAGACAGAAGCACTTAAGAGAATGTTTTGTTGTGGCGGAAGAAGGTGCTGATAAGGCGCGCATTGAGGCGGAGATTAAGAATATGCCCAACTACTTTGCGGATTATGATACGATTGTTCATTTTATTACGGAGGAAGAATTGCAGAGAGATCACGCAGGCATTCCTCACGGCGGTTTTGTATTCCGTACAGGTAAGACCGGCTGGAATTTAGAGAATAATCACGTAATTGAGTACAGCTTGAAATTAGATTCTAACCCTGAGTTTACGGCATCTGTTATTGCGGCTTATGCAAGAGCTGCGGTAAAGATGCAGAAAGAAGGAATGTCAGGCTGTAAGACTGTATTTGACATTGCACCCGCATATTTGACACATTTAAGTGGGGAAGAGATTAGGGCACATTTGTTGTAAGATAATGGCAAGTTAAAAATATAGTATTAATATTGTTTTATAAATGGAGCAAAAGTCTGTGTTATGATTAGTTGCTAAAATAAAAAAGTCCAACCTTTAAACTTAATCAGTCAGGTTGGACTTTTTATTTGTTCATTTGATTGTTGCGGTAATACTCATTGATTTTATATTATCTGAGAGATATAATTCTGATATGTAAGTAAAACAATAATGACAGATTGCCGAGAATACATAAAGGAGAAAATACTATGAAGATCCGAATGAGAAAATGGTTGAGTATGTTCTTAGTGATGTTAACAGTGTTGACAACTGTGGATATTACTGCGTTTGCACAAGGGGTAGGAACTGCATTACAAATACCATCCGAAATTAGTGAAGATGTGGTGATAGAAGAAGTGGAAAATACTTTATCGAGTGACGGAGTGACTTTTGCAGGTGGAGATGGTACGGAAGCGAATCCGTACCAGATTGCAACACCTGAGCAGTTAGATGCGATTCGATATGATTTGGATGCGCATTATGAATTAATCGCAGATATTGATTTAAAAGATTTTGGGGCATGGATTCCGATTGGGGATACTATGGGAGCTTTTTGTGGGAGTTTGGATGGCAATAGACATATAATAAGTAATTTAATTATTAATAATGAATCTTTAAGAGCTGCGCTAATAGGGTCATGTGGATACTCTATAGGATTTTTTGGGATTGTTGGAAGCGACGCATATATTGCGAATTTAAATTTTCAAAACGCGTGTATTGATATTGAGTTTGAATATTATAATAATGCTTCAGTATCCTGCGGTACGATTATTGGATATTTGAATTATTCAACTTGTAATGTGAATATTGAAAAATGTATTGTATCTGGTAAAGTAAACATATCGAATAATGGTGGTGGTAGCATAGGAGGGATTCTTGGACATGTACAAGTTGCAGAAGTAATAATTCAAAATTGTAATTTTAGTGGTGAATTAAATATGGATTTAACAGCAGATACGAGTGGATGTAGTGTCGGTGGAATTTGTGGTTGCTTGGGTAGTTCTGAATCGAAATCAATTATTTCGGAATCTTATAATTATGGAATTATAGAGAGTAATTATGGGAATGTTGGTGGCGTTGTTGGCACGGGATATGATTTTACGATGTCTAATTGTTCGAATTATGGAAATATTATTATTACGTCTGGAGACGGAGATGAATTTCCTGAGGCGGCAGGTGGTATCGTTGGTTCTGCTTCATGTTATATAGAGAATAGCGTAAATTATGGAAATATATATTTATATGCAGATCAATATTATGTGGGTGGTATATGTGGATGGCAATATGATAGTGAGCCACATATAAAAAATTGTATTAATTATGCGAGGGAGATTGTATCTGGGGAAACTGATCAATGTGGTCGAATTTGTGGTTGTTCGTATGGACCTTTAGAAGACAATTATTCCGTCAACAATACTTTAATCAATGGTGTTATTCCTACTGAGACCGGATTAGATACAATCCATGGTGCAAGTTTTGTAGAAGGAACAAATCCCTGGGAATATGATTTTAATATAAACGCACCTACTATCTGGTTTACTTTTGAAACGGACAAAGAAATTGAGTATAAAGAAAATAGTTATAATTACTCGGAATTTAAAATGGATATTGGTGCCTTGTGTATGATACCGGTTGATAATAGCAATCCGACTTATGAGAATGTTACAGTTACCATTGAATTACCCGATGGTTTAAGCTTTTCAAATACTGAAGATGTCAAGACGGCAACGCGAGAATTAGGAACAATGTCATTGGATGGAATCGCAAGGCAAGATATGACTTTCGATGTTTATATCGATGAGTCTTACGTTACACAAGAATTTGAAATAAAGGTGTCATTGACTGCTGACGGTTATGAAGACTCGCAAACAAATACATATAAAATTCCTGTAACACTTGTGGTTGAGCAAGCAGAGGAAACAATAGTTGATGTTGTAGATAAATATACCAGTGGAGGTGAAATAGAAGAGGTTATAGATATATTAAATAGCTCAGCATCCGAAGAAGAAAAACGTCAGAGGTTATTTGAGTATTATAATTATGATAATATGCTGGATGTTCGGGAAAGAGTTGTTGCGTTAGACGGTATGCATGATGAACGTTGGGATTATGAAGGACTTATGTGCAATGAAATGTATTTATCCTGGCAGTATTATGATTATTTAAATAATACCACTAAAGGTGCATTTGCAAGAGGATTTTTATATGCCAGCGGTCTTGTGTTTAATGATGAATTAAGTACATGGTTGGATTTGAGTACATATCTTAACGGAGATTATCCCGGAGTTGAGAAGTATAAAAAGCTTTTAGAAGAATATATGAGAAATGAGAGCGTTAAGATCGAGTATTACTCTTATCTAAAAGAGACACAGAAGTTCGTTAATGATTCAGTGGGTTTATGGTCCAAAGTTGAAAAGGATGAGATTTTAAAGGAATTAGGAAAACAAACAAATACTGTTGGGATTCAATCAGTTTTTAACAACTTTGTAAAAACAAAGATGGAGACTTTTGACGGACAAACAGTTTGCTTTGAGTATGAAGAAAAAACACCTTTTATGGAAGCAATGGGAATTGTTGGAACATCGTTTAAACTTACAAATCTCACCATGGAGGGGATATATGATTTCGTAGAAATTTCCAGCAATATGGAGACCTATGAAACATATAAATATTTTTTGGATGATATATATTCTTCAACAGATTTACCTTGGGAAATGCGACTCGCAGCGTATAAATTGTCTTTGGAGTTAGAAGAAGGATATTGGATACCGCTTCAAAATGTATTAAATGAAATTGCAGATGAATGTATGGATGAATATTTAAAGGGTGTTATGAATGTTGCCGGACTACAGAGTGTAGTGTCAAAGGTAAATGGATATCTTGCAGCTATTAGTTTTACATCATTCTGCATTAATCAGTTTGTAGATATGGGTGATTTGGTTGTCAATTCATGTCATACAGAAGGCTATGTTTTATTAGCGAATCATTACTGCAATAAATTACGAGCTTGTGAAGAACAGTTTTTGGCTAATAAAACAGAGGAAAATGCGTGGGCATTTTATGAAACATATGTTTTGCTATGGAGTTTGCGAACGGCTGGTGAAAAGAAGTTTTTAGATATGAGTATGCTTGAAGGTTCTAAAGTGGTGGATGGCTTATCAGAAGCTGTGGCAGGCGGAACACTTGGTGAACTCATATCAGAGGTTTGTGGGTATTCAGATAAAGAAGCTGCAGTAAATAGTAATTTGGAAATGTTAGAAAGCTTTAAGTTTAAGTATTCTATCAAAGGTAAAGAATTGCCGGAACAATATAAATACCTACAGAAAATCGTAGTTGAATGTCCTGTAGATGTAGAAATTTTAACACCAGAAGGCGAGCGTGTATGTATATTATATGATCAACAAGAAACAGAAATTACAAATGAGCATGGCGAGTTTATATCTTTCTATAGAGCGACGACCGGGGATTATGCTAAAGTGGCTTATTTCAATAATGATGAAGAATATATTATTAGAGCAATAGGTGCTGATTCGGGAACTGTAAGTTATAAGTACGCACAGACGGAAAATAATATTGATTATGTAGCAAGCGAGTATAAAGGAGTAGTGGTTGAATCCGGAAGTGTAATTGAGATGAACACAGCTGAAAAGGAATACACTATTGACGAAGATGGTGATGGTGTGGTGGATATTAAGGCTGAGCAGGCAGATGCAAACAAAGTATATGTTCAATTTGATTACCAAAATGGTGAAGATATTGAAGTAGTCTATGTTGACGAAAAAGGTATGCTTGAATTTCCGCAAAATGTTCAAAATGGAAATGCTAATTTCGTAGGATGGTTCACTGCACCAAATGGTGGTGGTGACGCAATTACTGCAAATACATCATTCGAATATAGTTTAACGGTTTATGCTGATTGGGAAGATGCAGAAGTGAAGGTGCTTCCTTTGCCTGTTGCGAATGTGGAGACTGGTTCTGTTGTAGAAAAAGGAACCGTTGTTGAATTATCTTGTTCGGATGAAAATACTTCCATCTACTACACTCTTGACGAAACCGAACCTACAGAAGAAAGCCTGTTATACGAACAACCAATTGTTATTGAACAAGATACAACAATTAAAGCAATCGCCATTAAAGAAGGGCATCAGAACAGTGATGTGGTAGTGTTTACATATACAGTAAAGACTGTACCGGAAGCAGATTATGGAGATGTTCTTCCGGAAGATGTTCCGGAAGACGGTATGATTCCGGAGGGAATCTGGGTTGCAGGTATTCAGGATGTGACATATACATCACAAGCAATTAAGCAGTCCTTTAGAGTATACGACGGAACCACATTATTGAAAGAAAAGGTTGATTATACTGTTTCGTATTCCAATAACAAGAAAGCATATACTTATGCCGAAGCGGACTATAATGCTTTTGCAGAAAATTTGGAGTCAACCGGTAAAAAGCTAAAGTTCGGCACTTTTGATCCAAAGAAAGTTCCTCAAATTACCATTAAGATGAAAGGTAATTATTCGGGAAATCAGACTATTTATTATCAGATTCTTCCGTTAGATATTGGCGGTGATGGTTTTGCAACAAACGATATCGCAGTGACCTATTCCGATAAGAAACAAACACCGAAACCGGTGATTACATGGAGTGGTAAGGCGTTAAGATACGGTACGGATTTTTACATACCTGAATATGATGAGGCCCAAAAAGATACCACAGCATTTTGTGAACCGGAAGATTATACTCTTACCCTGACAGGTAAAGGAAACTTTACGGGAGAAATCGAAATTACATTAACAATTAGTGATAGTAAGACACAGATTGCAATGGATAAAGTTACGGTAAAAGGTGTAAAAAGTGCAAATTGGACAGGAGCGCAAATTATACCTACAGGCTATACGATAAACTATAAGAAAGATGTTTTATCTGAAGAAGGCGGTGAGTTTACAATCGATTATGGTGTAAATAAAGACGTCGGAACAGGAACTATTATACTGACCGGAACCGGGATTGATACAGATGGTGACGGATATAGCTATATCGGAACCAAGACTGTAGCTTTTAAGATTAATGGTATTGCGATGAAGAAAGTCTCTGCGACAGGAGTGGACAAGAGTTATACTTATAACGGAGAAGCGATTACGCCTGAAGCTATATTGACATATAAGTCAAACAGTGAGGCTGAACCTGTATTACTGACAGAAGGTATTCACTACACTGTAGAGTATCAAAATAATGTAAAGAAAGGGACCGCGACTATTATATTTACCGGCTTACCTAGTGGGGGCTATACAGGAACACTTAAGAAAACTTTTAAAATAATAGCAAGCTCTATAGGCGATATATCAACGGACGGAGATATTACAGAACAGGTTACTGTTGAATTTGTTGATGCTGATAGAGTTGAAAATAATATTTACATTGCGCCCTATATGAAAGGTGGTGCGAAACCTAAAATAATTGTTCGTAGCGGTGATGTTATCCTCGAATTAAACAAAGATTATAGTATAAGCTATTCTAACAATAAAAAAGTTGCACTTTCAACAGATACAAAGGCACCGACGATTGTAATAAAAGGTAAAGGAAATTATTCCGGAACAAAGAAAGTATATTTTACGATTGAAGCAAAGGAATTAACTGCTGAAAACGGCATTACTGTAGTTGTAAAAGATAAGGTGCTAAGCACCAAAGCAAACGGATATCGCCAGACTTTTAAGGTGTACGATGCAGATGGTAAGGTCTTGGGAAGCAGTGATTATGATGCACAAAATGTTGTATACACACTTCTTCAGACAATAGATGCAAATGGAGTAGTTACTGATGTAAATTCTACGTTGGATAAGACATCTGTTGTGTCCACTGAGGCAATTATGCAGGTAACAATTTCCGGTAAAGGAAATTACGAAGGCGGAACGTTGACGGCGACATATCGTATTCTGAATAAAGATTGTGATATTAGCAAATCAACCATTCAAATTATTAATCAGGAATACACGGGTGACGAAGTCTTGATAACGGAACAAAACCAGTTTAAACCTGAAAAAGTATATCTTAAAGTAAATGGAGAAGTCCAGACTTTAGAACTGGGTAAGGATATTGAGGTAGTTCCGGACTCATATGCAAACAATGTTGATAAGGGTACTGCACAAGTGACATTCCGAGGTATAAATGACTTTGGCGGAACTAAAACGGTAAGTTTTAAAATTGGTTCACGCTCAATAAATGATTTCTGGAAAGGAATATATAAAAAAGTCTCTCTATTATTTGAATAATATAGACTTTTTATCATTGACAAACTGAATTCCAATGTGGTAATATAGCACACGGTGACACAATCACTTGCTGCTATGGCTCAGTCGGTAGAGCGTCGCATTGGTAGTGCGGAGGTCACGGGTCCGATTCCCGTTAGCAGCTCTTAAAACACCCTTTTATAAGGGTGTTTTTTGTATTTATACTTGATTACTTTTATGAAATCGTGTTATTATTTAATATGTGGTAATATGATTACCTAAAGATACGTGTAAAAGAGGGTACAAGTTGGAGGAGGATAAGAAATTGTTTTGTACTGAATGTGGAACAAAATTAGAAGATGGTGCAGTTTTTTGTACCAATTGCGGATATAAAATTCCGGCAGAAGCTGCTGTGACAACTATGGCAGCTACAAGCGCAACAGAAACACCGGTCGCAGCACCTGTTGCTGAGCCTGTACAGAGTGCAAGTCAGTCTATGTATACAGAACCTGCGCAGAACATGGGGCAGTCAATGTATACACAGCCTTCACAGGATGCAAGTCAGTCGATGTACTCGCAGCCTGCTCAGAATACGAGCCAGTCGATGTATGCGCAGCCTTCGCAGGATGCAAGCCAGTCAATGTATTCACAGCCTTCACAGAATACATATCAGTCAATGTATTCACAGCCTGATAGTTCGACTATGGGTGCTACAGCAGGAATGGCGTATGGTGCGAGTCAGGGATATGGCACAAGCACACAGGGCAGTTATGGAGCACAGAATCCCTATGGTACGCAGAATACATATAATGCGCAGCAAACAAATGCATCTTATAATTACAATACTGCACCGCAACCTCAGAAGAAGAAAGGCAAAGGCTGTTTGATTGCTGCATTGATTGGTGGCGGAGTTTTAATTATAGGTATTATTGTTACAATTATTGCTATTGTTGCAGGTATTTCCATGATGGGTTCAGGTGATGACTATGATTATTCATATGATGATGATTATTCATATTCATATGATTATGGGGATGACGATTCTGATGATTCAATGGTTCCTGACGAATTGGATGATATGATGGATGATGCAGATGATTATGATTATGTTCCTGCATCCGGCGAGTATGATTTGTATGATATTTATGGTGAGTGGGAAGGAACATCTAAATTAGTAAGTGTTTCCGGCGCAGATGAAATGCAGGAATACTTAGAAGGTTTGATTGGTCGTCCTTTAACTGAAGATGAAATCGCAGGCCTTAACGGTACAAATGCTGAAGAAGAATGGTTTGGATTCAATGCGTTTGCATATGATGTTGCAGACAATGGCGTTTATGAAGACGGTTTCTGGGAACTGTGGTTGAATATGGGTTCCTATTTTGATGAAGAATACTTTGATATTTATGATGCAATGACATATGATCAGTATATGGATGATGATTACAGTACTGCTGTAATTGAGTTGGATTCCAATAACTGTTTTGAAATCGAAGTAATGGAAAGAGACTATTATGGCGAATATGGATGTCAGTTCTTTGATGCCTATGATTATGATGTTCAGGAATCTGAGGTTGAAGAGGATGGTGCATATGGTTTTGTAATCAACGGTCAGGTAGTGGACGGTGAATACGGACCCGAAATTCATGGTCAGATGGTAGTTATGTTCCAGTACGGAGATATGGAAGAACCTTACGGAATGGCATATGAATATGTGTTGACAGATTTTTATGATGTATATTAATTTTCGGGATAAATAAATGCAGAGCGGCTCTTATGTAGACAAGAGTCGCTTTGTCTGCGTAAAGAATAATGTTTTTATATTCAAATAATTAGTGTGTGGAGGTATTTTTTATGAAACCGGTAAATCCCAATGCTACAAAAGAAGCAATTGCATTATTAGATTATCTTTATAAAACTGTCGAGAATGGTAAAATTATAACCGGCCAGCATACTCAAACTAATCCCATGGAAGAGGTGGAGTATATTTATGAGGTGACGGGCAAAAAGCCTAAATTACAGGGATTTGAACTTTTAGGCTATTCCCCTAACATTAACTGGGATGATGCAGATGAAGCCTGTCTTACTGAAATACGTGAAAATCAGGGTACTGTGGAAACTGCAATCAAGTGGGCAAAAGAGACAAACGGCATTGTTTCTATTTGTTTTCACTGGTATTCTCCCGTGGGCGGACGTGATAAAAGCTTTTATCAGAAAAATACAGATTTTGATGCAAGAAAAATTCTGAAAGAAGGAACTGTTGAGCGCAAAGCATTTTATTCCGATATGGATGTGATTGCGGATATCTTAAAGAAATTCCAGGATGAGAAGATTCCTATTCTTTGGAGACCTTTCCATGAGGCAGACGGGGATTGGTTCTGGTGGGGATCAAGAGGACATGAAACAGGTAAGCAGTTGTACCGCCTAATGTTTGATTATTATGTAAATCAAAAACATTTGGATAATTTGATTTGGGTATGGAATTCACCGGCACCGGAAGGATATCCCGGAGACGAATATTGTGATGTAATCTCTCGAGATGTATATCTTGAGAAGGGCGCAAGAACTGATTACGCCAAGGAATATGAAGAATTACGCAGAATCACGGATGCTCCTAAAGTTGCTGCTTTGGGCGAAGTCGGAATGATTCCTGATATGGCAATCTGGGAGAAGTCCAAAGTGCCTTGGTCATATTATATGACTTGGTCGAAAGAATTCTGTATGACGGAAGAATATAACAAAAAAGAGGTTGTTAAAGCAATGTATTCTTCTGATTCGGCGATTGTGTTGTAATAATAACCAATTTTCAACAGGGCAAATTGGCTATTACGCTGAAAATTTTTATAAAAACTTGACAACGCATTGTAAGTTTACATAAAGAAAACTATAATTAACATAGGGTAGTGTGGAAAGGTATGGTTATATGAAAAAAAGCACCTTGAATGCTATAATGCAGGGCGTCATAATCGTACTCGTTATAGCCATTGCGGTTGTGACGATTAAATTGATTGCAAGGCCGGATGAAATTCCCGTAGCAGATGATTTGAGCGAGGAAATTTCGGAGATTGCTTCCGTGGTTGAAGAGGTATCGGAAGAAGAACCGGAGCCGGTGATTGAACAGCGCGTCAGGATGACAAGCGATAATATTAACGTTAGAAGCGGCCCGGGAACGGATTATGAACGTCTTGGTTCTGCATATATCGGATACGATTTTGAGTTTGTAGAACAATTGGAAGAATGGACCAAAATCATATATGACGGTAAGGAAGCTTATGTATATAGTGAATACGTGGAAGTCATTCCTATGATTTTACAGGAAGATGGTTCATACGCTGAATATGTGGATTTGGAAGAAAGTGCGGAAGGCATTGATGATGAGCAGTCATCAGAGGAAAGCGAAGATTCAGTAGAAGCAGAGCAGGAGCCGGAAACACAAAATTAAAAAGGGTATTATGAAATATTCAAAATAACCGATACATATTTTTGGAGACAAAGATGAAAAAAAAGAAACTGATTCTCAGGTGTCTTACAATTCTCTTTGTGTTAATGTTTTGTATATCGGGATTTATAATTCTTAAAGAATTATTGGAACGGCAGATGGATGCGGACAATTTTGATGATTTGACGCATATCGCCACTATGAATACCAGTGGAGCGTCTGAACATCATCAGGTTGTGGTGGCTGAAGGTACGGATTTGACTGAGGCAGAAGAAAAAGAGTATGAAAGAAATATTACTCTTTTACAACAGGAAAATGAGGAGTGTGTTGGCTGGCTGTATATTGATGGCACTCGTGTAAATTATCCTGTAATGCATACGCCGGATAATCCCGAGAAGTATCTTCGAATGAATTTTTATGGTGAGTATAGTGTTTCGGGCGTACCTTTTATGGATGCAACATGCGGTCTGACAAGCATGCATATTATTTTATACGGACATAATATGCGAAACGACACCATGTTTGGAGATGTAGTGGAGTATACGAAGCGTGAATACAGGGAGGAACATCCTTTTATTGAATTTGAAACCGTAAACGGATGTGTGCAGTATGAGGTGTTTGCAGTGGCAATTGTGGATGCATCAGATGATTGGTATTTTACCAATACAGCAGAGACTCCTGAAGAGTATAAAGAGAAAATTGCATATATCAGAGAAATTGATCTGTATGAAACCGGTATTAGGCCGGAATACGGCGAGCAGTTATTGACGTTATCAACCTGTTATGGCAGTGATGATGATACAAGATTGATTGTAGTAGCGGTTGCGCGTTAGTAGGGGATTAAAAGATTTTAAAAGCAGATAAAGATTAACCCAGGATCATATAAAAAAGAAGAGGAGAAAAGAATGATGAAAGGGTGTATAAAAAAAGTGAAAGCAAAAAGAATGTTGGCAATGCTGTTATCAGCAGTGATGGTGCTTTCTATGTGCCTTCCGCAGAGTGTGGAAGCGGGAACAGCCGATGACCGGTATAAGGGAAGCAGTACGATTCAGAGTTTGCTTACCGATTTTGAATATGTAGTAAGAGGAGATGTGACGCTTACTAATGCGGGACATTGCGTTGGTGCTGCTGCAATTGGTGGAAGCCTGACGGGGTATAATTCAATTGGTGATGGTGCCAAAGCTCCTTCTTATGCTAAATATATCGTAAGTGGTAGCATTGGTAACGGTCAAGGATTCGTTGGTAGTACGCAGGATTTTTACTATGGTGATTCTGCTTATACTCTGCCTTCCGGTTTTACACAGAATCCTGATTATATGGACGTTGAAGGTATGTTTCCGTCTATCATTTCGCAATCAGAAAAGATGGCATATAACTCACAGAATACGGTGGCTTCGTATGACTCAAGTCAGTCTTCATTTATTACTGTAGATTTTACTAAGAGCAATGTGTATAACATTTCTTATGATGATTTATACAAGGCAGAAGGTATTAATGTTATCATCGATAACGTCGATGATTTTAGTTATGATGCATATACCATTAATGTAATTGGCGTTGGTGCTAATCGACTTGATTTTAACTGTGAAACTGGTTATGGTGCAGTGAATTCATCCGGCGTTGACTTCCAAATCAATGGTAGTTTTGGTCAGTTTTTGATGAATGAGTTTAGATTGGACCAGCAGATTGCCAGTGGTCAGTCAAATGTAGCAGGTATGAAATTTATCTGGAACTTCCCTGATGCAACAGATACGATTAGTTGGAGCGGTATGCCCGGACATCTTGTGGCACCTAAAGCTCACATAGAAGCACAGAATCGTTTTGAAGGTGGTGTAATTGCTGCATCTGTATATGCAAATGGGCAGGCTCATTTCTTCCCTTATGGTGATTTCCAGTTAGATGAAAGTGGAACTACTTTTACTCCGAAGGATATTATGATTCAGAAATTATATTTGAATCAGAATTATGTTTCGATGACTCCTTCAGAACAGGCACAATTTACTTTGTATGAAGATGCTGCATGTACGACACCGATTGCTAACGCAGAGAATGTTGCGGTAGATGCTTCAACGGGATACGTTACTTTTGATTCAGCGGCGTTAGGACTTGAATGTGGAAATACATATTATGTGAAGGAAAGCAAGGCACCGAAGGGATTCGATATTAATGAAACTGTCTATGAGTGCGTTATTTCAACAGGTGGTTTGGTTACATATAAAGTAGTCGGTTCTACAGCAGGATATTCAGATGAGGTACCTGTTTGTGAGAATATCAGTAAAACATCCACAGAGACAAGCGGAACTATTTTTGTATCCGTAGTTGAGATTGTTGACGGGAAGTCTGTTAATATTAAGGGAGCTACAGTTACGGTTAAATCGGCTGATGGAACAATTAATATGAGTAAGCAGACTTTAGACAGCGATTATGCAATTTTCCCTAATTTGCCTGCGGGAGATTATACAGTTATTTTATCGACCATTCCGGAAGGTTATGATGAACCTAATGAAACTGATAGAGAAGTAAAGGTTAAATTAGACAATACAGCATATCAGACATTTGTTTTGGAAAAGTCTACAGCTGATGTAGTAGTTAATTTAAGAGAAGGTTCAGTGGATGGACCGATTGTATCCGGAGGAAAAGTAAGAATTACAGGTCCGGATGGATATGACAGAACGGAAACAGTAGGTAGCACAGGAACGCTTACTTTTGAAACGTTGCCTGTTGGCAATTATACCATTACACTTGTTGAGATACCTGAAGGCTATGATGGACCTACAAGTACTACGGTGCAATTTACACTTGATAAGGATGGATACGAATATACCTATGTACTTACCAAACAGCTTGGTACAGTAGTTGTTGACATCGTTGAAGAAAATACAACCAATAATGTCCCCGGCGGTAGCGTAACTATTACATTACCTGATGGAAGTACACGTATAGAGGAAGATACAGACGGAGATGGTAAGGTAACTTTTGAAAATATTCCTGTTGGTACATCCAAAGTGCAAATCACAACAGCACCAGATAATTATATTCTTGTAAATCCTAATCCTACAGAGAACGTAGAAGTAACAAATGGTGGTACTGCAACAGCAACTCTTCCTGTTAAGCAGGAAACTCAGAAAGGTGATTTAACAATCCAGGTTGTTGATACTAATAATAGCACCACATGTAATAAGACAGATGCAAATAAAGTAACAATTAAGATTACCGCGTCAAATGGTAAGGCAATTACGAAAGAAGTATATGTTGATGATAATGCAATTTCATTATCAGATCCTGATGATTATGCGTTGCTTGCAGGTGAATATACAGTTGAAGTTTCTACACCTAATGGTTGGAAGACAATTAAGACTACTGTAGATTTACAGGAAGCAACAAACCCTTCGTCTGTGAAAGCAGAAGTAAAAGATCAGACAACAACTGCTGTGGTTGTTACAGTAGATGCGGTAGGAACTTTGAAGGTAATTGTTCAGGAAGAGGGAAGCGGAGAAGTGATTCCCGGAGCAACCATTAAGGTTACAGATAGTGATGGAACCGAGTATGAAAGAACCACAGGAACAGATGGAAGTTTTACAATCGAGAAAGTTCCCGTTGGAACCGTTACAATTGAAGTGATTGATGTTCCTGATGAATATGAAAAACCTACCGGAACAAGAAATACTGAGGTTGAGCAAAATAAAATTACTACTGAGACGATTGAAGTAAATCCTTTTGGTAACATTGTTGTAACAGTAAAAGAACAAGGCACAGATACAATGATTTCCGGTGCAGTAATCAAGGTGAAATCGACTGCTTTGCAGGAAACTACTGGTTCAACCGGAAAGATTACCTTTGAAGATGTTGCATTGGGTACCTATACGGTAACAATCGTAAGCGTTGGCGAAGAATGGACCTTGGTTGATCCTACAGAGAAGGAAGTTACTGTAACAGCAACGCAAGATGGTGAAGCAATATTTGAAGTAACCAAAACTACAGGAAAGTTAACTGTTAATGTAATTGAAAAAGACGGTAAAGCTCCTGTTTCAGATGCTGTAATTAAGGTAACAGATAAAAACGGAAACGAAATCACAATTCCTTATGATGATACAACCGATTCAGAAGGTAAGGTTGAGATTGATAATCTTCCCATCGGAGATTATAAGGTAACCATTGTTTCTGCTACAGGTAATTATATTTTACCGGCTGAGAAGACTAAAGATGTAACCGTGACTAAGGACGGCGGTGAAGAGACTTTTGAATTGGAAGAACCTGTTGTTGCTGATGGTTCACTGAAAGTATTGGTAAATGTGGATGATGGTAACGGAAACTTAACTCCCTATACTACAGCAACCGTTGATGTTATAGGTCTTAACGGCACCACAATTGGTACGCTTACACATGATAATGGAATAGATGACCTTCCTTTAGGAAAGTATACAACAAGCATTAATATTCCCAATGGTTATGTGTTAAAAGAAGGTAATATTGAACAAACTAAAGATGTTTTAGATAATCAGTGTACCACTTATGAATATGTATTGATTAAAGCCGGTGAGATTAACGTAACCGTAAAAGACAGTGACAACAATCCTGTTGGAAATATTACTGTGTCTGTTGTAGATAAAAACGGTAATGAAATTGTTACTAAAGAAACCAAACCGGACGGAACAGTATCCTTTACAGATTTGCCGATTGGTGAGTATGATGTAGAGATTAAAGATATTCCTGAAAAATACGATGATCCTGAAACAGAAACAAAGGATGCTACAATTACTGTTACTGTAGATGAAAAAGATGTTGAGTTTACGCTTCCTTTAGCAGGTGACATCACAGTTACTGTTTATGAAATCGGAACATCTAATGTTATCAGCGGTGCTGAAGTCGAGTTAAGAGATGAGGCTGATAATCTCATTGGAGAAGCTAAAACTACCAATGCAGCAGGTCAGGTATTCTTTGAGGACTTGAAGGATGCTACATATAAGGTGGTTATTACAGATGCTCCTAACGGATACAGTATTGTAGAACCGACTGTGAAACCCAGTGAAGTGGAAGCTGTATTAAATGAAGACGGCAGAAGCAAAGAGGCAAAGTTCTATGTGGATGCATTAGGAAACTTGGAATTTACAGTTATTGAAGATGGTACAGGTAATTTAATACCGGGAGCTAAAGTAGAAATAAAAGATTCAAAAGGTAAGGTATTAACTGACAATGTTACGGATGAAGATTTCTTTGTGACATCACAGGACGGTAAAGTTGCAGTTAACGATATTCCCGCAGGAAAATATACCGTAACAGTAAAAGAAGTTCCCGCGGGCTATAAAGTTATTACACCTTCAGAAGAAAGTAAAATTGTAGAAGTTGTTAAGAATGATACTGCAAAAGAACAGGCTAAGATTGTTGCCACAACAACTCTTGTTGTTAAGATTGTAGATGAAGAGGACAATACAGATCTTCTTGAAGGTTCAAAAATTAAAGTAGAAGACCAATATGGAAATGTTGTAGAAGTAACAGCAACAGACGGTACGATTACATTACCGAACTGGCCGGTAACAACAGATCCGAAGAATCCTACAAAGGTTACTATTACACAGGTACCCGGTACGCATATTTTGCCTACAAAGGATTCTAAGGTTACAACTACTGTTGTTGTAGAGAAGAAACCTGCCGGTGAAGTAAACAATCACGTCGTTGAAGCACCGAAGGCACCCGGAACAATAGGTGACCTTATCATTACAGTACGTGATGAAGAGACCGGTGCAGTTGTTCCCGGAGCAGTTGTAGAAATTACTTATCCGGATGGTACAACAGAAACCGTAGAGACGGATACTAACGGTAAAATTAATAAACCGGGAGTTCCTACAGGTAAGTATTATGTTGAAATAGAGGCAGTTCCGCCCGGATTTACCAAGCCTACAAAGGAAAAGACTCCGGTTAAGGTTACAACAACTCCAAAAGAGGTGGAAATTGTAATTAAGAAGCCTTCGACTCCTCCAGCAGGAAATTCGAATGGTGGTAAAAATTCAACAAAGAGCAATTCGGAGGAAATAACCAAAAAGGCGCCTAAGACAGGTGATACAGGTTATACACCGATTGCACTCGCAATGATGATTCTTTCAATAATGGGTCTTGCAGGTATTGTAGTATACAGAAAGAAAACAGAAAACGAAAGATAAGTCAAGGCAACATAACAAATAAGTATTAAATTAAACGGTTGTCCGTGTATGCGGACAACCGTTTTTTGTACGTTTCAAGGCATAAATAAGGCTCCTTTACCAGGAGCCTTATAGAAACATAGATATGCAGTTTTAAATGCTTTATTGAGGCGCTTGAGCCGCTGCAGCAGCGGCTGCCTGACGTCGCTGTTCTAATTCAACAGCTTGCTGATTAATCAAATCCTGATAATTCGGTAACAGGTAGAATTGAACGCTGTGCGGGCACATTCGTGTGGATGCGCCGGCAGCAATTACGTTTCCGCTTGCATCAGTAATCATAGAACCGCTTTGGATAGAAGGATGTTCTACTAAAGGAAGCTCTGCTATACCGTTTACTTTGAATGGACAATTTTCACATGCTACTAAACCGCTGTATTCACAAATGATTCCACTGTAATGTACATCACAAGCCTCTGTAGGAATTGTATTAGCTGTAAATAAGCCGGTCGTCAAAGTGTTATCGCACATACCTTCAATTGGTAACTTACCGGAACGGCTGCATACAGTTGCCGTTACAATTCCGTTTGGCATGGGAAATGCTTTGTTAGGTAAGTCTTCGTGAATTCTTGACATTACTGCGCGCCATAACGTTTTGGAAAGTGCTTTTTCATCAGAACTGCGAAGTTTAGCATTGTTATCAAATCCGGTCCAAACGGTAGCAGTATAGTAGGGAGTATATCCTGCAAACCATACATCGTTATATCCTTGTGTTGTACCGGTTTTACCGGCAATTGCCATTCCGCCAAAGTTAACGGAACCGCCGGTACCGATAGTAACAACATCTACCATTGCGGTTGTAAGCATATAAGCTGTTGTTTCTTGAATAACACGTCTGTTTTCGGGAACTGTTTTATCAATTAAAACATTACCTTCACTATCTAAAATTTTGGTATATAATGTAGGTTCATAGTAAACACCGCCGTTTGCAATACATGCATAAGCTGCATTTAATTCCATATTGGTTACACCATAGGTCAAACCGCCTAAAGCAGTAGACTGGTTGATATCGTGGAATACGCGACCATCATCTTTGACCTCACGTTCAACAAGTGTTGTAAAACCGAAGTTTTGCAGATAATCAAATGCCAGCTGAGGAGTAACCTGTGTAATAACCTTAACGGCTACGATGTTTAATGACTGTTCAATACCGTAACGGACGTTACAGATACCTCTGTAGCTTTCACCATACCAGTTATTTACCGGTTTGCCGTTGTTGTAATTAAAAGGTGCATCCATATAAACATCAGTTAAAGAAACACCGCAAGCATCAATAGCAGGAGCATAAGCTGCCAAAATTTTGAATGTAGAACCGGGCTGACGCATAGTGTTGGTTGCGCGGTTCAAGGTACGGCTACCGGTTTTGACACCGCGACCGCCGACCATAGCTACGACATAACCTGTACTTTGGTCCTGTACGGTAATGGATACCTGAGGCTGAATTACAAGGCTGATGTTTTCGGCACGGACTTCATCGCCTTCTTCCATATGTGCCGCCTTATAAGTTTCAATGGCCTCCATTGCTTCTTCTTCCGATGAATATAAAAGATCAAAGGAAGGATTCTCTTGCTGATAATATTTCTCGTACATTTCTGTACTGTGGTTTTCTAAATCGCCATTAGCTTTCTCAATGGTGAGAGCGTAGTTCAATAACCATTTGGCATTGGCGGGGTAATTATCTTCGTTTGTGAAGACCTCATTACAGATACCTTGAATTTGAGGATCCTGAGTTGTAAAAATGCTAAGACCGCCACTGTATAACATTCTGTTTGCTTGTATGGAATCATAACCGCAGTATTCCTGCAAATCTTCCACGACTTGTTCTGTTAATTCATCTACGAAGTAGGTATAAACGGAATTGGTTACGGTTTCGTTGTTTACTTCCTGAATGCGGGAGTATACATCATCAGCCATTGCCTCATCGTATTCCGCTTGGGTAATATAACCCTGTTCCAACATATCATTTAATACTTTTTCACGTCTGTCAGCATTGTCTTCCGGATGAGAAATGGGGTTATATTTCGAAGGATTCTGGGTAATTGCTGCAATTACCGCACATTCGGAAAGTGTTAACTGATATACAGGCTTATTAAAATATCTCATGGAAGCAGCCTGTACACCTAATGTACCCTGTCCTAAGTTAATGGAATTCATATATAATTCCAAAATTTCTTCTTTTGACAACTTCTTTTCAATTTCAATCGCTAGATACTGTTCCTGTATTTTTCGTTTGATTTTGGCCATATCATCTTCTTCGCCAACCCAGCCTTCAAAAACGTTGTTCTTTAACAACTGCTGGGTGATGGTACTTGCACCCTGGGTTAATTTACCGCTTCGGATTGCTTCAAAGCCGGCACGGAAGATACCGTAAATATCAATACCATTGTGTTCGTAGAAACGGGAGTCTTCGATTGCTACAAAAGCATCTGCCAGATTCTGCGGAATTTTATCCATGGTAACATAGCTTCGGTTAGAGTTCTCAGCCACAAGCTTAGTCATTTCGTGACCTTCACTATCATACACCACAGTTGCATATCCGTCCGGAACCACGTCTAAGGTGGAAATATCCGGTGCAGAACTTATAATACCTTTGAACATACCCAAGCCTACGCATACTACCAGGATAAGAGCAGTAAGAGCGATAATGCTAAAGGCCTTTAAGAAAAGCACCTTGCCTGACTTCTTGACTTTTATTTCTTTTGAGTTCAGGGTCTGTTGTTTCTTACGAACACCCTTCATACTATAATTCATATCGTAATCCTAGCCTTTCATTTAATTGCGCATATGTAAAAGAAATGCAAATGCACATAATTAGCCATAATACATATCTATTATACCAAAAAAAATATGGTAAATAAAGGTTTTTCTTATATTGTTCACACAAAATAAAAGAATATGCAGAAACTACGTTTTTCTTTTTATAAAAATTATGTTATAATACATTCGAAAGTGTTAGTAGAAGAGGCTGAGGCATTTATGAAAATACTTCTTGAGCCGGGAACTGCCGAAATTGTGGAAAAGAAGTCGCGTTTTATTGCGAGTATGTGTTCCGTATCCACACCGGAAGAGGCCCAGGCTTTTATAGAACAGGTGAAAAAGAAATATTGGGACGCAAAGCATAACTGTTCAGCTTATGTAATTGGAAAGGATGCACAGTACACCCGTTGCAATGATGACGGAGAGCCTGCCCAGACTGCGGGACTTCCTATGTTGGAGGTGCTTTTACATTCTGAAGTAAGGAATGTGGCGGTAGTGGTAACCAGATACTTTGGCGGTACGTTGCTTGGGACCGGCGGATTAATCCGTGCCTATGGACAGACGGTAAAAGAGGCGCTGGCAAACAGTGTCATCGGCGAAGAAGTTGAAGGTTTTATGTTAACCATAGAGGCGGACTATTCCGATGTGGGAAAAGTTCAGTATTTATTAGCGCAGAAGAAGATTACAATATTAAATTCCGTGTTTGAACAGAATGTTACTTTTGAGTTGCAGATGCGGAAAGAAGTTTTGCAGGGAATTATAGATAATTTGGTGGAGAGTACCGCCGGCCGGATTCGCATTAAAGATAAGAAAGAATGTACGTTCTTGGCGGAGACTGAATTGGCAGATGAATAATGAAGACACAAGAGGAATAAGACGGATTATAAGTAGGAACTTTTTAAAATATTTGGCAATGAAAATAATATTCAGATAAAGAGCAAGGAGAAGAAGATGAGTTACGCAGATCAGATTTTTATTAATATGTGTAAAGATATTTTAGAGAATGGGACAAGTACGGAAGGTGAAAAGGTGCGTCCTAAATGGGAAGACGGAACCAGTGCCTATACCATTAAGAAGTTTGGCGTGGTAAACCGTTATGATTTATCCAAAGAGTTTCCGCTGATTACACTGAGAAAGACAGCGTTAAAGAGTGCTACGGACGAAATGCTCTGGATTTGGCAGCAGAAGTCTAACAATGTAAATGATTTGCACAGTCATATCTGGGACGAATGGGCAGATGAAAACGGTTCCATCGGTAAGGCTTATGGTTACCAGATGAGCGTAAAGCATCAGTACAAAGAAGGCATGATGGACCAGGTAGATCGCGTAATCTATGATTTAAAGAACAATCCGTTCAGCCGTCGTATTATGACTAATATTTATGTGCATCAGGATTTGCATGAGATGAATCTTTATCCTTGCGCTTACAGTATGACTTTTAACGTAACACAGAAGCCGGGAGAGGATAAATTAACGTTAAACGGTATTTTGAATCAGCGTTCACAGGACGTGTTGGCAGCAAATAACTGGAACGTTGTACAGTATTCCGTACTTCTTCATATGTTGGCTCAGGTGTGCAATATGAAGGTTGGCGAACTTGTGCATGTTATTGCGGATGCCCATATTTACGACAGACATGTTCCTATCATTAAGGAGTTAATCGAAAGACCGACCTATGATGCACCTACATTTTGGTTGAATCCGGAAATTAAAGACTTTTATCAGTTTACAAGAAACGATGTCAAAGTCGAAAACTATATTACGGGACCGCAGGTTGAGAATATTCCTATTGCAATATAGTTATGTAAACTTCGTTGCGCAAAGAATATGTAGAAGCGGAACAGTATAAGATACATTTTATATATAAATCATTAAGGAGGAATCCGCGAAAGGCGGTGTAAAGATAGATTATGAAATTGATTGTTGCAGTAGATGAGAATTGGGGAATCGGCTTTAAAAATGAATTGTTAGTAAGAATTCCTGCCGATCAAAGATTTTTTAGAGAAACAACCACCGGAAATGTGGTGGTAATGGGACGTAAGACACTGGATTCATTTCCCGGCGGAAAACCTTTGAAAGATCGCGTAAATATTGTTTTGACCAAGGAAAATCGAGAAAGCGTGAATGGTGAAATTATTGTTCACAGCGTTGAAGAGACTTTAGAAGAAGTTAAGAAATATGATGAAGAGATTTATATTATAGGCGGGGAAACCATATACAGACAGTTCCTCCCGTATTGCGATGAAGCTTATGTAACAAAGATTGAATATAAGTATGAAGCTGATGCGTATTTCCCAAATTTGGATAAAGATGAGGAGTGGGAAATGGTAGAAGAAAGTGAAGAGCAGACGTATTTTGATATCCTTTATACTTTCACTAAGTATAAAAGAGTGAAATAAGGTATCGTTGTTTAAGTAACAACATAGATGAAGCCATGTGTTTTTATAATCATAAAACACATGGCTTTTTTAGTATACAACCTTATTACGACCGTTGTTCTTGCCTTCGTATAATTTCTGGTCGGCTTTGGAAATTGTAGATTCAATTCCGATAATCTGTGAGTATTCTTCCAAACCAAAAGTCATCGTAATTTTTAACAATTGGTCTTTGTATTGAAAATTGTACTTCTCGATTTGTAAACGGAGAATTTCAAGTGTAGCGAAAGCCTGCTGTACACTCATACCTTCAAAGCAGAAAAGAAATTCTTCACCACCCCAACGTGCAACCTTTCCGCGCCCTTTTACAATATTTTGGAATAAATCGGAAAGTGTGGTTAAAACATAGTCACCGGCGTCATGGCCGTAGTTATCGTTGATTTTTTTGAAAAAATCAACATCACCAATTGCAACGCAGAACGGTTTTCCGGTTCGATCGTTATCATAAACCAAGGTTTCCAAATGTTCATGCATACTGCGACGGTTAGGAAGCTGAGTTAAGGCGTCAAGGGATGCTATTTCCATAAGTTTCCGGTTAAACTGCCGTAATTTCTCTTCGGCACGATTAAATTTGGTGCAGTAGCAATATGCAATGATACAAAGCATAGTTGCATAGAAGAAGGCATGTATTGTTTGAAAAAAGAAGGAGAATACTTCGTTTCCTTCCCTATAGGTAGGTGCCATATGAGTAAATATGGCTAATGCCACAATTAGTACAAACAAAAGCTTCATATAGCGTATTTTTTTACTCATTTTAAGTTCAAGGCTGTAAAAAATAATCAAAATGGTAATCAGAATGTTCCACTGGAAATTCATAAACCAGCCTGCTGATAATGTAAAATAGGCGGCACTGGCAATGGTTACGATATGGAACAGTCGCCTTGCCAGTTTGGTGCGATTATCATAGGTGATAACAAAGCAACCGCCGAGAATGCCTGCGCATATTAAAGCGATAAAAGCATGGCCGTAGTGATATAAATGTACCAGAGAAAGGGATACAAATATATAATAGGCAATATAAATAAGTGAAAGTACACGTAGCAAAACTGCTAAGTCTTTGGCTTCTTTTTCATTATTTATGTCTTTGGTAATCAGATTGTGCAGTTTGCGAATCCACTTTTTCATATTGTCCTCCTTTCAAAGATATTTCAAACACATCTATTCTATCATATAATCAGAAAATATTCTATATATTCTATAATAAAAGAAGAAACAGAAAATGTTGACTTTTCGGACAAGAAGAATATAATAAAAAAATAATGTAACGTATTATAAAATTTTACATATGAGCGCTTTTGCACTCGAAGGGAGACAACATGAATATCAGATATGAATTAACTCAGACACCCAAAGAGAAACCCGGAAAGGATAATCCTTTAACATTCGGTACTATTTTTACGGACCATATGTTTGTAATGGATTATAGTGTGGAAAAGGGCTGGCATGATGCAAGAATTGAGGCATATGCACCGATTTCCTTGGAACCTTCTGCTATGGTTTTCCACTACGGACAGGAAATGTTTGAAGGTATGAAGGCATATAAGTCAGAAGAAGGTAAGGTTTTACTTTTCAGACCTGACAAGAACATTGAAAGAGCTAACAATACAAACGAAAGAATTTGTATTCCTACCATTCCTGCAGAAGATTTTCTTCAGGCAATCAAGGAACTTGTTAAAGTAGACCAGGATTGGATTCCCACCAAGCCCGGAACTTCTCTTTACATCAGACCTTTTATCATTGCAACTGACCCGTTCCTTGGTGTACGTCCTTCTTCTACATATAAGTTCATCATCATCCTTTCACCGGTTGGTGCTTACTATCCGGAAGGACTTAATCCTGTTAAGATTTGGATTGAAGATGAATATGTACGTGCAGTACGCGGCGGTCTTGGTGAAGCGAAGGCAGGTGCAAACTATGTAGCAAGCTTAAAGGCACAGGTTAAGGCTCATGATGAAGGTTATTCACAGGTTCTCTGGCTTGACGGTGTGGAAAGAAAGTACATTGAAGAAGTTGGTGCCATGAACATCTTCTTTAAGATTAACGGAACCGTTATTACACCTGCATTAAACGGCAGTATTTTACCTGGTGTAACAAGAAGAAGCTGTATCGAACTTTGCCAGTCTTGGGGATATCCTGTAGAAGAAAGAAAGATTTCTGCGGATGAACTCTTTGAAGCAGCACAGAACGGTACTTTGGAAGAAGTTTGGGGTACAGGTACAGCAGCTGTAATCTCACCCGTAGGTCACTTAAGAAAGGGTGATGAAGTGGTTCAGATTAAGGACGGCGGAATCGGCGAATTAAGCCAGAAACTTTATGACACCGTTACAGGCATTCAGTTAGGAAAGATTGAAGGCCCTGAAGGCTGGGTTGTAGTAGTAGAATAATTTTTGAACTCGCATCAAAGCGGCGATATAGAGATTTTTAGAATGAAATAATCAATGAAGGCATAGATTGTGAAAACAGTCTGTGCCTTTTTGTTTTGTAGAGTTTTGGAGAAAATGTATTTTATATAAAATTTTATAAAAATATCATTTTGCCCATTAAAAATTCACAAACACTTGCTACGATTAGAAAGTATTTGATGAAAAATGTCAAAGTTTGTAAAAGATATGTGCGAAGGTGTCGAAAACCGCGCTATTTTCCTTGCAAACTTGCGGAATAAAGGTCATTTTGTGTGCTTTTAAAACATATATTTATTAGTGCATGACAGAAAAAATTCTTTTGTAGAAAGACAAAGAAGGGAGAACCAAAATGACAGATAAGGTAATTGAAAACAACCAGGTGGTAATAATGGGTGAAATCGTAGGAGAGTTCGCTTTCAGCCACGAAATTTACGGAGAGGGATTCTATATGGTGGATGTGCTGGTGACACGTTTGAGTGAATCGGCAGACATCATTCCCTTGATGGTATCCGAAAGATTGCTGGATGTCACAAAAGATTATCGGGGCACCAAAATTATGGTGACCGGACAGTTCCGTTCCTACAACAGACATGAGGAACGCAAGAATAAACTTGTATTGTCTGTATTTGCCAGAGAAGTGGAATTTATTGAGGAAATAGGTGAGAGCAGTAAAACCAACCAAATTTTCCTGGACGGATACATTTGTAAGGAGCCGATTTACCGTAAAACACCTCTTGGCAGAGAGATTGCGGATCTTTTACTTGCAGTAAACAGACCTTATGGTAAATCAGATTACATACCCTGCATCTGCTGGGGAAGAAATGCCCGTTTTGCATCGGGATTTGAGGTGGGAACCAGATGTGCAATCTGGGGCAGAATCCAAAGCCGTGAATATGTGAAGAAAATTTCCGAAACAGAGGCTGAAAAGAGAGTGGCTTACGAAGTATCCGTAAGTAAATTGGAGCAATTGGAGGCGGAAGAATAAAAAATAACCGTAAATGGTAAAAAATGTAATAGACCGAGAAACATTCTTCTCCTATAAGCATATAATTTAATATAGGTATTTTTATAACACTGCGCGTTGACATAATCGACGGGTAGTGTTATGATTATACGCAGAAAAATGCCTTTTACATAGGTATATAAGACCAGTCAGGAGGAGACATATATGTCAGTTTTTACCGGAGCAGGTGTTGCTATCATTACCCCTTTTAAAGAAAACGGGGATGTAGATTACGAGAAATTTGCAGAGAATATAGAACTTCAGATTGCAGGTGGAACAGATGCTATTTTGGTTTGCGGAACCACAGGTGAAGCATCTACTTTATCGCATGAAGAACATTTGGAAGTTGTTGGTTTTTGTGTGAAGCAGGTAGCAGGAAGACTTCCTGTTATTGCAGGAACAGGTTCTAACTGTACCGCAACAGCAATTTACCTTTCACAGGAAGCTGAGAAGCTTGGCGCTGATGCAGTTTTGGTGGTTTCACCCTACTACAACAAGGCCACACAGCAGGGCTTGTATGAGCATTTTAAGATGATTGCGGATTCTATTAAGATTCCTGTAATTCTTTACAATATTCCCGGTAGAACCGGCGTTAATATCCAGCCTAAGACTATCGTAAGGCTTTGCAAGGATGTTGAAAACATCGTTGGTGTAAAAGATGCTACAGGTGATTTATCACAGACTGCACACCTTCTTGCATTGGCAGACGGTTGCGTAGATGTTTACAGCGGTAATGACGACCAGATTGTTCCCATGCTTGCATTGGGCGGTAAGGGTGTACTTTCCGTATTGTCTAACGTAGCACCCAGACAGACTCATGAAATCTGTGCAAAGTACTTTGAAGGCGATGTGGAAGGCTCACGCAAGATGCAGTTAGAGGCAATTCCTTTGATTGATGCATTATTCTGTGAAGTGAACCCTATCCCCGTTAAAAAGGCTATGAACCTTCTTGGTGACAAGGGTGGCACCGTAAGACGTCCATTGACAGAGATGGAACCTGAACATGCTAAGGTTTTGGAAGAAGAAATGAAGAAATATGGCTTGATTTAAGCTGAATTTATAAGGATAAGAGAAAAGGCAGAGTCGTCTCTGCCTTTTTATAAAATATAGTGAGGAGATAAAAGAATGATTAAAGTAATTATGCATGGCTGTAACGGTAAAATGGGACAGGTTATTACCAGACTGATTGCCCAGGAAGCCGATATGGAAATTGTAGCAGGTATTGACCCTTTTGACGGAATCAAGAATACCTACCCCGTATATAAAAGTATTGATGTGTGTGATGTAAAAGCAGACGTTATTATTGACTTTGCATCGGCAACCGCTGTAAATGGTCTTTTAGACTACTGTGCGAAAACACAGACTCCCGTGGTACTTTGTACAACAGGTCTTGATGAGGCGCAGATTCGTTTGGTAGAGGAGACTTCCAAGAAAGTGGCAGTTTTAAAATCAGCAAATATGTCTCTCGGCATCAATCTTTTATTAAAAATGTTAAAAACAGCAGCAGGTACACTTGCACCTGCAGGCTATGACATTGAAGTAGTAGAGAAGCATCATAATCTTAAGAAAGACGCGCCCAGCGGTACAGCCCTTGCATTGGCAGATTCCATTAATGAAGAGTTGGATAACCGCTATGAATATGTTTTTGACAGAAGTCAGAAGAGAGAGGCACGTTCCCAGAATGAAATCGGTTTCGCGGTAGTGCGCGGCGGTACCATTGTAGGCGACCATGACGTTATTTTTGCAGGCGAAGATGAAGTGATTACTTTCAGCCATACCGCATACTCTAAGGCTGTGTTCGGCAAAGGTGCCGTACAGGCTGCGAAGTTCTTAGCAGGCAAAGGCGCAGGCCTTTACAATATGCAGGATGTAATTGAAGGCTAATGTTATAAAGGCAGCATTTTAAATTGTAATTGGAAGACCATAAAATGAAATACGTTTCGTTTTGTGGTCTTTTTTATAAAATATCGCCTGAAATCGGCAACTCTACCAACGGTCGATTGCTGAAAAACAGGCAGTGTGATAGCATTTTAGACGAGGAGAAAAGGTCACTATGGATAAAGAGAAAATTGGTGAATTTATCTCGGTTTTAAGAAAAGAACGTCAATTGACGCAAAAGGAACTGGCGGATGAGCTGGGGCTTACCGATAAAGCGATTTCCAAATGGGAGAGAGGATTAAGTTATCCGGACATTTCCATGTTGGAGCCTATTGCAAATTTCTTTGAGGTTTCGGTAATAGAGCTTATAAAAGGCGAGAGAATGGAAAGCGATGCATCTATTACGATGCAGGAAGCGCAACAGATGATTAATGAATCACTCAGTCTTTCCGAAGATACGCTTATCAGAAGGCAGAATAAACATAAAAGAATTGTGTATATTCTCTTATGTTTATTGATATGTTTAATTGCCGGTTTTTTTAATGTACCTTATTTTTTGTATACGGCATTTTTAATAATGATTGCATTGCCGGGTATTTCTTTGGCAAAGAAAAGAGCATATATAGATGTTCCGCATGACAGAGGAACCTTTAAACAATTATTTGGATTGTATTCTGTTGTAATATTGTTGCATCAGTTAAATGAACGGTTGGCATATTTTCCGGAATACGGGGGCGAGTTAGTCTACTATCGTCCCGCAGGAACATTGTTGATGGGTTTTTTCTTCTTTTTCCTTGGATATGAAGCAATAAAAGGTTTACATAATGACAAGGGTTACCTGAAACGTTTTCCGGTTCGGCGAATTGGTATGGTGTTGTGTACCTTCTATATTTGCAATTTCGCATATATATTTGTGACATTGATGAGAGGAGACAGATATCCTGCGGAAGTTTTGATAAAAGCGTTTATAGGTATTGTTTTGTTAAATGACCATATGTGGTTTTTGGTTGAATTATTGCTTTTGTATACAGTATTTTATATCGTTTTCCGATTTGTAAAAAAGGAATTCATTCAATATGGCTGTATGCTTATAACAATCGTAAGCATTATTGTGGTAAGTTTTTTGGTTGGCCATGATTTAAGCGGTAAGACAATATCCAACTGGTTTGAGGGGGAATGGTGGTATAATACAATTCTTCTGTTTTTTGCAGGAATGATGGTTGCGCGCCATTATGACAAAATCATTAGATTTTTGAAAAAATGGTTTTATCCTGTTTTGATTGCAGCGATTGTTGGATTCTTCATTTTTTTTGATGGTACGGACTATGTGATGCTGAACTATGGATATTGGACAGAAACTGTTATGACTATGGGGTATTTTGATAAGGCGGTTACATTGGCGGTTCAATTCCCTATGATTGTATGTTTTACAGCGATAGTATTTCTGCTGATGATGAAAATCAAAGTCAATAATAAGGTTCTGGATTTTATGGGTGAAATCGGGTTATGTGCCATAATGATGCAGAATACGATGTTATTGATTTTTGAATATATGACATGGAATCAGAATATACACATTTATTGTGCGGGTGTTATGGTGGCAACGCTTGTTGTAGCAATTGGTATTTACAAATTGCGGCAACTTGTATTTGAATAATAACTTGTATAACGAATCGCGGGCAATAAATGTGAACCTACTTGCCCCGATTCGTTTTGTATTTTATAATGAAGTGCATAAAATATTATACGGGACGGAGATTGGTAAATGGAATTCAGACCTTGTATTGATATACATAACGGAAAAGTAAAACAGATTGTGGGAAGCAGTTTAAAAGATGAAGGGAATCAGGCACAGGAAAATTTCGTGTCTGAGAAGAGTTCAGCTTATTATGCGGATTTGTATCGTAAGAACGGTTTAAAGGGCGGACATATCATTCTTTTAAATAAGGCAGGCAGTGAATATTACGAAGCAACCAAACAAGCGGCAGTGGATGCCCTACAGGCATTTCCGGGTGGTATGCAGGTTGGTGGCGGAATTCATAACGGCAATGCCAAAGAATATTTGGACGCAGGTGCTTCTCACGTCATAGTGACATCTTATTTATTTGACGGAGATATACTTTCAAGAGAAAAAATGCAGACTTTAAAGGATGCAGTAGGCCGTGAGCATGTGGTATTTGATTTGAGTTGTCGCAAAACAGCAGAGGGATATCAAATCATGACCAATCGGTGGCAGACTGCAACTTCAGAGTATGTAACCATAGAACTTTTAAAAGAGTTGGAGCAGTATTGTGATGAATTCTTAATTCATGCCGTAGATGTGGAAGGCAAGGCAGAAGGAATTGAGAAGGAACTAGTAGCGTTGCTTGGAACTTATGAGGGGAATGCGGTCACCTATGCCGGCGGCATTCATGCAATGGAGGATTTGGCTCTTTTAAAAGAATTAGGGAATAATCGTGTGCATGCCACCATTGGCAGCGCATTGGATCTCTTTGGAGGATATCTGCATTTTGATGAAATTGTAAAATTTTGTAACGGATAACCGTTGAGAGGAGCAGTTATGAATATCGAGCATTTACTTTTGTGCATTTACCCTTTGATTTTACTCGGTGTTATGTTGTTTAAAATGAAGGTTGCGCCGAAAGGTGAGTTTCACGAAGACTTTCTTTCGTTGAAGCAGAGTAAAATGATGCAGGGTGTGGCAGCAGTAGGTATCGTTATTCATCATCTGACTCAGCATATAACCCAAAATGGAATGGAGTATAAGGGGCCTATCAGTTACTTTATTTTTGCGGGTATCTTTTTTACAAGTATATTTTTCTTCTGTTCCGGGTTTGGTCTGATGACCAGTCTGCAAAAGAAGCCTAATTATCTGAATACATTTTTGAAAAAAAGACTTTCGGCGGTTTTGATACCGTTTTTGGTTTCGAATGTACTATATACCGTGGGAGTTGGTTTGTATTTCGGGACGGTGGGAAGCGTTACCGAAATGATAAAATGTTTGGTGGGAATTCGCTTGATTAATACCAACACCTGGTTTTTGGTGGAAATTGCGATTCTTTATCTGGCGTTTTATTTTATTTTCCGATTTATTAAAAAAACAGATAAAGCTATGATGGCAATGAGCATATTCGTGGTGGCATTGATACTTTTCAGCCTTCTTCTCGGTCATGACACAAGTGAGGCTGGCGGTCACTGGTTTATGGGGGAATGGTGGTATAATACTACGATTTTCTTCCTTGCGGGTATGTTTATGGCGAGGTACTACGATAAGGTGGTAGCCTTTTTAAAGAAACATTACAGATGGTTGTTGCCGGTGTCCATTGTTCTTTTTATTGCTGTGTTTTATGGACAGATGATAGTACTTTCCTTCTTCGGATACTATCAGGAATGGGAAGGACATCCGGGGTATGGTGCGAAGCTGATTACCTTGCTTTATCAGAACTTAAGTTGCGTGGTTTGGCTGGGAATGATATTGCTTCTTAGTATGAAAATAAAGATTCAGAATATCGTTTTATATACGATTGGTGAAATTAGTCTGGCTTTGTATATTGTACATGAACTTGTAAAAGTTTTTGTGACGTATAGTGAGTATGTAAGTGATGTGCAGATTTTTCTATGGGTGTTGGTGGCTTCTTTTGGATTTGCCCTTGCCGTACATGCGCTTAATAGTTTCCTGATCCAACTTTTTCTGGAAGAAGAACGACCGGTAGATGAAGAGTATATGACTCCGGAACTTCGTGACAGACTACGGGAGAAAAAAATTAAGAAAAAGAAGATTGTGGTTTCACTGATAGTTTCAGTGACGGTTATTGTTATTCTGGGAATTGGTGAATTGTATATAAGATATGTACGCCCTATTCTATATTACAAGGATGAATTGGAAGTATTAGCTGCGGCAGAAGTTGGCGATGAAGTATTTTTTGGCACAATGGAAACGGACTATGTCAAAGCAGGACTTGAAAGAATGCAATGGTACGTTGCAGATAGACAGGGAGATAAACTGTTGCTGGTAAGTACCGAAGTTTTGGATGGAAGTTATTTTCATAATAAGATAGATGAACCGAATTATTGGGAACAATCGGCGCTGCGGGTATATTTAAATCAGTTATATACGGACAGTACCAGTAAATATGAAAAGGAACTGGTGCTTTTGACTACCGTGGAAACAGAGGATAATCCGAAATACGGCACCGAAAGCGGACCGGCAACCCAGGATTATATGTTTATTTTATCGGCCGAAGAAGCAGAACTGTATTTTCCTAATGATGAAGAAAGAAGAGTGAAACCAACCCCTGTTGCCGCAATAGATCATAAGGTTAATATAAATATCAGTAGCGGTTATAACTATGAAAAAAGAGATGGTTACAGTTGGTGGTGGGTTCGTACCGCAGGTGAAGATGAACGAAAGATTGCTTTTGTGAATGAAGAGGGAACGATTGAATATGAAGGTCGTTACTGTACGATAAGCAAAGGCGGCGTCCGACCTGCTATGTGGGTAACCTGTAATACCGAAAAAGAGTGGTGGGAAATTTTAAGAGAATAAATTTATGATACAATGAAAAAGGAACCTTTTTACAAGGTTCCTTTTTTGAATCTTAGCGTTAGAACGTAATGTTCGTTAATCTGTTAAAACAATACTGCTTTTTTCTAAATATATATTTAAGAATAGGCACATCGATAAAACTGATTAATTATAACTTGGTTACGTTTACTGCCTGAGGTCCTTTTTCGCCGTTAACTACTTCGAATTCAACAGCTGCGCCTTCTTCCAAAGTCTTGAAGCCTTCCATGTTGAGTCCTGAGTAGTGTACGAATACATCATTTCCTGATTCGTCAGAAATGAAACCGTAACCCTTCTGGTTGTTAAACCACTTAACTGTACCTTTGTTCATTGTAGATACCTCCGAAAAAATATAAGTGCTGTAAATATTTTACAACAAAATCAGCATAGCACAATGAACCAAAATTGTAAAGATAATTCGCAAGGTTTTGTTGATAAAATATGGGGGATGTGGTACGCTTTTTGAAGAGTGTTTTTAGCACGTTTTTACATAAAAAAAGAAAGAAAATTTTAAAAGTACACAGAGGTGTTTTATGAAAAAAATAGGTGATTTTCTGAAGGAATTCTTTATTGACGGCCTGACAGGAATGGCCCAAGGACTTTTTGCGACCTTGATTATTGGTACGATTATTGTGCAAATCGGCAGTTGGATTCCGGGACAGTTCGGCGGATATATTTTACTGATGGGAAAGGTGGCTACTGCGCTTACCGGAGCAGGTATCGGTTGCGGTGTTGCCGTGAAGTTTAAGGCAAGTCCCCTGGTAACATTATCAGCTGTGGTAACGGGTATGACAGGCGCATTTGCGACAAAGATTCTGGCCGGCAGTGTACTGGTAGATGGCGTGATGTACTTTAGCGGGCCGGGAGAGCCTTTGGGTGCGTTTCTGGCTGCAGTATCAGGTATTTATGTTGGACGTTTGATTTCGGGCAAAACCAGATTGGACATTATTCTGACCCCTTTTGTATGTATTTTAACAGGTGCGACGGTAGGGCTTCTACTAGGACCGCCTATCAGCACTTTTATGAATAAAATCGGTGATTTGATTGCACTTGGTACACAACAGGCACCGTTCTTAATGGGCATCATTGTAGCGGTGTTAATGGGTATGGCGCTTACGCTACCAATCAGCTCTGCGGCGTTAGGTGTTATTCTTAACCTTTCCGGTATTGCAGCGGGCGCGGCTACGGTAGGATGCTGTGCCAATATGGTTGGTTTTGCGGTGGCAAGTTACCAGGATAATAAGTGGAACGGCTTGCTTGCGCAGGGACTTGGAACCAGTATGCTTCAGATGGGTAATATCGTGAAGAAGCCTACCATTTGGTTGCCGGCGATTATTTCCAGCGCTATTATGGGGCCGATTTCGACGATGATTTTTAAGTTCCAGAACAATGCGGTAGGTTCCGGTATGGGAACTGCAGGTTTGGTAGGACCAATCAATGCATATAACACTATGGTAGAGACCGGCTTGGATCCGGCATTGGCTATTCTTGAAGTGTTGTTATTGTGCTTTATTTTGCCGGGATTGCTTGCCTGGGGCGTGGCATCTATGATGCGAAGATGGAAGTGGTTAAAACCGGGCGATATGAAGTTAGAATCATAAAATAGTAGAAATATAGCGAAGAAATCCTATAATCAAAAGAACTCTTTATCATATTAAAGTGATAAAAAGATAAAGAAAAACTATTGACAATCACAATGAGAGTGCTATAATTAACACGAATAAAACTTGAAGGAGACAGAAATGAGTAGATTTGTAAATTTCTTTTTTACATACTTTTACTTTTACTTTATTAAGCAATTTAATAAGGTTTCTCTGTCGTGCAATTAACAAGGTTTCTATAGAAGAGTAAGTTTTGAACCTGTGTTTCGCCGGAGAAACACAGGTTTTTTTGTTTGTTGACTGTGGTTGACAAATAACAGTCTTTATCGGAAGGCGCAACCGGCAAAGACGAAAGAAATCATACAATGAATAAAAAGAAAAGAGGACACAAAAATGATTATCGTATTAAAATCAAACCCCAATCCCGAACAGTATGAGCAGTTAAAGAAATGGTTAGAAGACAAAGGCCTTGATATCCACAAAACACAGGGTATCCATTCCACTATTTTAGGTCTTGTAGGTGATACTTCCAAGGTAGATATCGATTTAGTATCTGCTATGGAAATCGTAGATACCGTTAAGCGTATTCAGGAGCCGTATAAGGCTGCAAACCGTAAGTTCCATCCTTTGGATACTGAAATTACCGTTGAGAATACCAAAATCGGTGCGGGACATTTTGCAATGATTGCAGGTCCCTGTTCCGTAGAGACAGAAGAGCAGATTATCGGCATTGCAAAGGCGGTAAAAGCAGCAGGTGCAACCATGCTTCGCGGCGGTGCATTCAAGCCCCGTACTTCACCCTATGCATTCCAGGGCTTGGGCGGCGATGGTATCAAGCTTTTATTGGAAGCAAAGAAAGAGACAGGACTTCCCATTGTTACCGAAATTATGGACTTATCCCAGCTTGATTTATTCGTAGATGTGGACGTAATTCAGGTTGGTGCAAGAAATATGCAGAACTTCCAGTTGTTAAAAGAACTTGGCCATACAAAGAAACCGATTCTTTTAAAGAGAGGTTTATCAAGCACCATTCAGGAATTATTGATGAGCGCGGAATACATTATGGCAGGCGGCAACGAAGACGTTATTCTTTGCGAAAGAGGCATCAGAACCTTCGAAACCGCAACCAGAAATACCCTTGATATTTCGGCTGTACCTGTTTTAAAAGAAAAGACACACTTACCGATTGTCATTGACCCTTCACACTCTACGGGTTATTCTAAATATGTAAAATCAATGTGTTACGCGTCTACAGCGGCGGGTGCAGATGGTTTGATTATTGAAGTGCACAACGACCCTGCCAAGGCATGGTGTGATGGTCAGCAGTCCATTACTCCGGCGGCATTCGAAGAAATCAACCGCGGCGTGCAGATGATTAGAGAGGATATTTTAAAATTATGATAAAAACAGTAGGAATCGTTGGTCTGGGCCTTATCGGAGGGTCCATGGCCAAAACGGTTCGTGAAACCACTACCTGTAAAATTTATGCCTGTAACAGAAGTAAAAATATTGTGGAACAGGCAATTGCCGAGGATGTTATTCACGGCGAATTAAACGCGGACACCTTAAAAGAGTGCGATTTGTTGATTTTAAATTTGTATGCGCGAAGAAATATCGAGTATGTAAAAGAAAACATTGCTTTTATGAAAAAAGGTGCCATTTTGGTGGACAGTACCGGAATTAAAGGCAGCGTGTGCGAAGAGCTTTCGGATTTCTGCGAGGAAAACGGCGTACATTTTATCGGCGGCCATCCCATGGCAGGTATTGAAAAGTCCGGTTATCAGTACTCATTCTTTGGCTTATTCAATAATGCAACTATGATTTTATGTAGGGATCACAATACGAATGAAGCGTTGTTTGATGAGACCAAAGCCTTCTTTTTAAAACTGGGCTTTGGCAAGATTAGAGTTACCACAGCAGCTGAGCATGATGCCGTAATTGCTTATACTTCTCAGATGGCGCATCTGGTATCCAGCGCCTATATTAAAAGTCCTACCTGCGAGCAAAGATACGGTTTTTCAGCAGGCAGTTTTAAGGATTTAACCAGAGTTGCATATCTGAATGAAGATATGTGGACGGAGTTGTTTGCAGAGAATCGGGAACATCTTTTGGCAGAGTTGGATGTTTTTATTAAAAATGTTCAGGATTATCGGGATGTATTGGCGGCAGAGGATTATGATAGTTTACATAAAATGCTGGCTGAGGGTCGCATCTGCAAAGAAAACGATAACAGACGCGAAGAAGAGTACAAGGCTACATTTGAAAAATAAAAAAGGATAAAAATCATGAATCAAATCGTAAAAGTAACAACAAGCACAAAAGAATATGAAGTCATCATCGGTGGAGACCTTCATTACGGAGAAGAAATTGCCAAGGTTAAAAAGCCCTGTAAAGTAGTGGTGGTCAGCGATGATACTGTATTTTCATTGTATGGAGACAAATGTGTAAATGAGTTAAAAGAATGCGGCTTTGAAGTATCTTCTTTCGTATTTCCTAACGGAGAGAAATCCAAGAATTTAAGTACTGCGGAGCAGGTGCTTTCCTTCTGTGCAGAGAACGGTATCTCCAAGTCAGACCTTTTGGTAGCTTTGGGTGGCGGTGTGACCGGTGATTTGACCGGATTCGTAGCATCGGTATTTTTACGGGGAATGGAGTATGTACAGTGTCCCACAACCTTGCTTGCAGCCATTGATTCTTCCGTGGGCGGTAAAACCGCGGTGGATTTGCCCCAAGGTAAAAATCTGGTAGGAGCTTTCCACCAGCCTTTGCGAGTAGTGTGTGATACGGATACTTTTAAAACATTGCCGGCGGAGGTGTTCTCTGACGGTATGGCAGAAGCAGTAAAGTATGGTGTGATTCGTGATTTGGAACTTTTTGAACAGTTTGAAAAGAAGGAATTCGATATTGCCGCCATGGTGCAAAGATGTGTGCAGATTAAGGCGGATATCGTAGGGGAAGATGAATTTGATACCGGAGTAAGAAAGCTCTTAAATTTCGGTCATACAGTCGGTCATTCCATCGAGAAATTAAGCAATTACGAAGTGCCTCACGGTAGCGCGGTAGCCATCGGTATGGTAGTGGTAACCAAGGCTTATGAGAAGACAAACGGCTTGGACAATACCATGTCGGAGCGTTTGATTAAAACATTGAAGAACTATAACTTGCCTGTTTCCTGTGAATATACCCTTGTGGATTTGGCAGAGCAGGCGATTTCCGATAAAAAGCGTGCCGGTAAGAAGATTAGCGTATTGTTGCCGGAGACCATCGGCAATTCTATCATCCAGGATATGACTATGGATGAGTGGATTGCATACATTATAAACAGCGGAGTTTAATTCTAAGTCTCAATTTGCTTATTTGTATGGGTGTTATATAAATTGTTGCGTAGAATATTTTACATTCCAACAGAACGCGCTCTCGCTCGAGTGAAATCGTAACGGACACTAAACTCATACGGCATTGCATTTGTATTCGTTAAGTGCCGACGTTTTCACACGGTTCTTTATGGAATGATAATATCTACGCAACATTACTTTTATGATAAATACAAATAAGCAAATTGAGACAATGAATGTAATGGCACAGTGTTATATGTAGATAGAATATCAATGTATGAATTGGTTTTGCAAAAGATAGCGATAGAAAGGGAACAATATGGATATTACATTATCACCCGTGAAAAAATGCATAAGTGAAATAGAGGCCATATCGTCTAAATCTTACGTACATAGACTATTGATTGCGGCAGCGTTGTCAGATAAAACGTCTACTGTTAAGACTAATATTTTATCGGAAGATATGAAAGCTACCATTGATTGTTTGAATGCAATGGGAGCGGATATCAAAGTAGAAGATAAGATTATTTATGTAAACCCTATTGCGGGAATTTTATCAGGGGGAAAATGTGAAAAAGCACATTTAAACCCGAATGAAAGCGGTTCGACTGCGAGATTTTTATTACCGGTAGCATCTGTTTTATGTAAACAATTCTCCATGGAAGGGCATGGCAAATTGCCACAGCGTCCTTTTGGACCGGTATGCCAGTGTATGCGGGCAAACGGTGCGGTGATTTCAAGCGATTTTATCCCTTTGGAAGTGAGTGGGGAGTTAAAGCCCGGGACTTATGAATTGCCCGGAAATGTTTCTTCTCAGTATATTACGGGATTGATGTATGCCTTGCCTATGTTAAATGGCGACAGTGACATTATGTTAATCACAGAACTGGAATCCAAGGCTTATATTGATATTACGTTGGATGTTTTAAATATGTTTGGTATTCGGGTGGAAGCTACTGAAAAAGGCTATCATATTCCCGGAAATCAGAAGTACATTGCGCCGGATAAAATGCAGGCCCAGGGAGACTGGTCCAATGCGGCGTTTTTCTTGTGTATGGGTGCCATCGCAGGCGAGATGACCGTTACGGAGATTGATGCAACATCACCCCAGGGCGATAAAGAGATTTTAAATATATTGAAGAAATTCGGCGCGGAAGTTACAATAGAAGAGACTTCTGTCACCGTAAAACATAAAGAGTTAAAAGCAATCCGTGCGGAAGTGTCCGAGATTCCCGATTTGGTCCCGATTCTGTGCGTGGTAGCGGCCTTGGCAGAAGGCACTACCGTGTTTGAAAATGCAGGCAGACTTCGTATTAAAGAAAGCGATCGTATTGAAACTACTAAGGCTTTGTTACAGGCGCTTGGTGCGGATTTAAGGGCTGTAGAAGAAAACGGTAAGGTAAACTTATACATTGACGGAGTGAAAAAATATACCGGCGGAACGGTAGACAGCGCGGGAGATCATCGTATTGCAATGTCGGCAGCGGTTGCGGCAGTAAGGGCGACGGCACCTGTGACAATCCATGGAGTAGAGGCGGTAAATAAGTCTTATCCGGGATTCTTTGAGGATTATAAAAGGGTGCTTGGGGAGTAGTGCATTTATTGACATAATCCTTTTGAATGAAGAAACTTGAATTTATTCAAAGTTTTATTAAAAAGTGATGGAGAATAAAGTGATATGAAAAATAGATTATTTATTATTGAAGGGTTACCATGTTCAGGGAAAAGTACTATATCATCATTCGTCGCATCGCTTTTGGAGCAAAATGATAATGTTTGCTTTGTTGATGAAGGAACAGGAAATCATCCTGCTGATTACGAATTTCATGCACTTGCACCGGCTGGTTTGTTTTCAGATAAAGAAGAGATTGTATCCTTGTCTCAATTCTCAGGGGAGATGTTTGATAAACTATTACAATATAAAATATATGATTTTTTACCTTGGGAAAAAGAGCTGCCGCTTATGCTTGATAAATGGCGACAGTTTGTTAATACCAGCAATGAAGATACAGTTTATGTGTTTAATTGTGTATTATTACAAAATCCTATGTGTGAAACTATGATGAGATTTGGTTTTACAGAAGGCGAGTCTAAAAATTATATTGGTAAAATTACTGATATTATACAGTCGATGAATCCTGTGGTTATTTATTTAAAAAATACTGATATTGCTAATTCTGTAGAGCAAACAGCAAAGGAACGACCGGGATGGCTTGATGATGTCATCAATTACCATGTGAATGGAATATATGGAAAACAGATTGGTGCTGAGGGTTTTAAAGGTTATATTCGTTGCTTAGAGGAAAGACAAGAACGTGAATTGAGAATCCTTGAAGGATTATCTGTGAAGAAACTCGTAGTAGATAATCCACAGCGAGATTGGAAGTCAGCCCAAGAAACAATAAAGGCATATTTAATGACACTTTTATAAAAATAGTGAAAGAAAAGATTATTTTAGTTTATCACAGTTAATCCAGCCTTACGGCTTGATTATAAATATTACATTTTAAAGGAGATTGCTGTTTGAGAAAGAACAACACCTTAGAGATTGTGGAATAACCGGGAGGTTATGAAAACAGTCGAATCGTAACCTCCCAGCACTGTAGTCAACAATCATCAGGAGGGAAAGAATAAATAATGAATAAAAATGACTATATCATCCGTTTGGAAACACCTGCAGATTATGCAGAGGTAGAAAATTTAGTAAGAGAATCTTTTTGGAATGTGTATCGTCCGGGATGCTTGGAGCATTATTTACTTCGTTGTTTGCGAAGTGATAAGGACTATGTTCCGGAGCTTGATTTTGTAATGGAGAAGGATAACCGCATCATCGGTCAGAATGTTTTTGTGCGTGCAAGCATTCAGGCGGATGATGGTCGTGAAATTCCCATTATGACTATGGGACCCATCTGCATTGCAAATGACTTGAAACGTCAAGGGTATGGTAAGATTCTTTTGGATTATTCTATCGAGAAAGCCAAAGAAATGGGCGCAGGTGCATTGTGTTTTGAAGGTAATATTGATTTTTACGGAAAGAGCGGTTTTACTTATGCATCGGAATTCGGGCTTCGCTATCGCGGATTGCCGGAAGGCGTGGACGCATCATTCTTCTTGTGTAAGGAATTGATTCCGGGGTATTTGGCGGGCATTACCGGCGTGTACGGACCGCCTGCAGGATATCTTATTGATGAAGCAAAAGCAGAGGAGTTTGATAAGCAGTATCCGTACAAAGAAAAGTTAAAATTACCGGGACAACTTGTGTAAAGATTCCAAACATACACCGGTGGGGCGATATGCCCCATCGAGTGTTAAAAAGAAGGCGCATAAAGATAATTTATCCAATAAAAGAGTGGAGCGATAATCGATGAAAAAAGTAATTTCAGTGAACAGTCCGGCGGACATTACCATCGATAAATTGAATCAAAAAGTCAGAACGAAAGTGAAAATAGAAGACAAGCTTGGAGTGACGGATTATTATTTCTGGGGCGATAAAATTTCACAGAATACTTTTGTGTGGGACAGTGCAAGAAATGTGAATAACTTCTTAAGGCTTAAAGGTGAAATCGTGGAGAAAGATAAGGAGAATTCAGAGATTCATCTTAAAGTAATAAATAAGCCGACCTATTATGTAATTTATATACTTGCCGTCTTCTTTGTATTAATTGCATTGTTATCAAGTAAGTACTTTTTTGCTATCTTTGCCATTGTTTTTGTTGGAGTCGCTTGGATTGTGAAGTATAAGTATTTTGATGATGTGGTTGCGGATATAAAAAGCATTGTCGGAGTATGTAAAGAATAGTTTAGTGGGAGTGTTGTTGTGTGAAAAAGGGAATTAAAATTTTAGGCATATTTTTATTCATGCTTACTATGCTTTGCGGCTGTTCGAAAATGACACCGCAGACCACGGAGGGTGTGAAAGACTATCTGGTGCAAAACGGATATTATGATGAAAAATATTATTCAAGTGCTGAACTGGATGGTGTCAGTGCTTGTGTTGATTTTTTAACAAATAAGTGGACATTGTTATTTTATGATTATGGTGATCGTAAGGAAGACTTTGAAACTATATATGAAGGTACGTTGGCAGAATTCACCGTAACAACAGAAGTAAAAAAAGGCAATTATACGAT
>JAZNRI010000015.1:0-51769 GCA_045590655.1 Lachnospiraceae bacterium | reverse complement strand
TTGAAAGGAGATTTTCACATGATTTATTCACATGAAGTACAGAAAATGTGTACAGTAGCACAGGGCGTTAATCACGGTTGTGCTCCTATCCCTGAAGAAGCAAAATGGGTAAAAGCAAAAGAAATCAAAGACATTTCCGGTTTGACACACGGTATCGGCTGGTGCGCTCCTCAGCAGGGTGCTTGTAAGTTAACACTTAACATCAAGGAAGGTATCATCCAGGAAGCATTGGTTGAAACCATCGGATGTTCAGGTATGACCCATTCAGCAGCTATGGCTTCTGAAATCTTACCCGGAAGAACTTTGTTAGAAGCATTAAATACTGACCTTGTATGTGATGCTATCAATACAGCTATGAGAGAGTTATTCCTTCAGGTTGTTTACGGACGTACACAGAGTGCATTCTCTGAAGACGGACTTCCTGTAGGTGCAGGTCTTGAAGACCTTGGTAAGGGACTTCGTTCACAGGTTGGTACAATGTACGGTACATTGGCTAAAGGTCCCCGTTACCTTGAAATGGCTGAAGGTTATGTTACAGGTATCGCACTTGATGCAGACGATCAGATTATCGGTTACCAGTTCGTAAGCCTTGGCAAGATGACTGACTTTATCAAAAAGGGTGATGATCCTACAACAGCTTGGGAAAAGGCAAAAGGCCAGTATGGTCGTGTAGCTGATGCTGTTAAGATTATCGATCCCAGAAATGAATAAGATAGGAGGACTGAAAAATGGCATTATTTGAATCATATGAAAGACGAATTGACAAAATCAATTCTGTATTAAATAGCTATGGAATCGCTTCTATCGAAGAAGCAGAAAAAATTACTAAGGATGCAGGTCTTGATGTATACAATCAGATCAAAGGCATTCAGCCTATCTGCTTTGAAAACGCTTGCTGGGCATACATCGTAGGTGCAGCAATCGCAATCAAGAAAGACTGCAGAAGAGCAGCTGACGCGGCTGCAGCAATCGGTGAAGGTCTTCAGGCTTTCTGTATTCCCGGATCTGTTGCTGATACACGTAAGGTAGGTCTTGGACATGGTAACTTAGGTAAGATGTTATTGGAAGAAGAAACAGAATGTTTCGCATTCCTTGCAGGTCATGAATCATTCGCTGCTGCTGAAGGTGCTATCGGTATCGCAGAAAAGGCTAACAAGGTTCGTAAGAAACCCTTAAGAGTTATCTTAAACGGTCTTGGTAAGGACGCTGCTCAGATTATCGCTCGTATCAATGGTTTCACATTTGTTGAAACAGAATACGATCCTTACACAAACACTGTAAAAGAAGTATATCGTAAGGCTTACTCAGAAGGTCTTCGTGCAAAGGTTAACTGCTATGGTGCAAATGACGTTTGCGAAGGTGTTGCAATTATGCATAAGGAAGGCGTTGACGTATCTATTACAGGTAACTCAACTAACCCTACAAGATTCCAGCATCCTGTTGCAGGTACTTATAAGAAAGAATGCAACGAACAGGGCAAGAAATACTTCTCAGTTGCTTCAGGTGGTGGTACAGGCCGTACACTTCACCCCGATAACATGGCTGCAGGTCCTGCTTCTTACGGTATGACAGATACTATGGGACGTATGCACTCAGACGCTCAGTTTGCAGGTTCTTCTTCAGTTCCTGCACACGTAGAAATGATGGGTCTTATCGGTGCAGGTAACAACCCTATGGTTGGTATGACAGTAGCTGTAGCAGTTGCTATCCAGGAAGCTGCTGACGCAGGTAAGTTCTAAGTTATTCTATTAAAATGTTAATTTCTGTTTGCCAGGCACTTTAATGTGCCTGCAGGCAGATAGTTTTTGTAATTCTTTAGGAGGAATTTGAAAATGGAAAACAATAAGCAGAAATTAGTTGCAGGTCTTCTTGCTATCTTTTTAGGTGTATACGGTGTACACAACTTTTACCTTGGATACACAAAGAAGGCTGTTATTCAGTTAGTATGTACTTTAGTTGGTCTTGTACTTAGTATCATTATTATCGGTGCTTTTGTAGTATTCGGTATTGCAATTTGGGCTTTAGTTGAAGGTATTATGATCTTCACCGGCAAGATTGCTACAGATGCTCAGGGAAATCCTTTAGTATAATTTAAACTTGAATAATTAAAAAAGGCATCGTGCATAAGCGCGGTGCCTTTTTGTATGGAGTGATATAAAATTTTATTGCCAAAACCGAATGCATTCGCCGATATAATCATATCCGCCGAATATCATTAACAGATTTCTTCCTATGAAGAAGATTATAATAAGCGCAAGCATTCCCCAAAGAACATATAGGTAAAACTTATAATTGATCTTTCTTTTGCGGACGCCAAGGCATAAAAGCAGTGACGGTATATAATAAGAGATAAAATACAGGAACAAATACGTAATCAAAGGTTGTAAAAGGAAAGAGTGCAGGAAATGCCCGTGTAAAAATGCATCTATGGCTCGTGTTCCGCCACAGCCGGGGCAGTACAAGTGAAAATACATTTTAAGACCGCAGGGGGTTCCTTTGGGATCATAAAAAAGTATATCTTTCAGGTGATAAAAGACAATAAAACATATTGCAAGTCCTAAAAGAACAGACATTAGGATAAATATTCTTTTTTCGGTTTGTGACATTTGATATTTTACTGTAGACATTTTTTATCCTTTGGTTTCTAATGTTTGCTAAAATAGTAGCATATTTTAATCTAAAATAAAAGCATAGTGAAATAAAGTATGTCTTGCAGAGAAAAAAGAAATATATTATTATTAAAACAGACTAAACGTAATTTGTAATGAACGAAAATAAGTATTTGTTTAAGAACTTTTTTCGAATTAAGCACAAAAGGAGAAAATTATCATGGATTACAATCAGAACAATTTTGACAACAATCAGAATTTTAATAACACACAGGGGTCAAACAATAACGGTTATGTTTATGACAACAATTACACTGACACATATAATGACCCTTATAGCTACAATCCTCAACCTCAGAAAGAGAGTGGATTAGGTATTGCATCTTTGGTACTTGGTATTTGCGGATTCTTTATCAATCCTTTCTCTATTTGTTCCATTCTTGCAATCGTATTCGGTATCATTGTAGTGTGTAAAAAAGACTGCAAAAAAGGATGTGCAATTGCCGGTTGGATTTTAGGAGGCGTTTCTTTGTTTTGGGATTTGTTGCTTACTATTTTCAGCGGCGGAATTATGTTCTTCTGCTAAAAAAAGAGAACTTTAAGAATATATTTATAATATGTTAAAGATTAATTTAAAACATATTGTAGATCCTAAACAATTTATTACATAAAGATAGGGCAGAACACATAAAATGTTCTGCCCTTGTTATTATTTGTCTTCGTCTTCGTCTTCGTAATGAATGTTAATATTTTCGCCTTCTAAAGTTTTACCCTGGAGGATATCGCCAATATAATTGATTCGAAGAATGGCTCTGCAGTACTTCTCATAGGCCATACCGACACTGAAATCATTGAAGGTACCTTCGCTGAAAGAAGAGTGATACAAAGAAACTGCTTCATTCATGAAAGACGCTGCTTCATCAGCGAGAGATTCGACAGCGATATATTCTTCGGGAACTTCTAATTCGCCAAATTCCTGAAATCGTTCATTTAAACTGTCTAATTCATTTAATAATTTCTGCGGTGCATTCTCGCTTTCGGCATCAATAGCATTGATATTATCGTTAATCTCTATTACATCCGCATAAAAGCTTTCAACTTCTTTTCTGTATATTTCCAATTCGGAATCTTCTCCGCAGCCTGAAAGTGCAAACAACATACTTACTGATAAGAGAAGTGCAAAAATTCTTTTTTTCATTTCCAAAATCCCCATTTGTATATATGTTCTGATGAATAACTCAATCATTCTATAATTTACCATAGTAAGCCATCGAAATCAAGCAAATCTGTAAAAAGTTCTTAGAGAAACTTTAAAAAACACAACTAATATAAATGTAGAATTCGAAATGTGTATATATACACTTAAAAATTAAAATGAACTCTTGGTTAAAGCTTTGAATTAAAATTTGCGTATCAAAAACAAGTATGTTAAAATGAAGTGATTTTGTATGTGTATTTAGATACTTTTATAACGAGGATAAAACAATGAACTTTTTTGAAGAAAAATTTGGACAAAGAATTGTGTTTCTGGACGGTGCAACCGGTTCAAATCTTGCAAAACGCGGTATGCCTTCCGGTGTGTGCCCGGAACAGTGGATTCTTGAGAATGAAGATATATTAATCGGATTACAGCAGGAGTATGTTAATGCAGGCTGTGATATTGTTTATGCACCCACATTTGGGGGTAATCGTATTAAATTAGCCGAATACGGCCTTGATGACAAGCTTGTAGAAATCAATACTAAGCTTGTTCAGCTGTCAAAGAAAGCCGTTGGTAACAAGGCTTTGGTTGCCGGTGATCTTACTATGACAGGAAAGCAACTGTATCCCGTTGGTACAATGCAGTTTGAAGAACTGGTTGACGTTTATAAAGAGCAGATAAAAGTGCTTTCAGAGGCAGGTTGTGATTTGCTTGTTGTGGAGACTATGATGAGTCTGCAGGAAACAAGAGCGGCGGTTATTGCCGCCAAAGAAATCTGCGATTTGCCCGTTATTGCCACCTTATCTTTTGAAGGTGACGGAAAAACCTTGTATGGTACAGATGCCGTAACGGCAGCCCTGGTTTTAGAAGGACTTGGTGTCGATGCTGTAGGTGTTAACTGTTCTACGGGCCCGGAACAAATGGTTCAATTAGTTGCTGATATGAGGCGTCATATTGCAATTCCTGTCATTGCAAAACCTAATGCCGGTATGCCGAGTTTGGATGAGAATGGCAAGACAATTTATGCCATGTCTCCTGAAGAATTTGCCAAGAAAAGCCTTGCATTGATTGAGGCAGGCGCCGGAATTCTCGGCGGTTGTTGCGGTACAACGCCGGAACATATTAAGGCGTTGTTTGAATTAACACATACCTATACAAGACCGGAAGGCAGTGTTCGTGAAGAAAGAGTTTTAACTTCAGAACATAAAACCGTATTGTTTGGTTTGGACGATCCTTTTCTCGTAATCGGCGAGCGTATTAATCCTACAGGTAAAAAAGCCCTTCAGGCAGAACTTCGCGAAGGAAAGCTTGATATGGTAGTAAATTTTGCAGTCGAGCAGGAAGAAAAGGGGGCTGATATTCTGGATGTTAACCTTGGCATGGGCGGTATTGATGAAAATGATATGCTGATTAAAACTATGTATGAGGTTATGGGAGTAAGCCATTTGCCTTTATCTATTGACTCATCAAAGTGTGAAGTGGTGGAAAATGCTTTACGATTATATCCCGGACGCGCGTTGGTAAATTCAGTTTCTTTAGAGGCTGGGAAAGCAGAGAAGTTGTTTCCGTTAATAAAAAAATACGGCGCAATGTTTATTTTATTGCCTTTATCGGATGCAGGATTACCCAAGAGCAAAGAAGAAAAAATAGAAATTATCGAAACTTTACTTAAAAAAGCATATTCTTTCGGCTTGACAAACAGAGATATTATTGTAGATGGCCTGGTAACCACGGTTTCTGCCAATGAGAAGGCGGCTTTGGAGACCTTGGAAACCATTGCATATTGCAAAGAACGCGGTCTGGCAACGGTTTGCGGCCTTTCCAATATTTCTTTTGGCTTGCCTGAGAGAAGTAACATCAATACGGCATTTTTAACCATGGCAATTTCCAAGGGCCTTACTATGGCAATTGCAAATCCTTCCCAGAAGGAGCTTATGAATGCCATTTATGCTACGGATATGCTTTTAAATAAAAAAGATGCCGGCTTACGTTATATCGATAAAATGACCGGCAATACAGAGAATGCAGCGGCTAAATCTTCTGAAACAAAGGAAGTCAGTCACGAGGAAAAAATTCGTACAGCGGTTTTAAGAGGAAATACTTCAGGGATTGTACAAATTACACAGGATGCAATGCAAAACGGCAATCTTGAGGCAGAATTTATTTTAAATCAGTGTCTTTTACCTGCGATTAATGAAGTGGGCGATTTGTTTAACAGCGGCAAATACTTTTTACCCCAGCTGATTGCAAGTGCAAATGCTATGAAAGCATCTATTGAATATATCGAACCGTTTTTGAAAAAGGACGGTAATGCGAAAAGTGCTAAAACCGTGATTATTGCCACTGTAAAAGGTGATATCCACGATATCGGCAAGAATCTTGTGTCATTAATGCTTAAAAACTATGGCTATAATGTAATTGATATGGGCAAAGATGTTCCGACAGAGGATATTATCGCTAAGGCAAAAGAAACCGACGCTGAAATTATTGCATTATCAGCGCTTATGACTACAACTATGACTGAGATGAAAAAAGTCATTGAATTAGCCCGTGCTGAAGGTATTAAGGCGAAAATTATGGTTGGCGGTGCAGTAATTACGCAAGAATATGCGGATGAAATCTGTGCTAACGGTTATGCAAAGGATGCTGCAGGCGCAGTGAAAGTTGCGGATGTGTTGACAGAGAAATAAATATTACGGAAGATTCTACTAAATAATCAAGGTTATGTTTGATGAAACAGTGTTAGAACATCTTTTTTAATATGGTTTTGTGAGGTTGCCGATATGAAGAAGGCCGACATAATTCTGTTTTCTGTTTTTTTATTCATAGGAATAATTGGGATAACGATATATTTTATAACAGGAAAGAATGCAGAATATATCTCTGTAAGAGTGGATGGCGAAACGATAGGCGTATATTCTTTATATGAGGATTGCGAAATTCCGATTCATTCCGGGAATGGCGAGAATGTTCTGTTGATTCAGAACGGCACTGCGCGAATGATTTGGGCTGATTGTCCGAATCAGGACTGTGTTTTACACAAAGAAATCTCACAAAGCAATGAGAGTATCGTTTGTCTACCGCACAAAGTTGTGGTTACTGTTATAAAAGAGCCTGCAGAGGGGGATTTGGATGCGGTTACATACTAAAAAACTTGCAGAATATGCCTGCTTACTGGCTTTTGCAATGATTGTATCTTATATTGAGGCCTTGATTCCGATTCCTTTGGGTATTCCCGGTGTGAAGCTTGGACTTGCCAATGTGGCAATTGTGTTTTGCCTGTATCGAACAGGGATAGGCGGAGCTTTTATCATTAATATTTGCCGTGTATTGCTTTGCGGACTCTTGTTTGGAAATGCTTATGGTATGTTATATTCTCTGGCAGGCGCGGTTGTAAGCTTACTTATTATGGCTTGTGTGAAACGTATTCCGGTCTTTGGTATGGTTGGTGTCAGTATTGCCGGCGGAGTTGCCCATAATATCGGACAGTTGATGCTTGCATTATGTATCACGCAGGTACCGGTGCTTTGGTATTATTTGCCGTTTCTTTTGGTTATAGGCGCGCTTACGGGATTCTTGAATGGAAGTCTGGCAAATGTAATATATAAACGGATTGCAAAGCATACAGAATTACACGACAATGAAAAACAAGATGCAAAAGCAGACCATAATTTATAAATCATAAACTTATTTTTCGAAACGATGAAAATTACCAATAAAGGGGAGTAAGATATGTACGCATATTTTATCGGTAAAATTACATATATGACTGCGGACAGTGTTGTGCTGGAAGTAAATAACATCGGCTACAACATTAAGGTGTCTGCCCAGACGATACAGAATTTAGGACATTTATCCGGCGAGGTAAAGCTTTATACCTACACTTATGTAAAAGAAGATGCCTTGGGATTGTTTGGTTTCCTAACAAGGGAAGAGTTGGAGCTTTTTAAAATGATGCTTACCGTAAACGGTATCGGTCCGAAGGGGGCGTTGTCAATTTTATCGACGTTATCCGTGGATACTTTGCGATTTGCCATTCTTTCAGGTGATGCCAAGAGTATTGCCAAAGCGCCGGGTGTGGGCGCAAAGTCTGCAGAACGTTTGATTATTGATTTAAAAGATAAAATCAATGCAGAAGACGTATTTACACTGAATTCTTCCGAAAGCAACGCAGTAATCGTAACCCAGGAATTGCCGGCTAAAAAGGAAGCAATTGAAGCTTTAACGGCTTTGGGTTATTCGGCAACGGATGCCTTAAAAGCGGTAAATCAGATTACCTGCACCGAAGACACCACCGTGGAAGAAATTCTCAAACAGGCGTTAAAGGTTATTATGACGTTGTAATACAAAATAGTTCGGGAGGAAAATATGCCTAAGCGTATGATAGAAACAGGTTTTACACAGGAAGATGTCAGCATTGAATTTTCCTTAAGACCTCAGACCTTAAAAGAATATATTGGCCAGGAAAAAGCCAAAGAAAGTCTGCAGATTTATATGGATGCAGCAAAACAACGCGGTGAAAGTTTGGACCATGTACTTTTATATGGCCCGCCGGGACTTGGTAAAACCACTTTGGCAGGCATTATTGCCAATGAAATGGGCGGACATATGAAAATTACCAGCGGACCTGCAATTGAAAAACCGGGCGAGTTAGCGGCGATTCTTAATAATTTGGCAGAAGGTGATGTCCTTTTTATCGATGAAATTCATCGTTTGAATCGTCAGGTGGAAGAAGTTCTGTATCCTGCGATGGAGGATTATGCCATTGATATTATGATTGGTAAAGGTTCTACGGCCCGTTCCGTGCGCTTGGAGCTGCCGCATTTTACTTTGGTAGGTGCAACCACCAGGGCCGGTATGTTAACAGCACCTTTGCGTGATCGTTTTGGCGTGGTTCATCGTCTGGAATTCTACACGCCGGAAGAGTTACAGCTTATAGTGCTTGGTTCCGCGAAGAAACTTAATGTGGAAATTGACCCGCGCGGCGCCTTGGAAATTGCAAGAAGAAGTCGCGGAACGCCACGAATTGCCAACCGTATGCTTAAACGTGTCAGAGATTTCGCCCAGGTAAAATGTGATGGTGTCATTACGGATGAAATAGCATCTTATGCATTGGATATGATGGAAGTGGATAAATTCGGCTTGGATCACATTGACCGAAATATCTTAATGACAATGATTGAGAAGTTTAAAGGCGGACCTGTGGGACTTGATACTTTGGCAGCTGCCATAGGAGAGGATCCCGGCACCATTGAAGATGTGTATGAGCCATATTTGATTAAAAATGGTTTTCTTGCCAGAACACCGCGCGGACGAATGGTTACAGAGTTGGCCTATGGCCATTTGGGACTTGAAATTCCACAGTAAATATTTTATAATTTGTGCATAGCATTGAGCAGTGCGCAGATGAGCAGAAACGTATGCATGAGTTTACTCGTATGCAGAAGGTTCTGCGAATATGCATAGGGCGAAAGCCCGACAGCGAGCAAGCGTGCTTGCGAGCTATGCACTGCATATTATACAAACAACGATAAAAAGGGAGAATTACATATATGTCAGCAAAAACAGATGCGGAAGTAATTGTTGGTGGTAAAGTTTTTACATTGAGCGGATATGAGAGCGAAGAATATTTGCAGAAGGTTGCCTCATATATCAATAACAAGCATTCTGAATATGATAAAATTGACAGCTACAGAAGAATGCCCAATGATTATCAGGCGCTTATTATGGAATTTAACATTGCTGACGATTATTTCAAGGCAAAGAAACAGATGGCACTTTTGGAAGATGAATTGAAAGCAAGAGAAGATGAGTTGTGTAATATTAAGCATGAGCTGATTGCGACACAGATTAAGTTAGACACTCTCGAGAAGAACTATCTTACAGCAAAGAAGGAAGCTGATGATAGTGCAAAGAAAGTAATTCGTCTTGAAACTGAGTTAAAAGAAAGAGATAGAAAATAATAAAAAACCGGCCTTCACGGGTCGGTTTTTTGTTTATGGCGCAAGTGAAATATTAATGTATTTCAATGCGATGAGGAAAATAAAATGAGAATGTCAAGTCGACAGATTGAATTGTTGGCACCGGCGGGGAATTTTCAAGGTTTTATTGGCGGATTAAACGGTGGCGCAGATGCATTTTATCTGGCTGGAACCAAGTTTGGTGCCAGGGCCTATGCTGACAATTTTACGGAAGATGAAATCAAAGAAGTTTTGTTTCTGGCAAAACTTTTTGATAAAAAAGTGTATCTTACGGTGAACACACTTTTAAAAAATACGGAAATGAAAGAACTGTATGATTATATAAAGCCTTTATATGAATTGGGGCTGACAGGGGTAATCATACAGGATTTTGGTGTGTTTGAATATTTAAAAGAACATTTTCCGGGACTTGAATTGCATGCAAGTACACAGATGACAATTACAAGTCTAAAAGGAGCTAAGTATTTAATCGAACAAGGAATGAAACGAGTGGTTTTGGCCCGTGAACTTACCTTAAAAGAAGTAAAAGAAATCACAGATGCCGGAATTGAAACGGAATGTTTTATTCATGGTTCCATGTGTTATTGTTATTCGGGACAGTGTCTTTTCAGTAGTTTAATCGGCGGTCGAAGCGGAAATCGAGGAAGATGCGCCCAGCCCTGTCGTTTGCCTTATAAAACCGGTACAAAAGGGAAGGAAGAATACTGTTTAAGCCTTAAGGATATGTGTACTTTGGAGCATCTGCCGGAGCTGATTGAAAGCGGTATTGCATCTTTTAAAATTGAAGGACGTATGAAAAATCCTGCCTATGCGGCATGGGTTACACATATTTATCGTAAATATATAGACAAGTACCTGGCAAATCCCAATGCAAAGTTTGCTGTGGATGTGAAAGATTTAGAGCAGTTAAAAACACTATATATCAGAACTGCGTTACAGGACGGATATTATCATAAATATCGTGGTGAAGATATGATTACCAAGGAAAGTCCCGCATATTCAAAGACGGATGAGGGATTTGTGGAAGAGATTACGAACTCTTTGATTGCAACCAAGCCTAAGAAACCGGTAAGTTTTCGGTCTGATTTTCGAATTGGAGAACCTTGTTCGCTTTATGCAGAGACGACAATCGGTGATACGGTTTACAGTGCCTATGTAACGGGTTCCGAAGTACAGGAAGCTATGAAAGCGCCACTTTCAAAGGAAGCGATTGAAGAACGATTGTGTAAAACCGGAGACTCATATTTTGCTGTAACGGATATGGAAGTTGCAATGGAAGGCAATGTTTTTCTGCCTGTAAAAGCAATCAATGAATTGCGAAGAGAAGCATTGGAAGAATTACAGAAGGCAATTATAACTGACGTTAAGGCAGAAAGAGTTGCCTGGCCGCGAAAGAAGGATGATTTTTCTTCAGTAAACAGTAGGTCTGATGCGGAATATGTTGCGTTTGTGGAAGAAAGAGAGCAGTTACAAGCTGTTTTAGCTACAGATTATATTAAACGTGTTGTGATACCTTACGGTTGGCTTTTGGCTGATGATGCAGCGCTTCTTTACAATAACTGTCAAAACGCAGGAAAAGAAGTGTATTTCAGTTTGCCGGCGATTGCACGTGGCGAAAACTTTGAACGGATTGATAAAGCGTTGTTGAAAGCAAAAGAACTGCACTTGGGCGAAGGCGTCTATGTGAATCAGACAGACACTATGGCGCATATTTTGGAGCACTACCCGGAATTTAAATGCATTGGAGATTTAAATCTTTATGCAATGAATAATTCTTCCGTAAATTGGCTTATGCAACGGATAAACGGCTATACCATTCCGGTTGAATTAAATAAAGATGAATTCAGACACTTGGATACCAAGAATGGTGAATTAATCCTTTACGGACGTACACCTTTGATGCAGACCGCTAATTGCATTTTTTTAACCGGAAAGAATTGCAAAAAAGGCAAAGAGTCCGCTGTAGGCATGATGACTGACCGAACCGGGGCCCAAATTCCATTTCGTGCACACTGCGATGAAAAGGTATGTTATAATACAATTTATAACAATGTGCCGACATCAATTCATAAGCACAAAAATATAACGGATTCTTTAGGTGTTTTGGCATATCAACTTAGATTTACCGTGGAAACGGAAGAAGAAACCCGTAAAGTACTTGATTTTTATAATAATTACAGAAATAACCGTAAAACAGATGAGGTGCCTTTTGCATACACCAACGGACATTTTTTACGTGGGGTGCAATAGGGCTTGTAGGAGAATAAAATGGCAAGTTTTATATCTGAAATTTCAAATTATGCATTTGTTGTCATAATGGCAGTGTATGTTGCAACGAATATTGTTGTGTTTTTCTTTAAAAATCCTGAAAAACATAAACATTTTTATATGTTGCAAACCTTACTTGCCATTGCTTTTCATGCAGTTGGCTATATTACGTTGTTTGTGAGAGCAGAGGACCCGCGATATTTCTTTTTCTTTGCATTTCAGGAAATTATTCTGTTTGCACTGATTTTGGTATTTAGGGTAATTTATCGTTCGGTAAGCCGATTGATGTTGAACAACGTATTGATGCTTTTGTTTGTAGGATTTACCATTCTTGGGCGTCTTGCTTTTATGAATGCGGTAAGACAGTTTATTATTACGATTGTGGCCTTTGGTATATCAATGATTATTCCTTGGATTATGAAGCATACGTCCCTGCTTAAGAAGATGGGCTATGTGTATTGCGCGGTTGGTATTGTGGCTTTGGGTGCAGTATGGCTTACCGGCGAGATTACCAATGGTTCTAAACTTGCTTTTACTGTTTATGATATGTCTTTCCAACCTTCGGAATTTGTTAAAATTGTAATTGTATTCTTCATTGCAGCGTTGTTATCGAATAAAAAAGATCCGTATCGCTATGTTTCAAGTGCCTTGTTTTCGATAGTACATGTATTGATTCTCGTGCTTTCCAGGGACTTGGGCGGTGCCGGAATCTATTGTATGATTTATCTTTTTATGCTTTATATTGCAAATCGCAATATATTAACGCTTGTTGCGGGCGCAGTTGGCGGCGCAGGTGCATTTTACCTTGCTCTGCAGGTATTTTCTCATGTTAAAATCCGCGTCCAGAACTGGTTAAATCCATGGACGGATATGAGTAATACAGGCTATCAGATTACCCAGTCTTTGTTCGCTATCGGTACCGGTGGTTGGGAAGGTATGGGTTTATTCCAGGGCGACCCCAAGACAATTCCTTATGTTAATGAAGATTTTGTATTCAGTGCCATTGCGGAAGAATTTGGTGTGGCATTCTCAATTCTTCTGATTATGCTTTATTTGGTAACCGTACTTCATATGTTTAGAATGTCTGCACGAGTACAGGAATTTTTCCATAAGCTTATTTTATCAGGATTGGCAGTTTCTTTAGGAACTCAGGTTATTCTTACCATCGGCGGCGGAACTCGTTTTATTCCTTTAACCGGTGTTACGTTGCCCCTAATCAGTATGGGAGGAAGTTCGCTTACGGCAACACTTCTTATGTTTGGAGTTGTACAAGGTATTTATATCAATGAGTTTGCATATTATGATGATTTTGATGATGAGTATGACGAAGAATATGACGATGATGAATATGAAGAATATGAAGAAGATGAAGAAGATGATTATGAAGACGATTATGTAGATGAAGATGACTTCGTATATGATTCTGATTATGAAGAATCAAAATCATATGTGAAAGAAAATGTTCGAAGTAACGCATAGGAGGGCACCGATGAATAATTTTATAAATAGTATAAAAGAAAAGCTCTCTACAATAAAGAACAGAATGTTCTCAAAGGGAAACAAAAAAGAAATTGATTCTGAAAGAAAAACAAAAAGAAAAGAAAATCTTCCGGTCCTTGTTACGGCAGTTCTTTTTTCGCTTGTTTTTATTGGAATGATTGTAAATTTAGCATGGTTTGTGGAAAAAGACAGTTACGATGCAATTAACAGTATATATAATCCTCGTGATGAAATTTTGGAACAACAGAATGTAAGAGGTTCCATAGTTACAGAACAGGGTGATATTCTTGCGTACACTGAAGTTGCAGGAGAAGAGGAATATCGTGTTTATCCATATGGTGTTCAATTTGCGCATGTAGTGGGTTACAGTAGCAACGGTGGTATGGGCATTGAAAAGGTTGCCAATATGAGCCTTTTGCAGTCAAATGCATCTATATCGGATAAGGTTGATAATGATATCAATAATGCTAAAGATACAGGAGATACCGTTGTTTCGACATTAAATGTGCGTATGCAGGAAGTAGCATTTAAATCATTAGGTGCTTTTGACGGTGCGATTATTGTTACGGAGATAGAAACCGGAAAAGTTCTCGCTATGGTTTCAAAACCGGATTTTAATCCGAATTATATTTCATCGGAATGGGAAGATATCATTAATGACAATGACTCATCTGTATTATTAAATCGTGTGACTCACGGGCAATATCCTCCCGGTTCTACCTTTAAAATTGTGGATGCGTTGGAATACTATCGACAGTTTCCTGATGAAGTCAGTCGTTATTCTTACCAGTGTAGCGGTGTTCTTCGTTATGATGAACGTAAAATCACATGTTATCACGGTACGTCTCACGGCGCTGTTGATATGAAGCGTTCTTTTGCAAAATCCTGTAACTGTTCCTTTGCAAATATCGGTTTGAAGCTTGATCGTACATTAATGGCTGATACTTTAACAGAATTATTATTTGGTCAGGATTTGCCGACACCTTTTAATTCAGGAAATCAAAGTGTTGTTAATATATCCGGAGAAACCACTGATGCTGAAATGGTTCAGATTTCCATTGGACAGGGAACGGCGTTGATGACTCCGTTACATTTAAATATGATTACCTGTGCAATAGCTAATGAAGGTAAAGTAATGACTCCAATGGTGATTTCCAGAATTGAAAGTGTATCAGGGACTGTTGTTAAAGAATATAAACCCCAGACATATGCGACTTTAATGACAGAAGATGAAGCGACATATTTAAGCGGACTTATGACGGAAGTAGTTGAGCACGGTACGGGTGATTTTCTTACTGCTGCTGATTATACAAGTGCCGGAAAGACCGGTTCGGCAGAATACGGAACCTCTAAGGGCGACAGCCATGCATGGTTCACGGGATTTGCACCGGCAGAAGATCCTAAAGTTTCAGTAACCATTATTGTAGAAGGTGCCGGAACCGGTGGCGACTATGCCGTACCCATTGCAAAACGTCTTTTTGATGTATATTTTGAACAATATATGTCTGAATAGAATAATTGTAATTACAATTGTGTTATTTTTGTATTTTTTATATAATTTTTCTTTCTTTTTATGACAAAGTGTAGTATATTTATACTAGAGTGTATTTTTAGTAAAACTTTTATAAAATAAAGTTTTGGGAGGGCAAAAATGATTAATCGATTATTTGGAAATTATCTGGTGGAAACCGGAAAAATTACACAGGCGCAGCTTGATGAAGTTATTCAGACACAGAAGAAGGTGCGTGTTAAATTAGGTTTGATTGCGGTAGCTGAGAAGCTTATGACACCGGAACAGGCTGACGAAGTAAATCACTTACAGGCAATTATGGACAAGCGCTATGGTGATATCGCTGTTGAAAAGGGGTATTTAACAGACGAACAGGTTGGCAGACTGTTAGGCTTACAGGGAAATGCTTATCTTACATTTATCCAGGCATTGGATGATTGCAAATATATGACACCGGAACAGGCTGATGCAGCATTGGCTGATTATCAGAAAGATAATTCTTTCACTGCAACTGATATCGATGCATTAAAGAGCGGTGATGCGGACCGTATCGTACCGTTGTTCTTACCTTCTGAAGTTACCGGTTTACAGGCTGAATTGGTACAGGGTGCTGTCAGAGCATTAATTCGTTTGATTGATTCTGATACATATGTATTAAAAGGCGCTGTTGTAGATGCTTTTGAAGCTGACCGTTTCGCACTTCAGGATATGGACGGTGATCATACGGCAACACTTTCGTTTGCAGCAGACGGCGATGCATTAAAGGCGATTGCAGATGTTTACGGACAGGAAGATTTTGCACAGGTAGATTTGGACGCTTTGGATGCAGTTGGTGAATTTATTAACTGTGTAAACGGTATGTTCAGTACTAAGCTTTCAGGCACCTGTAATATGGATATGCTTCCTCCTTCTTATAAGGATGCAAGAAGCACTGCTAAAGCAGGCAAGATTTGTGTATTACCCGTTTGTGTAAACGGTAAAATTGTAAATATGCTTACAGCATTTGATGAAACAATTGGTTTTTAGGAGGAATTTTAAGGATGGCTAAGATTTTAATTGTAGATGATTCAAGAACATCACGTAAGATTTTAAGAACAATTCTTGAAGGCGCAGGTCACGAAGTAGTTGGTGAAGCGGTTGATGGTGTTGACGGCGTGAATAAGTTCCAGGAACTTTCACCCGAAATTACAACATTGGACATCACAATGCCCAATATGGATGGTTTAGAGGCATTAAAAGAAATTAAGAAGATAAATGCAAATGCAAAGATTATTATGGTTACCGCTGCCGGACAGCAGAGTAAGATGGTAGAAGCAATCAAGAGCGGTGCTTCCGAATTCGTAACCAAGCCTTTTGAGGCAGATGAAATTACAGGCTTAATTGCTAAAATGTAATCTATGCATTAATTTAAAGTGATTTTAATATTGATTTCTGATATGAAATTTTTATGAAAGGAAGAGAGAAATCTCTTCCTTTTTGTGAAATAGCTTAAATTTGCTTTATAAAATGGAGAAATCACAAAATGTATGAAGATTATAATTTCATGAACACAACAGAATATGCGGACAATACCCTTGATATAGACAATATAGTATCTACGCCAATAAATAATGAATGTTCGCAAATACAAATTGATGAAGCAACAGGTATGCGCATTGTAGAACGCGGGAAAAAAAGGCACAAAAGTACCACAAGTGGGCAAAATGTCGGTTTGGGTACGATTGTTCTTCTTCTTTTTGGCGCGGTATTTGTTGTTTCGGGTGTTGGAATGATTGTCGGCGGAATCGTATCTTTGATTGATGGCGATGCAGAAGCATTTTTTGCACTTTTATTTTCGGGAGTATTCATGACTCCGTTCGGTTTGATCCCGGGAGCTATTGCTGTTGCAACCATAAAAAAGAATAAAGAGAATAATGATATATTACAAAAAGGTTATTACGCTAAATTGCCAATTTCTAATATTTTCTTTACAAATTCTTATATGAACGAAATCCCCGGGTATAAGATTGAAGTGATTAATCCGAATCATAAGAAAGGATTTATGCATACATATTGTTCAGATACTTTATATACGGAAGAAATAGAGTGGTTAAAAGAAGGTGATTTGATGCCTATTTATGTCCATAAAATTGATCCGACCAAATTTTATATGGATTTGGAAGGCGCAGTATTTGAGAAAAAACGTAAGGAAAACGAAGAGGTGCTGAAGAATGTTCAATAATAGTATGGAACTTATAAAAAAGGTAACTAAATTATTGTTTGCCGCTGTTTTCTTTATTGTCGGTTTGGTTGCATTTATTGTTGCGTGGACAAATCCGGAAATGTGCGATGATCCATTTACAATAAAAATTGTAGGGTGCTTCTTTATGGGTGCGTCTGCATTTCCTTTACTTTTTCCAATACTTGTAAGACGATTTGGACGCCGGAACAGTAAATTAGAACACACCGGCGAATGCATCTGGGCAACAATCAAAGTAATAGAAGTAGATTACAACACCGTAATAAACGGTAATTATGCACATTGGGTTGTTTGCGAAGTGGTAAATCAGGCAGAGAATACCATTTACCGTTATACAAGCAATAAAGTATATGAGGATTTATTCGCAAGAATGGCGCCCGGAAATCAGGTGGCTGTTTATGTAAATTATGATGACCCGGATGATTATTATGTGAATTTGAATGAAATTATGTAGTTACCAAAAGGAGGATATAGTATATGCAGGATATGAATGATGTAAATAATGCGAATGATCCAAACGAAATAAATGGTACTCAGAATGATTATGATAACATCGTGGATGCCGTCAATGCACGTACGAATGAGCATAATAAAAAAAGAGCACAAGTATCGAAAGTGACAGCAATTGACTACATAACGCTTGCTTTATTGTTGATTTTATTTTTGTTTTTTCTGTGGGGATTCTTATCATTTTTCTTTTTGGGGCTTTCGGACCATATTGAAGGAAATGAATATGGCGCAGGCTGGCATTGGGCTTGGTGTGTAATGAGTTCACCGTCACTTTTGCTTTTTGGAATTCCTTCCTTTATCGTTGGCAGAAGAATAATAAAATATAGAAAATTCTTAAATAATCCATCCGAAACAGAAAACGAAGAACAAGCGCCTGTTAATATCGAGAAAGATAAAGAGGTTACTATGGTTCAGAATGAAGAATTAAAAATCAACGACCGGAATGAAGACTTAACAATCAACGGCCACATTGAAACAGATGATTTCACCAATATGCGTATTATCAAATGCAACAATGCCTTATATCAGAAGTCAACGACAAGTAAAACCATTGAATGGATTGCATTAATTGTTCTTTCTGTTTTATTTATATGTATGATGGGTTGTGTTGTTATAGGTGTCAGTGCAGGTATAAATTATCATAATGCTGGGAAGATGGAACTTGGTACCGTAATTGCAATTGTTTGTATTTATGGAATTCCTGTGCTTCTTGTGATTGGTTTGCCTTTGTTCTTTTTATCCAGAAGTATGATTAAGTATCATAAGAGAATGAAGAATATTTATTCATATGAGAGTGTAAAAAATGTAGCTGACTGGTGCGTGGAAGAGAATCGTATCTGGGCTATGGTAAAAGACATTGATTATATCGATTATAAATATGTCAAAGACGTTTTCTGGGTAGTTTGTGACATTGTAAAAGAAGAGGAACAGGCAATTTACCGATACGCAAGCTATAAGATAAAAGAAGATTTATTTGGTAAAATTGAGCCCGGTCAGGAGATTGCAATTTATTTTAATCCCCAAAAGCCTAAGGAATATTTTGTAAATATAGATGAGGTTCGTTAATACTTGCATAATCCCGTGAAATAGGATATACTTTTTAATAGTTTTTACGTTCACACCAACAGGAGGAATTGCATTATGAGTGAAGCAGTGAGCTGTGGCGGTGTGGTTATATTTCGCGGTAAAATTTTGCTTTTGTACAAGAATTATCGAAATCGTTACGAGGGTTGGGTTTTGCCTAAAGGAACTGTAGAAGAAGGCGAAGAATTTAAAGATACGGCACTGAGAGAAGTGCTGGAGGAATCCGGAGCCAAGGCGTCCATTATAAAGTACGTTGGCAAGAGTGAGTATTCTTTTACAACACCGGAAGAAGTTGTAGACAAAGAAGTACATTGGTATTTAATGATGGCAGACAGCTATTACAGTAAACCGCAGCGCGAGGAATTTTTTGTGGATTCGGGCTTTTATAAGTATCATGAGGCGTATCATTTGCTGAAGTTCCCTAACGAGAGACAGATTCTGGAGAAGGCATACAGCGATTACCTTTCTTTGAAGAAACAGAACCTCTGGGGCAGCAAGAAATACTATTAAAGTACGATTTTCAAGAGGAAAGTTACCGGTTAGAAGCTGGGCTTTCCTTTTTACGTAGAAGGGAGGATTTGTATGTTTTGCAGGCAACTGTATTTGGACGAGCATACGTCTGAAAATTTCAACAGCATACGGCGCAAATTCCGCGCAGAGAAATATCCTTCCGGAATTTATGTAATTACCTTGTCTAAAATCAGTGGCAGGGTGGAATACTTTGATTGCAAGGCTTTTAAACAGAAGTATTATAAGGAAACTGAGAATTATCCTTTGATTATCGGTCTTGCAAAGAATGCAGACAATGCAAAGAGTATCGTAATTCATATCATCGAAGAAACCTATGCCAATACAGGCGGGGCAGATGTAAAATCCTATTTGAAAGATAAAATGGAGCACTATAAGAAGGCATATTTTAAAAGATATGATATTACGGTAGTGGAAATAAAACAGGAAGGTGAAGAGTAAGATGAGTGTGGTATTGCTTATTTTAAAAATCATCGGAATCGTCTTGCTTTCACTGATTGGCCTGTGCATATTATTGATGCTGTTAGTCTTCTTATGGCCCTTTTCTTATCGGGTTAAGGCACATAAAGATGCAGAGGTTTTTAATGCATCGGCACGTATTTTATGGTTTCTTGGGCTGTTGACCGCAACAGTCACATATGACGGTGAGGCGAAACTTGTAATAAGAGTTATCGGAATTCCGGTTTATAAAATGCAATTGTATCCGACGGAGAAGAAAGAGGTTTCTGAGACGGAAGAAGATTTTCTTGGAGATGCGGAAACGGCACCCGAGAACGGAAGTGATGTAGCAAACGCGGAAAGTTCGGAAAACGGCGAAAATGCTGTAAATTCAGAAAATACAGCAGATGACGAAGTTGCAGATAAAACTGTAAGTTCAGAACTTGAAGATAATTATGTCAGCGAGAATGAGTTCTTTGATGACAGTTTTGAAGACAGCGAAATGTTATCGGAAGAAGATATCGACCGCGAAATTGAAGAACGATTAGCAGATAATTCCGAAGAGGACGCCTTTGACAAATTGCCTTTGGGCAAGAAAATCAAAGCTTTTATACGAAAAATCAAAGAACTTATTTTAAAATGTCGTGATAAGTGTTATAATATTAAAGGCTCAATTGATGACTTTATTAAGAAGGTCAAGAAGAAATACAAAGAAGCCAAATATTATTACAAATTAATTCAGCATCCATGCATTCAGCCGGCAATAAAGAAGCTTTGGAAAGTAGGAAAGAAACTTATTAAACATATGATGCCGAGGCGCTTGAAGGCAAATATCGAGTTTGGTTCCGGGGATCCGGCGTCAACAATGAAGGTGTATGGATATTATTGTATGATTTATCCGTTTTACGGCAAACATATTAAGTTTATGCCGGATATGGAGAATAAGGTACTTAATTTAGATGCAAAGCTCACCGGCAGATTCCAGATTTTCAGAATGATGTGGGCCGGATGGACTTTGTTTGCGGACAGAAATATCAGAAAATTAATCAGATTAGTAAGGCGGGAGGTTAAGAGACGTGACAGAAAGTAATTTTAACAATGTTGTAGAATCATTAATGAAGGGTATGGACGGATTTTTATCCACTAAGACAGTTGTAGGAGATGCTACAGCAATCGGCGATACCATCATTGTTCCCTTGGTAGACGTATCTTTCGGTGTTCAGGCAGGTTGTTTGAACGGTGACAAGAACAAGGGCGGTGCAGGTGCATTAAACGGTAAAATGACTCCCAGCGCAATTTTGGTAATTAGCAACGGCCATTCCAAGCTTGTTAATATCAAGAATCAGGACAGCGTAACCAAGATTTTGGATATGATTCCTGATTTGGTCGACAGATTTCAGGAAAGAGGAACCAAGGCTGCCGAAATTAAAGAAGATGAAGTGAAAAAAGCAGCATTTCCTGATGCAATCGAAGAAAAACAGGCCTAAAATCTTCCCGGTTTGCATATATTGGTACAAAGAATATATGTGGCCGGATTATGAGAAGAAAAATTGGCGCATTTCTGCTTGCTATGTCAATAGGAATGTTACTGATGTTATTTATAACAAATAAATTTATCGGGTGTATTATTATAGCCCTTTTGTTGGTACTTGGATATCATTTATATTGCTACGATTAGAGGAAACGTAGAGTGATCGGGGATAATCTATGGATAATTTTATCAGTATCTTAAGAGATGCCTCTTCGCCGGAAGAATTAGAGCAATACAAAGTCCAGTTGTTTCGTGAAAACGTCCGTATTAAGACGGATAAGTCAGAGCTGGAGGAAATGTATGACCAGCTCGGCATCGAAAGAAAAAAACTGGAAGAAACCAGAAAAGAAATTGAAAATGAACGCAAGGCGTTAAACCAGGAAGCCAGAGAGATTAAGAAAGAACTTCAGGAACAGCGCAAACGGCTGGAAGAGGATACGATTTTCTTCGAAAAGAAGCAAAGAGTGCTGGAACAGTCTTTTCGTCAGTTGGATTTGGACAGGCAGAAGCTGGAAACAGAGAAGAAACAGTTTCAACGTATGCGAGAAGACGCCAGAAACAGTGCGCCCAGAACCAGGCCTTTGGAATATCGTCAGGGTATTTTCTTTAAGGGGATTACGAATCAGCTTGCTTTAAAGAAGCGTTACAAGGATTTGATTAAGATTTTTCACCCGGATAATTTAAGCGGTGATAATGATACACTTCAGCAAATCAATCGCGAATATGAGGTTTTAAAGCACGATTTGGGGATTGACCGTAAAACATGGTAAAACTTCGTTTTTTTAATACGGTATTCCGCAAGATTTCGTGGTTTCCATAACTAATTTTAAAATATTTGAAAATTTTTCTTGCATTCTTGATAAAGTTTTGATAATATATCAATGTTGCGAGTCAGTGAACTCAATTTATGCTGAGGAGGTGCAATCATGGCAAAATGTGCAATTTGTGATAAGGGCGTTCATTTCGGAAATAATGTAAGCCACTCTCATAGACGTTCCAATCATATTTGGAATTCCAACATCAGAAGAGTAAAATGTAAAGTAAACGGTGCAACTAAGACTATGCACGTATGTACAAACTGCTTAAAGTCAGGTCGCGTTGAAAGAGCATAATTTTATTTTATAATCTGATTATAAACCGCTGAAGAAAATTTGGCGGTTTTTTTATTTTTTTGTTTTCTTTTTTATAAAAAAAGGTTATAATATATAGGCATTCGTATGTCCAGGCATACATAGATGCAAAAAATACCGACTTTAGGAATTAAGGAGGCGTAACTATGAAAGGTTCTATGGATACTCATATGGGTAGTATTTTGGTAGACAGCAATGTAATTGCAAATTATGCAGGTAGCGTTGCTATGGAATGCTATGGCGTTGTTGGTATGGCAGCCATGAATGTGAGAGACGGTTTTGTGGGTCTTTTGAAGAAAGACAGCGCATCAAAAGGAATCACAGTTAAAGTGGAAAACAACAAAATGACTTTAAATCTTCATATTATTGTTGCATTTGGTGTTAGTATTATGGCCGTTGCAAACAATCTTATGAGCGAAGTAAAATACAAAGTTGAACAATTTACCGGTCTGGATGTAGAAAAAGTAAACGTATACATTGAAGGCGTTAAAGTGGTTGATTAAGGAGGACTTATAAAGTGGCTACTAATGTTTTAAATGCCGAATTGCTTGCGAAGATGTTTCTTGCCGGCGCTAAAAATTTGGAAAGCAAAAAGGAATATATCAACGAATTAAACGTATTCCCTGTTCCGGATGGCGATACCGGTACAAATATGACTTTGACAATTATGTCAGCAGCAAAGGAATTGAATAACCTGAGTGATAAGTCTATGCAGACTGTTTGTAAGGCAATTTCTTCCGGTTCCCTTCGCGGTGCAAGAGGTAACTCCGGTGTTATTTTAAGCCAGTTGATTCGCGGCTTTACAAAGGTTGCATCGGAAGCAGATGAAATTACAATTCCCGTATTGGCTGCAGCTTGTGATAAGGCAGTACAGACTGCATATAAGGCTGTTATGAAGCCGAAGGAAGGTACAATCCTTACCGTAGCGGCGGGTGCAGCAACCAAGGCAAAAGAGCTTGCTGATAACGGTTGCGACAATATGGAAGAATTTATTGATGAAGTAATTAAGTACGCAGATTATGTGTTAAGCACAACCCCTGACCTTTTACCTGTATTAAAGCAGGCCGGTGTTGTAGACTCCGGCGGACAGGGCCTTATGGAAGTATTAAAAGGCGCATACGATGCTTATCTTGGCAAAGTAACCGATTTTACCTTAAAAGTATCAGGCGGTTCTGCAAAGAAGACTTCAGCTGCAGGAATGGAAAATCTTGCAACTTCTGACATTAAGTTTGGATATTGTACTGAATTTATCATTCTTTTAAGCAAGACATTTAATGTAAAGCACGAGATGGATTTTAAGGATTACTTAGAGTCAATCGGTGATTCCATTGTTGTGGTTGCGGATGATGAAATCGTTAAGGTACACGTACACACCAACGATCCCGGTCTTGCGATCCAGAGAGCGTTAAAATATGGTCAGCTTTCTAACTTAAAGATTGATAATATGCGTTTGGAACATAATGAAATGGTAATCAAGTCTGAAGAAGGCGCGGAAGAAGCACCTAAGGCTGATGAACCCCGCAAGGAATACGGTTTTATCGCAGTTTCCGTTGGTAAGGGTATCAATGAAATCTTCAAGAGTTTAGGCGTTGATTACATCATTGAAGGCGGTCAGACAATGAATCCCAGTACAGAGGATATGTTGAATGCCATCGATAAGGTAAATGCGGACAATATTTTTATCCTTCCTAATAACAAGAACATTGTTATGGCAGCAAATCAGGCAAGAGATTTGACACAGGATAAGAAGATTATCGTAATTCCTACCAAGACAATTCCCCAGGGTATTACAGCAGTAATTAATTTTATGGCTGATATTGCACCGGATGAGAACGAAGAGCAGATGGGTTCTGAAATGGGCAATGTTAAGACCGGTCAGGTAACCTATGCGGTTCGTGATACCGAAATCGACGACAAGAAGATTGCCCAGGGCGATTATATGGGTATCGGCGATAAGGGCATCCTTTCCGTAGGCAAGGAAATGAAGGATGTTACCCTTGAAATGATTAGCGAAATGGTAGACGAAGACAGTGACGAATTAATCAGCATCTACTACGGCGAAGATATTTCTGAAGAAGATGCAACTGCATTATCTGAAGAAATTGAAGCAAAGTATCCTGATTTGGATGTTGAACTTCAGTATGGCGGACAGCCGATTTACTATTATATTGTATCGGTAGAGTAGGAATGGTTGGACATTTTATAAAATAATATGATACGGATGAAAGAGTGGTGTTTTATGTGACGCCACTCTTTTTTATTATATAAGTGAGAGACATACGTTAACTTTTTCGGGATTGTGTTACAAATGAAAGTTTTATATAATAGAAAATAGATAATCCAAAATACAAAAGAAAGGAGAACGGCATGCAAATCACTGATTTGAAAAACATACCTTTGGTCAAGTTAAAAGGCATCGGCGAGAAGAGTGCCGTTCCTTTTACAAAGGTTGGAATCGAGAACTTATACGACCTTTTATATTATTATCCGCGGACATATCAGACCTATACAGAACCCGTAAAAGTAAACGAATTATATGAGGGTTATACAGGAGCAATCCGTGTGGGCGTATGTTGCGATTTCTTTCAAAAGGATATCAAGGGTAAAACAATAACCACTGTATCTGTAGAAGACGAAACCGGGCGCATTGGATTAACATTCTTTCATTTAAAGTATTTGCGTCAGGTGTTGAAACCGGGCAGTATTTTCTGCATTTACGGTACGGTAAGCCGTCGTGGCAATAAATTGCATATGGATCAGCCCTATATAATCAAACCTGAGGATTATGATGTTTATATGCAAACATTACAGCCCATATATTCATTATCTAAAGGATTGACTTCAAACGCAATTAAAAAGGCCGTAAAACAGGTTTTGGCGGACTATGGTGAGTTTGAAGAGGTTTATTCTGAGAAATTCCGGCAAAAATACGGCCTTGCCCTTCTGAAAGACTCTTTAAAACGCGTGCATTTGCCGGAAGAATATGATGTCCTGGTAGAAGCGCGTAAAAGACTGGTTTTTGATGAGTTTTATGCCTTTTTAAAGGCGTTAAAAGCATCAAAAGAAGAAAATAACCGTGTGGTAAGTAATTTCCCTATGATTGAAAATGCTTATACGGCGCGCTTTATAGAGAAGCTGCCGTTTGAACTGACCAAGGCCCAGGCAAATGCCTGGCGGGATATCTGTGACGATATGACAAGCGGTTATGTAATGAACCGTCTTGTACAGGGTGATGTTGGTGCCGGTAAAACAATCATTGCTTTTATGGCAATGCTTCTGTGTGTAAGTAACGGATTTCAGTGTTCTTTTATGGCACCTACGGAAGTCTTGGCAGGACAACATTATGAAAGTCTAAAAAAACTAGTGGACAAGTACGATTTACCGATGCATCCGGTACTTTTAACAGGATCTACACCCGCAGCGGAGAAACGTCGTATTTATGAGCAGATTGAAAGCGGTGAAATTGATACTGTAATCGGCACTCATGCGGTATTTCAGGAGAAAGTGGTTTTTGAGCGCCTTGCCCTGGTGATTACAGATGAACAGCATCGTTTTGGTGTCAGACAACGTGAGAAACTGGAAGAAAAAGGCGATAAAGTGCATGTGCTTGTTATGAGTGCGACCCCGATTCCCCGTACTTTGGCGTCTGTTTTATATACGGATTTAAGTGTGTCCATTGTGGATGAATTGCCCAAAAACCGACTGCCAATTAAGAATTGCGTGGTTGGTACGGATAAAAGAGAGGTTGCCTACCGTTTCCTGATGACAGAGGTACAAAAGGGCCACCAGGCCTATGTAATCTGTCCTATGGTAGAAGCATCGGAAGAAGCAGGAAATCTTGAAAATGTGGTTGATTATGCGGATAAATTACGTGAAGTAATGCCGGAATCCTATCGAATCGGTGTATTGCACGGACAGATGAAACCTGCTGATAAAAATAAAATCATGAATGAGTATTCTCGCGGAAACATTGATATTCTGGTGTCAACCACGGTTATTGAGGTTGGTATTGATGTACCGAATGCTACGGCGATTATGATTGAAAATGCAGAGCGTTTCGGCCTGGCCCAGTTACATCAGTTGCGCGGACGTGTCGGTCGTGGCGATGCCCAGTCTTACTGTGTTTTCATACAGGGAAACAGGGAGCAGAGGCAGTCTGAGCGTCTGGAAGTCCTTGTAAAGAGCAATGACGGTTTCTTTATTGCCAATGAGGATTTGCGCTTGCGAGGCCCGGGTGATTTGTTTGGTATCCGCCAAAGCGGTTTAATGCACTTTGCAATGGGCGATATCTATCAGGATGCGGATATTCTGATGCTGGCAAGAGATGCGGTAGAGAATGAAGATGTATAATTACAATATGCATAAATTAATATATGAAAATTGGCTAGGCGTTACTGTTTATAATAAGTGTTTGTGATAAGGAGAATAATTATGAAAAAAGGTAAAAAAGCTATCGTTGCCGGTATTGTTTTTATTGTAATTTTAATATGTTTATTTGTTGTTCTATTATTGTGCGGTGTTTTTAAAAGTGAAGAAAAGAAATATGAAGACGACATTGCAGTATTAAAAATTGAAAAATCCGGAAAGTTTTATTTTTTTCCAGATGAAATACCCGAAGAAGCAAGCGATGTTAAATGGACTCAAATGCCAACGATTCTTCAAGGCGCCGGACACGAATCACTTTCTTTTTATGCTTCAGACGAATATATCTCTTCCGTTGTTGAAAACTACGGTACCGATGCAAGAATTTTTATAAGATGCAGTCCGTATGACTATGAAACTGATGAATGGTGTTCGATTTGGCCTAAAACGGGAGAGGAAGCGGAAGATAATCCCGGTGAATATGAAAAACATCCTTTTGATTCTACAAGTTCTGATGCAAAAGGCATTCAGTACATTACAGATGTTGATTTCGTTAACAGTTCAAGTTTTGACGAGGAACAATATAATATTTATGGTTTGTATTTAAGCTTTCCAGGATATTACGAATTGCAGGATAACGGAAATAAAGATGCTGTAATTTATATTTTGTATGATAATGCCGACTGGAATCATCATCATGTTCGCGGTTTCTATGTAATACCTGAAGAAAACTATATTTATTATTTTTGTCAATAACTTGTTACAAAAAGGAGAGCGCCTATGTCTTTCGGATGGGAGGACAGTATGAAAAATTGCATTGATATGCCAATTTTTCATACGCTATTTGTTTCTGAGCGAAAACAAATAGCTATGATGGCAGACGCAAATTTGAGATTTGCGTCGCCTCTTCGCGATGAATCGCTCAGAAAAGAGGAGTTTATGATTTTCTTTGCTTGGAATGATTTCTTTGGAATTAAAAGATTGCCGGGATATATGGCATATGAAGATGAAATCCCTAAATTTATGTGCAAGGAGCCGGAATTTAGGCCGGAGGCACTTACCACAGGGGATCGAATGTTTATTGCGTCCCATACCTTTTATTATAATGACGGCAGAGTTTATAAGAATTATACAATGCCGAAATTCTGGGTGACGGACCGTATCAACAATCTTTTTATGATGAGCATTGATGAAGATGAATACTGGCTGATTGTCAACAATCAACCGGTTCGAGTGAATGCCGAATTTTATTACGAAGGCAATATGGAAGAGGGGTATCATGTTTCCTGGGATATTCGCAGGGTAATTGTTCCTTCGGTTTTGTATTATATTTCAGAGATTCAGATGCAGAAGATTGTAAAGAAGGCATTTGAGGCGTATGCGTATATTATTCTGGAGAAGAATGAGAAATAAAAAACAAATCGAACTTTTATATTAATATTTTATTGTAATAGTTAATATAGAATTTATATTTTTAATCTAGAATTGATTTGTCAAATGAAACATATATGGGAAAGGTTTAGGATAAAATGGCAAGAATTTATAAACAAATGATGCATCAGGCAATGAACAATATGTGCCAGATGAACGAAGAAGTGCTTTGTAATGTTTTTGGGACAACCTATCGCGATAAGGCTTTTGGGATTTTCCCGGGGAAAGTAGCGGAAATGTTTGCCGGAATTACATCTAACGGCAATTTATTGATTTATTATCATGAAAATTTCGGAACTTCTCAGGTTACCGAGGTATATCCGCTTTCCTGTGCAACAAAATTAAAGATAAAAGGACCTAATTTTTTAGGTATCAACCGAGTTCAGATTACTTTTAATATGAATGGCAAGAAAAAAAGTGTGGATTTGAATGTAGCAAGTGATGTAGAAAACAGTGATTTGGACGAACAGGCCAAAAATGTATCCCGTTTTCTTCTCGAATTAAGAAGAATAACCAAGTTATATTAAAAGAAAAATTACATATGATAGATGGCAGGTGCATGCGCCTGCCTTTTTTGTTGCATATTATGTGGTATTTATGTTAAAAACCACAATATCGTGTATTTTTTACTTCTCATTTACAATTCTTTGTGTTATAATTCATTTGGAAATTTTTGTGCATTTTTAAGGAGAAGATAAAATGGCAAAGAAAGTGACTTATGATTCAAGTGCAATTACCGTTTTGGAAGGTTTGGAAGCGGTACGTGAACGTCCCGGTATGTATATCGGCAGTGTGTCCACCAAGGGCTTGAACCATTTGATATATGAAATTGTAGATAACTCTGTGGACGAGCATATGGCCGGTTTCTGTGACCGTATTACGGTTACTTTGGAAGCGGACGGTTCGGCAACAGTGTCCGATAACGGTCGAGGTATCCCCGTTGACATGCATGAAAAGGGCATCAGTGCGGAACGTCTTGTTTTTACTACATTGCACGCCGGCGGTAAGTTTAATAATAATATTTATAAGAATTCCGGCGGTTTGCACGGTGTTGGTTCTTCCGTAGTAAATGCTTTGTCTAAGCAAATGAAGGTTACGATTAAGCGTGACGGACATATTTACGAGGACTTTTATGAGAGAGGCATTCCGACATTAGAGCTTAATAACGGGGAATTGCCGTCTGTAGGCAGAACAAAAGAAACCGGTACTACAGTTAATTTTACCCCGGATGATATCATCTTTGAGAAGACCCGATTTAAGGCCGAAGATATTAAGAGCAGACTCCACGAGACAGCCTATTTGAATCCTAAGCTTACGGTTGTGTTTGAAGACAAGCGCGATGGTTTAAATGAAGTCATTGAATTTCACGAAGAAGAAGGTATCGTTGGTTTTGTCAAAGATTTAAATAAAGGCAAGGAAGCTATTCACGATGTTGTTTATTTTCAGGGAAGTTCCGAAGATATCATTGTAGAATGCGCATTCCAGTATGTAAATGAGTTTCACGAAAATGTTTTAGGTTTCTGTAATAACATTTACAACGCGGAAGGCGGCACCCACATTACAGGCTTTAAGACAATTTTTACAACCGTAATCAATTCATATGCAAGAACTCTTAATATTCTAAAAGAAAAAGATGTGAATTTTACCGGTCCCGAAGTACGAAGCGGTATGGTTGCGATTGTAAGTATCAAGCATCCTACGCCAAGATTTGAAGGCCAGACCAAGACAAAGCTTGATAATCAGGATGCGTCAAAAGCAGTTTCTAAAGTAGCCGGCGATGAATTGGTGCTTTATTTTGACCGTAATTTAGAGTGTCTGAAAGGAGTCATCGGCTGTGCCGAGAAGGCTGCCAAAATCCGTAAGGCAGAAGAGAAAGCCAAGACCAATATGCTTTCCAAGCAGAAGTTTTCTTTCGATTCCAACGGTAAATTGGCGAACTGCGAGTCGAAAGATGCTTCCAAGTGTGAAATTTTCATCGTAGAAGGTGATTCTGCGGGCGGTAGTGCCAAAACGGCGAGAGACCGTAAATACCAGGCAATTTTGCCCATTCGCGGTAAAATTCTTAACGTAGAGAAAGCAAGCATGGACAAAGTCCTCGGCAATGCGGAAATCAAGACTATGATTAACGCTTTCGGTTGCGGTTTCTCAGAAGGCTACGGCAATGACTTTGATATTACAAAGCTTCGCTATGATAAAATCATTATTATGGCCGATGCGGACGTGGATGGTGCCCATATCAGCACGCTTTTATTGACATTGTTCTATCGTTTTATGCCGGAATTGATTCAGGAAGGGCATGTATACATTGCGATGCCGCCACTTTATAAGGCAATTCCCTCCAAGGGCGAAGAAGAGTATCTCTATGATGATTATGCCCTGACACAGTATCGCAAGAAGCACAAAGGACCTTTTACCTTACAGCGTTACAAAGGTCTTGGCGAAATGGATGCGGAGCAGTTGTGGGAGACTACATTAAACCCTGAAACACGTAATTTGAAGCTTGTTCAGATTGAAGATGCCGGAATGGCAAACCGTATGACGGAATTGCTTATGGGAACGGAAGTTCCGCCCCGTAAAGCTTTCATCTATGAACATGCAAATGATGCGGATCTTGACGTGTAAAATGTTACGAATGTGGTTTATAAATTACGCTTAATTGTAAAGAAGTATATACTGATGTAGCTATATGCAATTGTAGTTATATTTAAGAGATTGGAGCTATAAAATGGCTGAAAAGATAATCAAAACCGAATATTCCGAGGTAATGCAAAAGTCCTACATCGACTATGCTATGAGCGTTATTGTTGCCCGTGCGTTGCCTGATGTACGCGACGGCTTAAAACCCGTTCAGAGACGTACTTTATACGATATGCACGAACTCGGAATCAAATATGACAAACCTTATCGCAAAAGTGCCCGTATCGTAGGTGATACCATGGGTAAATATCACCCTCATGGCGACAGTTCCATTTACGATGCTTTGGTTGTTATGACCCAAGATTTTAAGAAGGGGCTTCCTTTGGTGGACGGCCACGGTAACTTCGGTAATATAGAAGGTGATTCTGCTGCGGCAATGCGTTATACAGAAGCACGTCTTCATAAAATCACCCAGGAAGCGTTTCTTGCGGATTTGGACAAGGATGTGGTGGATTTTATCCCGAACTTCGATGAAACAGAGAAGGAGCCTTCGGTTTTACCGGTTAAAATCCCGAATCTTTTGGTGAACGGCGCAGAAGGTATTGCGGTTGGTATGGTAACAAGTATTCCGCCTCATAATCTTGCGGAAGTAATTGATGCAACCAAGGCATATATGAATAATCCAGACATTACCACAAGGGAATTGATGAAATATGTTAAGGGACCTGATTTTCCTACCGGCGGTATTGTAATTAATCAGGATGATTTGCTTGAGATTTATGAAACCGGTGTAGGGAAAATCAAGCTTCGCGGTAAAGTAGAAGTGGAAAAAGGCAAGGGCGGTCACATTAACCTTGTGATTTCAGAAATTCCTTATACAATGATTGGCGCAAACATTTCAAAGTTTCTGCAGGATGTTGCGGCATTGTATGAGACCAAGAAGACAACGGATATTGTTGATATTACCAACCAGTCTTCCAAAGAAGGTATCCGTATTGTAATTGAATTAAAGAAGGATACCGATGTCGAGAACTTCAAGAACATGCTTTATAAAAAGACGCGTCTTGAGGATACTTTTGGTGTGAATATGCTGGCAATTGCAGACGGCAAGCCCGAAACCTTAGGTTTAAAACAGGTAATTAAGCATTGCGTAGACTTCAGCTACGAAGTAAACCATAGAAAATACACCAATCTTTTAGCTAAAGAGAACGAAAGACGCGAAGTGCAGGAAGGCTTAATCAAAGCTTGTAATGTCATTGACTTAATTATCGAGATTTTACGCGGTTCCAAGGACCGAGCTATGGCGAAAAAGTGCCTTGTTGAAGGTATTACCGACGGCATTAAATTTAAGTCCAAAGAATCTAAAATTATGGCCCAGCAGCTTATGTTCAGCGAACGTCAGGCAAATGCCATCCTTGAAATGCGTTTGTATAAGTTAATCGGTTTGGAAATCCAGGCTTTGATTGCGGAACACGACCAGACTATGGCCAATATCTACCGTTACGAGGATATTTTGGACAGCAGAAGTTCTATGACACAGGTGATTATCAAGGAACTGGAAGATTTCAAGAAAGAGTACGGCAGAGCGCGTCGTACCATGATTGAAAATGCTGCAGAAGCAGTCTATGAAGAAAAGAAGCCGGAAGAAATGGATGTTTATGTTATGGTTGACCGTTTCGGATATGTAAAGAGCGTTGACAAGGCAACTTACGAGCGTAACAAAGATACCATTGAAGCCGAGAATAAATATGTCTTTGTATGTAAAAATACCGGTAGAATGTGTATTTTTACGGACAAGGGACAGTTATACACCATCAAAGTGTCCGATATTCCTTTCGGAAAGCTTCGTGACAAGGGCGTGCCTATTGATAATATCAGCCCTTATTCATCACAGAACGAGCGAATCCTCTGTGCAACAAGCCAGACAGAGTTAAATCTCTATCGCCTTGTATTCGTAACCAAGACAGCTATGGTGAAAGTAGTTGACGGCGGCGAATTTGACGTTGCAAAACGTTCTGTTGCGGCAACCAAACTTGCAGATGGTGATGAAGTGGTATGCGTAGAAGTATTAAAAGAACAGCGTAATATGATTCTTATCTCAAACGACGGCTATTTCTTACGATTCCCATTGGAAGAAATTCCCGAGAAAAAGAAAGCTGCCATCGGCGTGCGCGGCATGAAGTTAAACGGTAAAGCCTTAATTGACCAGGTTCACTTTTCAAAGAATGCCGTAGAAAGCAGTATTGAATACAATGGCAAGAAGATTGAACTGAATAAGATTAAGTTGGGTAAAAGAGACAGTAAGGGTGTTAAAATCAGAGCGTAGCACGTTATAAAAGGAGTATCAGATGAAACGTAATATTTGTTTGGCAATACTGCTAACTGTTTTCTGTTGTGCATTTTTAACCGGATGTTATTTGGGTTCAAATAATAATGTCTTGGAAAATTCAGCTAATGATAAGGCAACACAGTATATAGAAAATAAATATGGATTCGTACCGAATGTTATTTCTGCGGAACTTGGCGATGTGTATGAGCGTGGGGCAAGAGATGCTATGGTCACTATGGAATATAACGGTCGTGAATTTTTGGTCTATATTTACAATATTAACCTCCCAATTATTCAGGGAAATTGTTGTGATAACTATCAGAAAACAGATATTGAAAATGCAGTGGCACAACATGCTGAGGATGTATATGGTGTGAGGCCGTCTCTGGTAGATATATATTCATGTGAGGTTTATCCGGAGAGTTTTCATGCAGAAAACATGATGTTTTATTCTGATAAATTTTATGATGGAAGTAATGCGTTTGATTTATTGAATGAATATAATTCTTTCGAATGTATTATTCGTTTTGTCGGAGATGTGGATTTGGTTCAAATCGCAGAAACGGAAGATGATTTCTTTCATCGGGAAGGCATTGACATACTTTATACATCACATGCAACCGAAGCAGATATGAATAACTGTTCCGGCAAACGGTATGGATATATTTATTATGAAACTTTTGATGACTATGTTTACAATTGTGCTATGTATATGACTGGGGCAGTTGAATATTCTCATGGTTCCGGTGGTGGATCGGTATATGAGTATAATATATCAATAGGCCAATGCGGAGATTTTTATTATTTATGTTCCGGCAAAGACGTATCGGAATATTCTGTTTATATTGCGCCCGATACATTGACGGCAGATGTGATTAATATAGCATATCATGATGGTTATAATATGCTAAAAGATGTTGGTTCAGATGCAATTTATGTAGATGGAGAATTTAATGAAGATAATGTATTTTACATATATTATCCATTAGATAAACTTCCGTCTGTTCCGGCGTCTTTACCGGATCATGTTTTAACATTAGAGCATTCATTTACTATTATAGCTTATAATTCAGTTCAGTATGATGACCTTAATGAATATACGGGTGATAGAAATGATGTTGGAACATATGCTGTTTTTAGCAATAAAATATCCGGCAGAACGGATCATGCATTTCGATTTATGCATAGAGAAAATAATTATTATTGGGAAGTGAACTTATGAGAGTAATCGCAGGGAGCGCACGAAGTCTTCAACTAAAGACTCCGCCCGGTAATCATACAAGACCTACAACAGATAAATACAAAGAGACATTGTTTAATGTACTGCAGTCCTACCTTGGCGGTGCTGTATTTGTCGACCTTTACAGCGGAAGTGGTGGTATCGGTATTGAAGCTTTAAGCCGCGGCGCAAAGAAAGCATATTTTATTGAGAATAATACTGCAGCGCACAAGTGCATTGTGGATAATTTAAATCATACGAAATTGGCAGACCAAGCCACTGTTTTAAAACAGGACGTGCTTTTTGCCCTGCAGAATTCCATTCACGAGACGGTAGATGTTATCTTTATGGATCCACCTTATGTAGAGCATGCAGAAGTGCAGGTTTTACAGTTTCTTGCGAATTGGAAGTATCTGGATGAAGATGCCATTATCGTGGTAGAATGTGATTTGGAGGCTGATTTTGATTTCGTAGAAGGAATCGGTCTTGAAGTTTATAAAATCAAAGAATATAAAACATGTCAGCATGTGTTTATCAGGAGGAAAGAATGATGCGTGTAGCGATTTATCCCGGTAGTTTTGACCCTGTAACAAACGGTCATTTGGACATCATTAAACGTGCTTCCGGCCTTTTTGACAAAATTATTGTCAGTGTTTTGAATAATAGCGCAAAAACTCCGTTGTTTTCTGTGGAAGAACGTGTTAAAATGCTAAAAGAAGTAACCAAAGATATTCCCAATGTGGAAGTGGACAGCTTCAGTGGTCTGACAAGCGAGTATGCCAAGAGCAAGAATGTCAAAGTTTTAATTCGCGGTTTGCGTGCGGTAACAGACTTTGATTATGAATTACATCTTGCACAGACGAATTCACTTTTATCCGGCGGAAATTTGGAAACGGTATTTTTAACCACTGACTTGGCATATTCATTTTTAAGTGCAAGTACAGTGCGTGAAATTGCAAGTTTTAACGGTGATATTTCGAAGTGTGTGCCGGAATATGTTGCGGACAGGCTTTATGAAAAATATGGACATAAGTAGAAGAGGGAGATACGGATATGGTAAGTAAAATTGAGCAGTTAATTGATGAACTTCAAACTTGTATTGATGACGCAAAGCCTAAATTTATGGATTCTACAAAGATTATCGTAGATAAGGAAGAAATCGAAGGCATTATCGATGCATTACGTAAGCAGACACCGGAAGAAATCAAGCAGTTGCGTAAAATTATTGCAAACAAAGATGCAATCTTAAATGACGCGAAAGAAAAAGCAGATGCTTTAATTAATCAGGCTACTGCTGAAACTACGGAATTATTAAGCGAACATCAGATTATGCGTCAGGCCTATGCACAGGCTGATGAAGTTGTTGCGTGCGCTACATATCAGGCTCAGGAAATTATCGACAGAGCTACCATTGAAGCAAATCAGGTTAGAGATGCTGCAATTCAGTATACTGATGATATGCTTGCGAATATGGAACAGATCCTTGCTTCTTCTATCGATTCAAATAATGCAAGATTTAATGATTTACAGAATTCATTAAATCACTATTATCAGATTGTAAAAGCAAATCGTGAAGATTTACATCCTGCAGCAACAGGCGGAGACGCACCTAATGATGGAAATCCTCAGGTAACCGAATCAACTACCGGAGAAATTAATTTAGATATGCTTTAAAATATGCAACAAGGTACCGGTTTCTTACCACAAGGAACCGGTATTTTTGAGTTAAAAAACAGAACAGGAAATACAAAATAGATGCAAAAGAAGTTATTTAAAAGATTGTTTCTTGTATTGCTTCTTGTTTTAGGTTTCTGTATACAGTTTGATGTAATCGCAGAAGCAAAACGTGATGTGGTTGTTGTAATCGACCCCGGGCACGGCGGCACCAATATGGGGGCAAGACATAACGGAGTCATTGAAAAAGAAGCCACTATGAAAGTTGCAATTGCAATGAAAGAAGAATTAGAAAAATACGAAGGCGTAGTCGTTTATTTAACTCGTAACGGCGATGACAGTATGGAATTGTTGGAGCGTGCCGAATTTGCAAGAGATGTCAAAGCAGATATCGTGTTAAGCCTTCATTTTAATATGTCAGAGGCTCACGATTTGCATGGCAGCGAGATGTGGATTTCTTCCACGGGCGGTTTAAAACAGGAAGCTGAAAAATTTGCAACCATTGAACAGATGCTGTTAAAAGAATATGGAATTGAAAAACGCGGATGTTTTACCCGATTAAATGATTTGGGAACGGATTATTACGGAATTATTCGAGAAAGTGCTAATTTTCAAATTCCCGCGGTAATTGTGGAACATTGTTACTTAGACAGACCGGAAGAATATGCCTTTTACGATACGGATGCTGCCCTTGACCGTCTTGGACGTATTGATGCAACCGCAGTAGCTATGGCATACAGATTATCTTCCGAAGAACTGAGCGTTGATTATTCAAGGCATTATGTTTCAAATACTAAATTACCGGAAAATCTGTTGAAAGAAGATACTACCGCGCCCGAAACTGTAAATTTGGAAATTATTGACTTTAATGAAAACAGTAATCAAATGAACCTTCATCTGTCTGTTTCCGAAGGCGAAAGTACTATGACTTACTATCAGTATTCTTTTAACGGTGGTAAGACTTTTTCGAATAAAATACCCTTTTATACCGAAAAGGAAATTGATTTCAGTACAAGTGCATATCCAACAGCAAACAGCGGTTTTATGGTAAGAGCCTACAATGCCTACGGATTATATACCGACAGTGAAATATATGATTTAAATTTGGTTTTATTTGATATAAAAGAACCGGCCATTCGTGGTGACTTTATGGTGCCCGGTTTTATTACTGATGTTCTTGATGAAATTGAGGCATTTGCAGAAGAATTGCCATCGGAGGTTAAAACGGCAGCAACTGCTGTACTGATTATCGGAAGTATATTTGGTTTAATATCAATGATTACGTTATTTATACAGAGCCGCTCCAAGCATAAAATAAGTGAAGATTTTCAAACAAAAGCCAAAGGAGCGTAAGCAAGAGCCAAAGAAACCATTGAACTATTTTATGGACTAAATATTTCGAAAGTTTGCAATTGGTTTCGGACAGAATGCTTGCTGTTTGACAGATACATGACAGTCCGCCAATGGATAAAAACGGAACCAGAAGCAGAGAGGTCATTTTAAGACCTATATTGTAGAAGTCCTTGGTCATAAACAATGCACCATTTACTTCCAGCAACCAGGATAAAATACCTTGTAAAAGCAGATTGTCGTTGACAAAATGCATCGGAAGGAAACGCAACATATTAAAGAAAATCATACAGGCGCCAAGAAGAAGGGATGTACTGACGGCTTTGTTAAGTGAATCTGTAAATGCTTCGGAGAAGGTTGTTTGATTTGCGTTTACTTTTAACTGTGAATGTTTATGATTGTTTTTATCAGGACAGGCCTTTTTGTATATACTTTCAGTAGAATTGGATTTGTAAATATCATTTTGGTTATTATTTGAGATTATTTTAAACGCATTGCGATAAAGAGTATATCGAAGGACGAAACCATATAGCAACGGAATTCCATACATTCCTATAAGCAGTAAAATACGGTAATCCGGGCTAAAAATCGGCAACACAAGACTACAGAAGAAAACAGGACCGATGTTGTTGCAGAATGCAAGTAAGAAATCAGCCTGTTTATCAGTAATTTGACCTTTGGATAATAAATCCCGGATGATAACCGCTCCCATAGGATAACCGCAAAGAAACCCCATAACCATTGTATATTCACAATAAATGTTGGTACGGAAGATTTTATACAAAAAAGGATGAAGAAATCCAACAATCAAAGGCGCGATGTCAATACGAATGATGAGGCCTGAAATTACCATGAAAGGGAAAAGTGCAGGAATCATATTATTAAACCACAAAGTAAGTCCTGTGGATGCATAAGACATAGCTTCGGCAGGAAACATTAAAATTTCAAATATTAGAAATATAATAAGAATTGATAAAAAAATACGTTTCATAGCTTTTTATTTTATTTTATGTGGCGTTATTTTATCAAAGAACAGGAAGTTGTTTGTAACAGTGATTATTTTATAATAGTCGATAAGAACGGAGATAAAATTGAGACTGGATAAGTTTTTAAGCAATGCCGGTGTCGGCAGTCGCAGTCAGGTGAAAATTTTAATCAAAAAGGGCCAGGTTTGTGTCAATGATGTTAAAGCGCGAAGCGGTGACGATATCATTGATGAAAATGCAGATGTCGTGATGTGTCAGGGAAAGAGGATTTCTTTGGTGAAATACCGTTATTTTATGTTGAATAAGCCTGCGGGCGTGGTTTCGGCTACGGAAGATAACCTGGATAAGACAGTTCTTGATTGCCTGTCTAAAGAGGATGCCAGGGATATGTTCCCTGTGGGGCGACTTGATAAGGATACGACAGGACTTATGCTTTTAACCAACGACGGTGAATTGTCTCACAATCTTTTATCACCGCGAAAACACGTGGATAAGACATATTATGTGACATGCGAACTTGAAGTAACAGAAGAACAGCTGGATTTGTTGCGAAAGGGTGTCGATATCGGCGATGATAAAATTACCCTGCCTGCACTTGCAAGAGCGGGTGCACAAGACAATGAATTATACTTGACCATTCGAGAAGGCCGGTTTCATCAGGTAAAGCGAATGCTTCAGTCGGTTGGCAACAAAGTAACGGCATTGAAACGTTTGAGTATGGGCAGTTTAAAGCTGGACGAAAGCTTAAATCCCGGCGAATACAGGGCTTTAACCGCTGAAGAATTAAAAGATTTAAAAGCCGGAAGCATTAAAATGCAGGCATAAGATTTTTATTAAATAAATTTAAAAGCGAGAGAATATGAGTAACAAAGGATTTTTGCCGGTCTGTAAAGAAGATTTACAGGAAAGAGGCATAAAACAATTGGATTTTGTTTATGTTTGCGGTGATGCGTATATCGATCACCCTTCTTTTGGTGCGGCAATTATCGGAAGAGTATTGGAATATAACGGTTTTACGGTGGGAATTCTGTCTCAACCTGATTTCCGTAATCCGGATTCCGTTCTGGCCTTGGGAATTCCCAAACTAGCATTTCTTGTTTCTTCCGGAAATATGGACTCTATGGTAAACCATTATTATGTGTCCAAAAAAAGAAGAACCAAAGATGCTTATACCCCCGGTGGCGAAGTCGGAAAGCGCCCTGACCGTGCCGTAATTGTATATTGCAATATGATTCGTAAACATTGCAAAGACATTCCTATCATCATTGGCGGTATTGAGGCTTCCTTGCGTCGTCTTGCCCACTATGATTATTGGTCAGATTCCTTCAGAAGGTCTATTCTTCTGGAAAGCGGTGCCGATTTAGTTTCTTACGGTATGGGCGAAAAGAGCATTGTAGCAATTGCGGAAGCTTTAAGAGCCGGAATTCCCGTTAAAGACGTTACTTATATTCCCGGAACGGTTTATAAGCGTAAGGTTTTAAAAGATGATTTTTCGGAAGCGATTTTTTTGCCCGGTTATGAAGAAATGCTTGCGGATAAAAAGAAATATGGCGAAAGTTTCCTGATTCAGTCGCAGAATACAGACCCGATTAATGGTCGTACCTTAATCGAGAAGTACTCTGAGCATTGTTATATCATTCAAAATCCGCCTGCATTGCCTTTGAGCGAAAAAGAAATGGATGAAATCTATCATTTGCCCTATATGCGGGCAATTCACCCTTCTTACCACGTGCTAGGCGGTGTTCCGGCCATTGAAGAAGTACGGTTTTCATTAACCAGTAACCGCGGATGCTTTGGTTCCTGTAATTTCTGTTCCCTGGCCTTTCATCAGGGCAGAATTGTTCAGGTTCGAAGCCACGATTCTTTAATAGAAGAGGCAAAACAAATCATAGATATGCCTGATTTTAAGGGGTATATTCATGATGTAGGCGGTCCTACGGCAAATTTCAGACATACCGCCTGCAAAAATCAGTTAAAAACCGGTGCGTGTAAGAATAAAAAGTGTCTTTTTCCTGCGCCTTGTAAAAATTTGGACGCAGATCATTCGGATTACATTGCGCTTTTACGTAAGTTGCGCGGTTTGAAGAAGGTTAAGAAAGTCTTTGTCCGTTCCGGCGTACGTTTTGACTATCTGTTGGCAGATAAAGATGATGCTTTTTTAAAGGAACTGGTAGAACATCATATCAGCGGGCAGTTAAAAGTTGCCCCGGAACATGTATCTGACAAGGTTCTTGATAAAATGGGTAAGCCCCGTCATGAAGTATATAAGCGTTTTGTTGCCAAATACGAGAAGTACAATAAGGAATTAAAGAAAAATCAGTTCCTGGTACCTTATTTTATGAGTTCTCATCCGGGAAGTACCTTGAAAGATGCTGTGGCACTTGCTGAATATATCCGCGATACAGGCTATATTCCTGAACAGGTGCAGGATTATTATCCTACGCCGTCTACCATGTCTACGGTAATGTATTATACGGAAATTGACCCAAGGGACGGAAAGCCTGTGTACGTGGCCAAAAATCCCCACGAGAAGGCATTGCAACGTGCCCTGATTCAGTATTCCAATCCCGAGAATTATGATTTGGTAAAAGAAGCTTTGGAAAAGTGCGGACGCAAGGATTTAATCGGTTTTGGCGAAAAGTGCCTGATTCGTCCGAGAAAACTTGCCAAAGAAAAGTTGGCTTCACCAAAAACAAAAGATAGTGTAAACGCCAAAAAGAATGTTTCGCAGAAACCGAAAAACAATCTAAATACAAGAAAAACATACTCTGATGATAAAAAAGCATCGGGAAAGGACAGAAACAATGGCAGAAAAAGGAAAAGGTAGTTTCGGATATTTAAAAAAACAGGCAATAAAACAAGGCTTATTTGCTTTGGGTCTGTTGGCGGTCTGCGCCACAATTTTTTTAATCGGATTCTTCTGGTTGACGCAACATAATACAATTTTAACCGTGGTTGCTGTGCTTGGTCTGCTTCCTGTAGCGAAATTTATTGTATCAATGATTCTTTTTATGAAGGCAGAGCGGTTTAGTTGCGAACAGCACCTGTACGAAGAAGTTATGAAGATTGCCGGCGATAGGAAAGATGATTTACTTGCGGGATTTGACTTTTATCTTACAAGTTATGTCAGAAACTTTCCCTTGAGCGTAGCCTGCGTTGCCAAAGATTGCCTTATTGCTTATACACCTTCAGAGAACTGTGACTGTAACAAGTGCAAGGAACATTTCGAGGAATATATGAAAAAGAACGGTATTTCGGGCATCAATGTTAAGGTTTTTACAGACGAGAAGAAGTTTCTGGAGCGCTTTAAGCAGGTGCGTGATGATGAAACCAACGAAAATGAGAAGGCAATGTATCGTTTATTGCTTAATTTATCGTTATAAATTTATTAAGGAGACCAAATATGAATAAGAAACCTCATTTAGTACTTTTAATTTTAGGTATTATATTAATTATAATAGGCATAGTTATTATATTGCCTATTGCATTTATATTAATTTCATGGATGCTTATCTCCTATTCAAGTACAACTGCTGATATTGTTTGGAATTTTGCTTTATGGCCGACATTGTTCGCACTTCATATTGTTCCCGGTATTATTTTAATTATAAATTATTGTAAGATAGAGAAGAAAAAATAACATCTGATTGATTATATAAAAAAACTGCTTTTTATATCACAAAACTATTTTGTGCGGTATTAAAATTATCAAAATAAGTTATTTTTATACTAATAAATATAAAAAAACATACGAAATATGAAATAAAAATGATATAATCGAAAAGATGTGTATAGAAATACATAAACGTAAAGGAGGAAGGGTTATGTTAGACAAGTCTTTTTATGATAAAGCTGACGAAATCATTGCCAACTATGGCACTGAACCCAAATGGTTAATTCCAATTATTCAGGATGTTCAGACAGAATATCGTTATCTGCCCCCTGAATTACTTACATACATTGCAGGTAAGTTGAACATTACAGAAGCAAAGGCCTACAGCGTTGCTACTTTTTATGAGAATTTCTCATTTGAACAGAAGGGTAAGTATGTAATTAAGGTGTGTGACGGAACTGCCTGTCACGTGCGTAAATCTACGACTATTTTGGATCAGTTATATAAAGAATTGAAATTGGAGAAGGGCCAGCATACAACACCGGATATGCTTTTTACTGTCGAAACAGTATCTTGTCTCGGTGCCTGCGGTCTTGCGCCGGTTCTTACGGTAAATGATGAAGTTCATGCGGCTATGACCCCTGAAAAGGTGACAGCCCTGATTAAAGAATTGCGAGGTGAAAATTAATATGTTAAAGAACAGACAGGATTTAATCGATGCCCGCAATCAGGCAAAAGCAAAAATGGAGCAGGAGAAATTCCGCATTTTAATTTGTGCAGGTACAGGTTGTCTTGCAGGCGGTTCTGCCAAAATTTATGATAAAATGTGCCAGCTTGTCAAAGATGCAGGCTTGGATGTTGACGTAGAATTCGGTGCAGGTGTTGCACACGGCCCTAACGGCGAATGCCCTTCGCATTCTGCATCTGCAGGGAATGTAAAGAAGAGCGGTTGCCACGGTTTCTGTGAAATGGGACCTTTGGTACGTATTGAGCCTTCAAACCTGCTTTATATCAAGGTAAAAGAAGAAGACTGCGAAGAAATCTTTAATACCACAATTTTAAAAGGCGAGCCCGTGGAACGCTTATTATACGAACGTGACGGCGTAAAATACAAAGCCCAGGAAGAAATCCCTTTCTATGCAAAGCAGACTCGTTTGGTTCTTAAAAACTGCGGTCATATTGATTCCGAGCACATCAGCGAATACTTGGCTGTTGGCGGTTATTCCGCATTGGAAAAAGCCTTGTTTGAAATGTCTCCCGAAGATGTAGTAAATGAAGTTTTGGAATCTAACTTACGCGGACGTGGAGGCGGTGGCTTCCAGACCGGTTATAAGTGGAAACAGGTTGCAAGACAGGTTGAAACCACACGTTATGTTGTATGTAACGGTGACGAAGGTGACCCCGGTGCTTTTATGGATCGAAGCATTATGGAAGGCGATCCCCATAAAATGATCGAAGGTATGTTGATTGCAGCATACGCAACAGGCGCACAGGAAGGTTATATTTACGTTCGTGCAGAATATCCTTTGGCAATCAGCCGTTTGAAAATCGCAATTGAACAGGCAGAAGAAGCGGGCTTGTTAGGCGACAATATTCTCGGAACAGATTTTAGCTTTAAATTACATATTAACCGTGGTGCAGGTGCGTTTGTATGTGGTGAAGGTAGTGCTTTGACAGCTTCTATTGAAGGTGAGAGAGGTATGCCCCGTACAAAGCCACCTCGTACCGTTGAACAGGGCTTATTTGGAAAACCTACCGTTTTAAACAACGTTGAAACCTACGCAAACGTACCGATGATTATTTCAAACGGTGCAGAATGGTATAAGGGAATTGGTACGGAAGGAAGTCCCGGGACTAAGGCATTTGCGGTAACCGGAAGTATCAACAATACAGGTTTGATTGAAGTTCCCATGGGTACTACATTGCGCGAAATTGTTTATGAAATCGGTGGCGGTATCAAGAACGGCAAGGAATTTAAAGCTGTTCAGATTGGCGGACCTTCCGGCGGTTGTCTGATTGGCGATCACTTGGATGTAGCGCTTGATTTCGACTCATTAAAGAAAATGGGTGCCATGATTGGTTCCGGCGGTCTCGTTATTATGGACGAAGACACCTGTATGGTTGAAGTTGCCCGATTCTTTATGAATTTTACCCAGAACGAAAGTTGCGGTAAGTGTATCCCTTGTCGTGAAGGTACCAAGCGTATGCTTGAAATTCTTGAAGACATCGTTGCAGGCCGCGGTACTTTAGAACAACTTGATATTTTACAGGAATTAGGTACCGCAATTACAGATACAGCCCTTTGCGGACTTGGTAAAAGTGCTGCTTTACCGGTACTTAGTACATTAAGATTGTTCCGTGACGAATATGTAGAACACGTTGTAGATAAGAAATGTCGTACAGGCAACTGTCAGGCATTAAAAACCTACGTTATTGACCCTGAAAAATGCAAGGGTTGTTCAAAATGTGCCAGAAATTGTCCTGTTGGCGCAATTTCTGGCGTTATCAAAAATCCTTATACCATCGACGGTACTAAATGTATTAAGTGTGGTGCTTGTGAAAGCGCCTGCCCGTTCGGTGCAATTACGATTCAGTAGGGGGTACATAAGAAATGGATTATATTACAATAGACGGCAAAAGCGTGCCTATTGAAGGGGAGAAGAATATTTTGTCCCTGATTCGTAAGGCCGGTATTGATTTGCCTACATTTTGTTATCATTCAGAATTATCGGTTTACGGTGCCTGCCGTATGTGTATGGTAGAAGATGAAAGGGGCAGAATTCTTGCTTCCTGTTCAGAACAGCCCAGACCCGGCATGGTAATCAGAACCAATACCAGAAAAATTCAGAAATATCGTAAATTAATTGTGGAACTTCTTTTAGCCTCACATTGCCGCGACTGTACAACCTGTACCAAGAACGGTTCTTGTGAATTGCAGAAAATTGCTTTTAAGGTAGGTATTCATGCGGTTCGTTTCTTAAATAACCGTAAGCAGGTGCCTATTGATATTAGTTCGCCCTCCATCGTAAGAGACCCCAACAAGTGTATTCTCTGCGGTGACTGCGTAAGAACCTGTGCTGAAATTCAGGGCGTTGGTGCGCTTGATTTTGCACATCGCGGTTCCAATATGCAGGTACAGCCTGCTTTTGATAAGCCTTTAAACGAAACAGATTGTGTTGGTTGCGGACAGTGTCGTGTAGCATGTCCTACCGGTGCAATTTCAATCCGTACAAACGTGACCGATGTATGGGATGCGATTATGGATCCCAACGTAAGAGTAGTTGCCCAGATTGCACCCGCAGTTCGTGTGGCAATCGGTGATCAGTTTGGATTCCCTAAGGGAACCAATACTATGGGTAAAATTGTTGCTGCAATGCGTTTGATGGGCTTTGATAAAATTTATGATACTAACTTTGGCGCAGATTTAACTATTATAGAAGAATCTAAAGAATTGGCAGAAAGATTACAAAAGAACGAAAATCTTCCGCTTTTCACATCTTGCTGTCCCGGTTGGGTTAAGTATTGCGAAACCAAATATCCTGAATTTGCAGGTAATATCTCAACCTGCCGTTCCCCTCAGGGTATGTTCTCTGCAGTAATCAAAGATTACTTTGCTAAGGCAGACGAAGAAGAAGGCAAGAAGACCTTTGTAGTATCCGTAATGCCTTGTACAGCTAAGAAGGGCGAAATCCTTCGTCCCGATAACTTCACTGACGGCAGACAGGATACCGACCGTGTTATTACTTCTGTTGAATTAATTCGTATGATTCGTCAAGCCGGTATTAAGTTTGACGAAATCGACAGTGAAGCTTTGGATATGCCGTTTGGTATGGCTTCCGGTGCAGCTGCAATCTTTGGTGTAACAGGCGGTGTTACAGAAGCTGTTTTAAGACATTTATCAGCAGACAAGGGTTACAAAGCACTTTCACAGATTGAATATTCAGGCGTGCGCGGTAATGACGATATCAAAGAAACCAGCATTATGCTTGGTGAAAGAGAAGTTAAAATCGCCGTAGTTCACGGTCTTGCCAACGCAGGTAAGCTTCTTGAAAGCATTATGGCCGGCGAAGCACAGTATGATTTCGTGGAAGTTATGGCTTGTAAGCGTGGTTGTATTGTTGGCGGTGGTCAGCCTCTTCCTGTTGGTCCCAGAACAAAGAAGGCCCGCGCAAAGGGAATCTACAGCGTTGACCGCGAATCTCAGATTCGTTTTGCAACAGATAATCCTGTAATCGGACACGTGTTTGAAGAAGTAATTAACGGAAAAGAACACAAGTTATTGCATAGGAATTTACATTAAGAAATGATTATGCTCCCGTTTTATGGCGGGAGCTTTTCATTTGCTTGTTGTTTTGCTGATAATATGATAAAATAATATATTGAAGTATTATAATTTCAAAGGAGGATTTTCTTATGGCATGGTTGTATGGAGTTTTGGGTGGTTTTGGTTTAATTTTGCTTATTGTGGGCATTCTTATGATTGTTTTCAGAAGCAAGAAGAAAGGTCGTTGCACGGTTCAAAGCACGGCAAAAATTTGTGACGTAGAAGTGAAACAGAAAGATGATGACGAACCTGTTGTCTATTGTCCGGTTTACGAATACGAGTATGAAGGCAAGGAATATAAGGCCGAAGACTCTAAAGAGTATAAGAAAATGCCGAAAAAGGGCAAAAAAATGACTATCTACATCAATCCCGAGAAACCGAAGGAGTACTATGTTAAGAGCTTTGGTAAAACTATGACAAGCATTATTTTTATCATCTTGGGAGCGATTCTTACCGTAATGGCAATCGTTTTGTATTTTACGGTTGGTGTATAACAAATAAACGATATCAGGCAAATTCGAGGTACCTATGCGTGAACTCATTGTAAAAGAATTAGAAGCAGGACAACGTCTGGACAAGTTTCTTCACAAATATTTGAAGGAAGCGCCTAATTCTTTTCTCTATAAAATGATGCGAAAAAAGAATATCGTGTTAAATGGTAAAAAAGTTACCGGAAAAGAGCAAATTAAGGAAGGGGACAGCATTAAGCTGTTCCTTTCTGAAGATACCATCGAAAAATTCATGGGACAAGATACAACAAATAACTTTACGGATCTTTATCGCAAGGCTTATGCCGAATTAAAAGGCATCCAAGTAGTTTCTGAATTTGAAGATGTACTTTTTATCAATAAGCCGGCAGGCATTTTAAGCCAGCAGGCAGAAGCTGACGATTTATCCGCCAACGAATGGCTGATAGGCTATCTTTTAAGCCAAAGAGCTATTTCCGAAGAAGATTTGAAGACTTTTAAACCATCGGTATGTAACCGTTTAGACCGTAATACTTCAGGTCTCTTGGTATGTTCCAAAACCCTGCTTGGAAGCCAGGAAATGGCCAGAATCTTAAAGGACAGAAGCCTTCATAAATATTATCGTTGTCTTGTTCTCGGTAAATGTGAACTTAACGGAGTTTATGAAGCTTTTCTTTATAAAGATGAGAAATTAAATAAGGTTACCGTTTATTTGAATGCTAAAGATTGCAAGAGTTCATATAGGGATAAATTAAAACCCATCAAAACAGGAATGAAACCTATTAAATATTATGATGATATTGACTGTACAGAGCTTGAAATAGAGCTTTTTACAGGTAAAACCCATCAAATTCGTGCCCAGATAGAGAAATTAGGCTTTCCTTTAGTTGGTGACGTAAAATATGCCGGAGGTAAGAATACTGGCAAAACCGACGGACAGATGCTCCATGCCTATCGCCTTGTATTTCCTGTAATGAGTGACAAACTTGAGTATTTGTCAAAGAAGGAAATCATATGTGAAAGACCGGATTTATGGAAAAGAGAATATAAAAAATGATTGAAATATCGTATGTTGAAGCAATATTTTGTATCAGTTTATTATGGATATTGATACGTGGTCTAGTATGTTTTATGCAAAAGAAAATAGAATGGAAACGCGAATGGCAATTACTTTTGGTTTATGTGTGCATCGTTGTTGTAGTTCGTTTTACATTTTTCCCGTTTGCAACAGTAGCCGGGCATACGCAACCGCTTATTTATGATTCATCCAAATTATTTCCTCTGCGAATAAATCTTATCCCTTTTGTTCATATGATTGATTATCCGTCTTTATATGAAATCGTAATAAATTTCGTCGGAAATACGGTAATGTTTATTCCGCTCGGTATTGTATGGCCCTGTGTATTTAAAGAATTGAATACCGCTTTTAAAACAATTGTTATGGGTGCAGTCTTTTCATTATGTATAGAAGTATTACAACTTCCGTTTTATGACAGAGTAAGCGATGTGGATGATTTAATCCTGAATACAGTTGGTTTTATGATTGGATACGGTATTTATTTTACTTTTAAAATATTCCTTCAAGTCATAAAGCGTAATGATTCCTAAAATATTATGTTGACAAAACAATATAAAAACATTATACTTTTTATTGTGCTAGCGAATTAGCACTTTAATTCATTAAAGCAAAGAGGTAAAAACAATGAATGCATCACTTTTACATACACCGGACGGCGTACGTGATATCTATGGTCGTGAATTACTTGAAAAAGAGCAGGTTGGCAAGAATTTAATGACAGTTCTTCGTCGTTACGGCTATCGCAATATCCAGACACCTACTTTCGAATTTTTCGATGTATTTTCCAAAGATATCGGAACCGTACCGTCAAAGGATTTGTATAAGTTTTTTGATAAAGAAGGAAATACGCTGGTTTTAAAACCCGACTTTACGCCTGCGATTGCAAGATGTGCAGCGAAATATTTTATGGAAGAAGAAGTACCTTTGAGATTCTGTTATGAAGGCAATTCTTTCGTAAACACTTCCGAATTACAGGGTAAATTAAAAGAAACCACACAGATGGGTATCGAATTAATCAACGATGCAAGCGCAGAAGCGGATGCGGAAGCTTTATCCTTGGTAATTGAAGGTTTAAAGGCCTGCGGTTTGAAAGATTTCCAGATCAGTGTCGGAAACAGCTTATATTTCAAGGGTATCTGTGAAGCTGCGAATTTAGATGAAGAGACTCAGCTTGAAATCAAAGCGCATATTTCTTCAAAAAATTACTTTGGAACCAGAGAATTCTTAAAGAGCAAGGGCCTGGACAAAGATATCGTTGCACAGTTTGAGGCGATTTCAAAACTTTATATCTCGGATACGGATATGGAAGAGATGATAAAGAAGGCAAACAACCCCAAATCCGTTGGTGCGATTGAACGTTTGCTTACAATTAAGGCTTTGCTTGCAAAGAGAGGGTACGATAAGTATATTTCCTTTGATTTGGGAATGCTTAGCAAGATTAACTATTATACCGGTATTATTTTCAAAGCATATACCTACGGTGTTGGCGATGCCATAGTAAAAGGCGGTCGTTACGACGGTCTGCTTGGCAAATTCGGCAAAGAGGCGCCTTCTGTTGGTTGTGTGTTCTTAATTGACGAACTTCAGACTGCCTTGAAACGCCAGAATATCAGCGTAGATGTAGAGGGTGAAGAGAATATTCTTATAGTTTATTCAGATAATGCCTATGAGAAAGCCCTTGAACAGGCAAATGACTTGCGCAGTCAAGGTAAAAATGTCACTATGATGAAGAAAAATGCTGATAAAACAGAAGATTACTATACTTCATACGGTGAAAAGCATGAGATGAAAGAAACGATTTTTGTTTCATAGTGATTGTTCGCATAAATATTATGTTTTTAACTTTTATATTTTGAAATATAACTTTGGAGGCTTACGATGGAAAAAAACGGTAAGTATTTGGTCTTTGCTTTGTGTAAGGGAAGACTTGCTTTTAAAACTTTGGAATTATTGGAAAAAATCGGCATTCATTGCGAAGAAATCAAAGATAAAGACTCACGTAAACTTGTTTTTGTAAATGAAGAATTAAAGGTAAAATTCTTCCTTGCAAAAGGTCCTGATGTGCCTACATATGTGGAACATGGTGCTGCAGATATCGGCGTTGTTGGCAGTGACATCATCATGGAAGAAAACAGAAGAGTTTATGAAGTGCTTGATTTGGGTTTTGGTAAATGCCGTATGTGCGTTTGCGGACCGGAAAGCGCGAGAGAGCTTTTACAGCATCGCGAGAGAATTCGCGTAGCGACCAAATATCCTACCATTGCAAAGGATTATTTCTTTAATGTGAAGAATCAGACCGTAGATATGATTAAATTAAACGGTTCCGTAGAATTAGGCCCTATTGTTGGTCTTTCCGACGTTATCGTAGATATCGTGGAAACCGGCGGAACATTAAGAGAGAATGGTTTGGATGTGCTGGAAGAAATATGTCCTTTATCCGCAAGAGTAATCGTAAATCAGGTAAGTATGAAAATGCAGAATGAACGTATTGAGCAGATTATCAATGCGTTGAGAGAAAACCTGAATTAACATTCATTCAGAGCCATGCGTATAAAAGATTTTAATCAAGGAGAAACCAAAATGAGAGTTCTTGAATTAACTCAGGAAAATAAAAAGAATGTTTTAGACGAATTAATCAAGAGAAGCCCCAATCACTACGGTGAATATGAAGCAATTGTGGCTGATATCGTTGAAAACATCAAAAACAACGGTGATCAAGCATTGTTTGAATACACCGCAAAATTTGACAAATTTGCTTTGAACGCAGACAATATCCGCGTAACAGAGGCTGAAATCGAAGAGGCTTATGCATCAATTTCACCGGAATACATAGAAGTAATGAAGGAAGCATTTGAGAATATCAAGGCTTATCATGAAATGCAGGTTCGCAACAGCTGGTTTAGCACCAAGCCCGACGGCAGCATTTTAGGCCAGCGTATTACCCCTATCGCAAAGGTTGGCGTATATGTGCCGGGAGGTAAGGCAGCTTACCCTTCATCAACCTTAATGAATATTGTTCCTGCCCTTGTTGCAGGCTGTGAACGTATCGTAATGGTAACACCGCCTAACAGCGAAGGTAAGGTAAATGCCGGAACTCTTGCAGCGGCTAAAATTGCAGGTGTGAAAGAAATTTACAAGTGCGGCGGTGCCCAGGCAATTGCATCTTTGGCTTACGGTACCGAAAGCATTCCTAAGGTAGATAAAATTGTCGGCCCCGGAAATATCTTCGTAGCCCTTGCTAAAAGAGCGGTTTACGGCTATGTAAGCATTGATTCCATTGCCGGACCTTCCGAAATCCTTATTTTAGCAGATGAAACGGCAAATCCCAGATTTGTGGCAGCTGATCTTTTATCCCAGTGCGAGCATGACGAAATGGCATCGGGAATATTGATTACCACAAGCAAAGAACTGGCCGATAACGTGGTAAAAGAAGTGGAAGGATTTGTAGCTGCTGCACCCAGAAAAGCAATTTTAGAGAAATCATTAAGCAATTACGGATATATTTTAGTGGCAAATTCTATGGATGATGCAATTGAAGCAGCAAATGATATTGCTTCCGAACATTTGGAAATTATCACCAAGAATCCTTTTGAAACCATGACTAAAATTAAAAATGCAGGTGCAATTTTCCTTGGTGAGTACTCATCAGAGCCTTTGGGAGACTATTTTGCCGGTCCTAACCATGTTTTACCCACAAACGGTACCGCAAAATTCTTCTCGCCGTTGTCTGTGGACGATTTTATCAAAAAATCAAGCGTGATTAATTTCTCG
>JAZNRI010000014.1:0-32582 GCA_045590655.1 Lachnospiraceae bacterium | reverse complement strand
TACGGGATACCACAGATGTTATGGAGAAATATAGGAAGGGGGCACTTGGCGCACTTCCTGATCCTGAATTGATAAAATCACTCCTGAGTATCAAAGGAAATGCGAAGGGAGTGGTTGCCGATGCAGAATAAACTTCCTAAGCTGTTTGATAGACATAAAATATGCGTTATTTGCGAAGGAAATGAAGAGTATAAATATCTGGAACGTTTAAAGGCATTGAAGGTGTGGGATGCACAGTATGAAATCATTTCTGATAATGCCGGTGGTAATGGTAATATTCCGGCTAGGTATCAGGACAGCTATCAGAATGGTTCTTATGAATTAGTACTTGTATTTTGCGATACTGAGAAGAAACCGTATGAACAATATGAAGACATAAAACGTAAGATTAATGAGTTTCATGGAGTTGAGGTAGCAGCAGATGAAGTTATTATGTTTGGAAACCCATGCACAATGCAGATAATTGCCAAGCATTGGACAGAGGCATTAATCAAGACATCGGCAAAACCGGTAAATGCCCCATTAATTGAAGAGTTTACCGGCATTCCCAATTACAAAGGAAGAATGGACCAGATTGAAACAGTTATGGAGCATATTACGGCAGAGAATTATGCACATATGCGTGAGCGAGTATGCAAGCTTGAAACACAGGACACGGTTACAGGAAGTAGCAATTTCGGAAGGTTTATGGAATTATTCGAAAGCAGTGACACGAAGTGGATTGATAAGATGAATGAGGTGTTGGAGGGATAAAAGATTTGAGTAAAGGTGTACACGATAGCTTTTTGTGTGTACTTTTACTATAACTGTATCACCCCATCAGTTTGACATTCCGACGATTAAAATATATGATAAAAATAGTTTTACACTTATAAAATAAAGGAGTGGACGAAGAAATGAAAACAGCAATCGTATATTATTCATTGGAAGGCAACACAAAGTACACAGCGGATAAAATCGCCGAACTTTTAAAAGAATCCTGTGAGGTAGATGTGATCCGCCTTGAGCCTGAGCAGTCATATCCCGATAAAGGTTTTAAGAAGTTCTTCTGGGGCGGTAAAAGTGCCGTTATGGCAGAGACACCGGCATTAAAGCCATATGAATTCGACGCAACACAATACGACAGAATTATTCTTGGCACTCCGGTTTGGGCAAGTACTTTTACGCCGCCCATTAGGACTTTTATCAATGATAATCCTGCGGTAAAAGAGAAGCAAATTGCGGTATTTACCTGCTTTAGCGGTGGCGGCGCGGACAAGGCCCTGGCGAAGCTACAAAAGTTTCTTGAAATTGAGAAGTTTACGGCTGAACTGATCCTGGTAGATCCGAAAGTAAAAGTGAAGGAAGAAGATGATGCCTTGATTGCGGAGTTTTGTGAGAAACTGAAGTAAAGTGATGATATAGCTAATGCAGTAATTGAAATAGTTTAGTGAAATGTTGATGTTTTAAGTAGGGAGGGTTCTTTATGGCAGTATTTCGTAAAATTGAAGATTTAATCACACAGGGCTTTTGTGATCAAAGAGGTGCCGCAACCTGCGCGTCCGTATCAAGCTTTCCGGAAGGAAAACGTACGAAGAAGTTTGGCGTTCTTCTGTTGACGGTTAAAGACGAGTATCTTCACATCTATGAGGTTGATTTAAAGAATAACATAGGAGATAGGGTGGCGTACTTAGAAATTAAGCGAATGGAGAATTTTGTTTTAAAAGCCAATATGCTTATTCAACTTCTGGCTTTCGATTACGAGGGTGAATATTATGAGTTTACCAACTTCACAAACCATAAAAAGTTAAAACAGGCTTTTGCTGAGGAACGCGGGAAATAAGTAAACTGATAACTTGTAATGAATAGCTATGTTGTCCACATATTTTCATTGACATACCCTTATTTTAGGCATAAAATAAAAACATAAATTGTCAGTCAATTGTTGTTGAGATGGGGAATTGTAAGAAAACAAAGACTGGCATACAAATGTATAATTAAAGGAGAAACAGGGTATGGCAAAACAGAATGGGGCACAGTCAGTAGAAGTGGTTAACGGAAGAAGAATTATTGTATCTGCAGGAAAAGGTAAGACCAATCCGGATGAATTAAGATGGCTTACAGAAACGGTTTTGGACGAAGCAAAAGCATGGAAGTATCGCGGTTGGGCATATGTTGCAGATTGCTCTGAAATGGCGCCGGTATCACCGGAAGAAGGCGGCATTCTTGTAGAAATGACCAAGAAATTCGTAGAAGCAGGTTGTAAGGCATTTGGTTTTGCAGAAGGCAAATCCATTATGTTGAAGGTTCAGGCAAAGAAGAATACAGAACGTTCAGAGACCGGTATTCCCGAAGGACATTTTGAAACCGTTGATGAAGCGGTTTCTTGGATTAAAGAAGAAGTGGGTATGTAATATTATAAAAATATCATATGGGTAATGAAGATTACTAAAATACAACAATAATATAACGAAAGCGGATGAGTTAAATGCTCATCCGCTTTTTTTTGCTGAATTAATATCTCTGATATAAAATTGTACCATTGTATTCTGCAATTACTTCATACCCTGCGTCCTTACACATAGAGGATACCTGACCACCGTCGTCGGTTATGATGTAGCGGCTCTGCAAAGTATCCCAATTGTTTTCAATATACTCTACTTGGCAACAACTGATGCCCATACCGGCGGGCATTGCCAGCATTGGCTGCCAGTCCATGTGGCATACATTGCCGTCCACGCGGTCTGAGAAGGTCCAGATTACTGTATTTTCATAGGAAGGTGCATTTTCGCTAAGTTGGATATCTTTAGCCAACTCATTCCAAGCCTGCTGTTCTTCGTAGCGTTCCTGCGTACGGAGCGGAATCTGGTAATCCTGCCCGTCGTCGGGATAGTAATAAAAGAGAAACAGAATCAATAGGGCCACAAGTGCCGGCCGCCATGCTTTGGTCCAATTTTTCATAAAGCTTACCAGTATAAAACCAACGATAATGAAAGGTATAATATGGCGGCTGCCTTCGTTGATTTTATTCATCAGCGCAAGCAATGCTACAACAGAAATCAAAGCAGTTGCAATATAATGTCCGTACACAATGGCATATAGCTTTCGGTCATCTTTTTTTCTGCGTCGGTACAGTTTGATAAATATACCAAATAACAGAATGCAAAGTAAAAACAGTACACAGTAGTTAGAACCCATAAATTTGCCGGTCAGGAAACTTTGCTTCATATCCTCAATCAAAATTCTGAAGAAATACAGTCCCGCAGAAGCAATGTGCCGAACGCCGGAAACAACGCCTTCATCCACGAAACGCGTAAACATTGTTTTATCAAAAAGAGGAGTAAGGTAGGCTGCGGTTAAATATTTAGAGATGGCAAAATAGCCAACCACCGACACTGCGCTTATTCCGCCGGTCAACAGAATGCCGGCCCATTTCTTTTTGATAAAAACGAAGATACCGGGCAGAACGATTAATAATACCAAATAAGGACGAATACATGTTAAGAATACGCCGACTACAAACATACCTGCAATTTTCCACTTCTTCGGCTGGCGGATATAACCCAGTGCCAGTCCATAAAAGAGAAGCATATACGAAATCATATGCGTTTCTACCAAGCAGGAGAGTGTGTATTTACTGAAGCCCGGAAACAATCCAATCAGAAGTCCTGCGGCTATCATTTGTTTAAATTTCGGTCTGGCTTGATAAGTGAAGAAAGCAAGAACGACGGAATGAAACATAATGTTGCACCAGTAATAGGATGTAAGCGTCCAACCAAAAATCTTGCCCCAGATTGCACCAATCAGTAAAGTGAGAGGGCTCCAGGCGGCAAACGATAAATTGGCAGCCTGACTTTCGTTAAAACCGAAAAAACCTTGCGGGATACCATATTCGATTATGGATTCAATCTGCTTAAAATAAAACAAATCGTCATTGTTCTGTGAGTTGGGGAGATATACATCGCCAAGGGTTCCGCCAAGTCGCAGACATTGTAACGCACATACGACAATGGGAAAAAGGAACGCACAAATCACTTTTATAAGTAGTTTATCGTGGTCATCTTTTTGTAACCAGGTTTTGATTTTTTTCATACATTCACCTTGCGTATAAAGGATTATATTTCTACGTGTAATGATATAACATCTTGTGAAGAATTGCAATAAACCATAGTTTGGATATTCTATAACGGCATATAAAAAAGACTCTGTTTTACGCGATACCATATCCGAAAAAGGATGAGTGAACCGCATCAACAAAGTCTTTTAAAATTAAATTAATATAGTTATTTTTATTTCTCTTTCTCTAAGAAATTATAAACCAAAGCTGCAAGTGCTGCGCCAATGAAAGGACCTACGATGAACACCCATACACAAGCGATGGGAGCTGTATTTCCTGCGATTGCTGCAACGATAGCGGGCCCAAGGCTTCTTGCAGGGTTAACGGATGTACCTGTTAAGCCAATGCCAAGAATATGTACCAGAACAAGTGTCAAACCGATGATTAAGCCACCGAATGAACCATGACCTGCCTTCTTGCTTGTAACACCTAAAATAGTCATAACGAAGATAAAAGTCAAAACAACTTCTACCAATAAACCTGCAACGATGCTGCCGTTTACGCCGGCAAGACCGTTAGAACCGAAACCGCCGGTCATATCGGATACGCCGCCGAGACCGAAGATTGCTGCAAGGATTCCTGCGCCTGCCAACGCGCCTAAGCACTGAGCGCATAAATAGCCAAAGAATTCCTTCACAGTCATTCCTTTGCTCATCAGAACACCCAATGAAACAGCGGGATTGATGTGGCAGCCTGAAATGTTGCCTACGCAATATGCCATACCTACAATTACAAGACCGAATGCCAATGCGGTTAAAATATAACCACAGCCCTGCGCTGCATTACAACCCACCAACATTGCAGTACCGCAACCTAAAGTTACAAGAACCGCTGTGCCGATAAATTCGGCAATTAGTTTTTTCATAAAAGAAACCTCCTTGTTTAATTGTACAGAAAAATCACTAAAAATGTTATCGGTCAAATCAAAAAAATACTTTAGCGGACTGATGTAAAATCAGGCGTAAATTTTTATGAATTTTTGATGATTTTATAAAAAGCATCGTGTCGCCCAGTAAATATGATAAATAAAAAATATTACTTGCATATTCCCATAAATGTAATAAAATATAATTAATGAGCAATAAAAATTCTGACAATAAAAGACAAAAGAATACAGAAGCCAACAAACCGCAACCTTTTTTGAAAGCGTTGGTGAGTATGATAGGATACGGCGGTTATGCGGCAATTAATGCAGTACGCTTCCCCTATTTTACAATTAAGAAGGCGGCGGTAAGGAATCGCGAAATCAATGCTTCCAGAGAATTGAAGTTTCCGCTAAACGGGCAGGGCACGGGGATTCTTAAGGATATGCGTATCGGAAAACGTAATTTTGCCGGTAGCGGTTGTGGCGCCATCGCGACGTTTAATGCCTTGAGTATGGTCGGTATGCAGCCTGATATGGTTGATATTGTGAATTTTTATGAACGCAAGGGGTTGGTATTTAACGCGGCGCTTGGTGTAAATCCTGCGGCGGTAGGGAAGTATCTGGACAAGAACGGATTGGCGTGGAAGTGTTACAAGGGCAAACAGGATTGGGATGCCTGCCTTGGACATAATCAGACGGCAATTATGTTGTATTTTTGGGTGAGTCCCAAAGGAATGGGCGCCCATTATGTATCTATGGAGAAGTGTCCGAAGGGCGTGCGTGTATACAATGTATACGGTAATCGCGACACTGCATATGAATTTGAAGATATACAAGCATTTTTGGAAAGCGGCAATTATAAGAAAGTCGTATCCATGTTTGTTATCGATAGAAAAGAAATTTAAGACTACTTTATAAAAACAGGAGGGTTACTATTATGGGTAAATTCGTAGTCAAAGAAACTAACACAGGTATTAAATTTGATTTAAAAGCAGGAAACGGCGAAGTAATCGCTACTTCAGAAGTTTATTCTTCTAAGGCAGCTTGCTTAAAGGGTATCGAAAGCGTTAAGAAGAATGCACCCGTTGCTGCAATCGAAGATCAGACAGAAGCAGGATATGCAACCGTTAAGAATCCTAAGTTTGAAGTTTACACAGACAAGAAGGGTGAAACACGTTTCCGTCTGAAAGCTACAAACGGACAGATCATTGCTACAGGTGAAGGCTACACAACCAAGGCAGCTTGCTTAAAGGGTATCGCAAGTGTTCAGAAGAATGCAGTTGATGCTAAGGTAGAGTAGTAGAATGGCATTAATTTAAGCAAAAAAAGAGGTAGTATCTGACCGGTAGAAATGGCGATGCTACCTCTTTTTATATTGTAAAAGAGGAAAACGTATGAAGCAAAGACTATGGTGCATGGTTGTAATATGTTTATTGGCAGCAGTAAGTATGGGGTGCCATTCAGAAAAGCATATGGACGCTGTCAGTGTTTGTGGAGAGGCAGGAAGCTTTTTTACAGATTCGGGGAGGCAGATTGTAAGGAATGAACAGGCAAGAGAATTACAAGAAAAATTTGCGGTAATGTCCAGAAATGAAATAGAGAGCATCACGATGGAAGAATTAAAACAATTGGGCGTGTTAGACTATAACGAATGCTTTGAAAGTATAGTTGAACCTTTGTATTTGCCGGAAGGCGTTTCGGAGTGGGATATATATGGGAACATGATATTGTCTGCAGAAAGTTCTGAAGAAGCGTATCAAAGATTGCTTGAAAAATATACGCCGGAAAATGCACTGGAATATCTGGTAAATCACATATCCGAGCGCATCACTTTGATAGATGAGCAGGAAATGTATTGGTTGTTTCATTATCAAGAGAATCAGAGCACAGACCATTATGAATATTTTTTCAAGGAAGAATATTATTGCGCAGACGATGGAACCGTAAATTTTGAACTTACGGAAGAAAATATTTATGAGTTTTTTCGTGTTTATTTATATGATGAATTTTTACTGCATACTGAGATTGCAGTGTACATAGAGGAAACGGAAGAAAAATACTATTATATGTATTACAGTATAAATTCCGGGACGTTAACACATGCGTATACTACGGGGGTTTATAATGAACTTTATGAAGTTGTTTTAGTCAGACAGGTGTACAGTATTGATAAAAAAACTTTAGAGGTAAAATACGAAGAGGATTGCAAGGGATATATGAAGTACGAATATCATCCTTCGTCGGAACCGTATGTTGTAAATTGGTAAGAAATTATACGATAATATAATGACAATGCATTTATTATCATATATAATATAAATACTATTTTTATTATACAAGAGGAGGAATAACTATGCCCGATTTAATGTGGATACCCGTGGCTGTTGTGATTGTTGCGGTAATACTTGTCGTTTTATTTCTTTTAGGTTATGTGAAGGCACCGCCCGATATGGCCTACATCATTTCAGGTCTTAAGAAGAGACCCCGTTATGCAATCGGTAAAGCTACCGTGCGCATTCCTTTCTTTGAAAGATTGGATAAGTTGAATTTGCGTTTGATTCCCATTGATGTTAAGACCAGCAATGCAGTACCTACCGCTGACTACATCAACATCAACGTAGATGCTACCGTTAATGTAAAAATCAGCAACGAGCCGGATAAACTCCAGCTTGCTGCAGAGAACTTCTTAAATAAACCCACAGAGTACATAGCAAACGTTGCGAGAGAAGTTTTGGAAGGTAACGTACGTGAAATCGTAGGTAAGATGAAGTTGGAAGAAATGGTTTCCGATCGTCAGAAGTTCGCTAACCTTGTAAAAGAAAACGCAGAGCCCGACCTTGCGGCTATGGGTCTTGATATTATCAGTTTCAACGTTCAGAATTTCGTGGACGGCAATGAAGTAATCGAGAACCTCGGTATTGATAATATCGTTAAAATTAAAAAGGCAGCAGCCATTGCACGTGCAGAAAGTGAAAGAGACATTAAGGTTGCACAGGCGGCAGCAGATAAAGAATCTAACGATGCTAAGGTTGCGGCTGAAACTGAAATCGCTAAGAAGCAGACTGAACTTGCCATTAAGAAATCCGAACTCCAGATGGATGCGGATACCAAGAAGGCTATGGCGGATGCTGCTTACGATATCCAGAAGGAAGAGCAGCGTAAGTCAATCGAAATTTCAACCGCTAATGCCGATATCGCACGTCAGGAACGTGAGATTGAATTAAAGCAGAAGGAAGTTGCCGTTAAGGAACAGGCTTTGGAAGCGGAAGTTAAGAAACAGGCGGAAGCTGATAAGTATGCAGCACAGCAGAAAGCGGATGCACAGCTTTACCAGCGCCAGAAAGAAGCGGAAGCAAAGCAGTTCGAGGCACAGCGTGAAGCAGAAGCACGTAAGGCACAGGCAGAAGCAGACCGTTTCGCAAGAGAGCAGGAAGCGGAAGGTATTCGTGCTGTAGGTGAAGCGGAAGCGGCAGCAATTGCAGCAAAGGGTCTTGCGGAAGCGGAAGCTATGGAAAAGAAAGCAGAAGCTTATGCGAAGTACAACAAGGCTGCTGTGGCTGAAATGATGATTAAGGTATTGCCTGAAATCGCTGAGAAAGTTGCACAGCCTCTTGGTCAGATTGATAAGATTACCATCATCGGCGGCGGTGAAGGCGGCAGCAATGGCGTAGACCAGGTTGCAGGTAACGTCCCTGTTGTTATGGCTAAAGTTTTTGAAAGCATGAAGGAAGCTACCGGCATCGATTTGGCTAACATCATTAATGCTGAATCTTACGATGCTAAGGTTAACAGAAATGTTAACTTAACAGGTCTTGAAGACATTAATTTGGTTGTGAAAGACGATAAGACAGTAAATGCAACTGATACAACTTCAATACAGTAATATGGAGTAATTGATTTGTGATGAAGTAATGAAACGGAAGCACTGTTTGAGATTATCTTAAACAGTGCTTCTTTGACCTTGAATATAACTGTATAAACAGATAACATATAGATGATAATTAAGCTGATGCGGATAAAAGGGAAACGGAATTTTATGAGAAATAATACAAGAATAAAGAAATACGGTTTGATAGCAGCAATACTTTTATGTGTTGCATTTGTATGTTCCGGCTGTGAGAAAGAAACCGGGATAGAGAGTGAGGTTATACCATTAGAGTCCCTGACAGACAACATTAAGACGGTTGCTGCCGGCAGGGAATTAGTTGCTGAGACTTCTGAAGAGGAGGTTACACAAGAGCCTGCAGAGGAAGTGACTACCGAAGAAACCGGCAGCGAAGAGGTTGCTAAAGAACCTGAAGAAGAGACAACAGAAGAGAGTGAAGAATTTACGGAAGAAATTGTTGATTTAAGGAAAGACCCGTCGGTTTTTACGGTGACGGATGAGGAACGGACCTTTTATAAAACGTGGTTGGACGCCAATATTTCGAATCTGGTAAATAATATACAAGAAGCGCAATACGGCTTTTATGATGTGGATTATGACGGCGTGGCGGAACTGATTGTAAGAGAGCCCATGTATACCTATGTGTTAAAAAAGCAGAATGACAGTGTTGTTCTTATGTGCGATACAACGCAGTATATGACCCTTCTCCCCAATGGAATGCTAATGCGGTTTGAGTTTGGTGTAGGGAAAGATTCTTATGAATTTTATGAAGTAAAAGACGGAAAGTATGAGTTGTTGTATACGCTTGAAAGAGAAGATAAAGTCCCGGCAGAAAAATCCTATGACGGTGTTTTTGGAACGGAAGGCGATGGATTTATCATCAATGGAATCAATGCCGATTTGGTTAAGTGGAACGATGCTATATGGAGCTGGTTACCGGAGTATATTGAAAGGATAGAGTCGGAGGATTCAGAGTATTACGAATTAAGGTATTATTGCTTTGCAGAGGTTTCTTATACGAGCTATACAAAGGAGAAAACGGTGCTGTCGTATGCAATGCCGGAGGATGCGTATCAGGCGTTTTTAAAAGGAGAGTGCGGTGCGTATTTTGCGGATAAATATGCTGATTGCGCTTCATATGCAACCTTGCCCAAAGAGGAAGGCCGTTGTATGTATTTGTATGATATTGTAAACTATATTATAAATTCCGAAAGCGGTTCCTATGAAGGATATGATGTTTCCTGGTCCTATATTGATTGCGGAAGGGACGGGCGCAAGGAGCTTTTATTAAGGATTGATAATATAGATAGAGATCATTTCGCTACCTATGTGCTGATACAATATAGGGATAATCAATTGTATATGTGCTATTCCGTAGATGAGTGGTCGCGCAGTCGTTGGGCAATTGATCAATATGGTTGTATTTCGTCGGATGGTTCCGGCGGTGCCGGATATCACGTAGGTGAACAGTGCGTACTGGATGCTTCCTGTGAATTACAGGTTGTATACAGCTGGCAGGTGGTCCATCCCGGATGGAACTTATATGGTGATGATGAAATGCTGGACCGTATCTATGAAGTAGAAGGGGAATGGGTAAGTGCATATCGCGAGGCAGGGAACTCATATAGTACAGAAAGTTTTGGTATGCTGGTACGTGAACGGTTTGTAATAGGGGATAAAATTTATTATTACTTTGCTGTGCCGGAGAAATATGTGGACGAAATGACTTCTCAACAAAAGGAGAATTTAGAAAGCCTGAAGGCAGCCTGGGCTGAAGCCGGAGTAGTTTTGAATACGGCAGAAGAAGTGGATGCTGCAATGGAAGCAAGGGCTGACGAACTTGGAACCTTACATTGCGACGGACAGCCGGTGGAAGATTTTACGAACCTGGAATGTGAGTATTATGCGGAGTAATATGATTTGGTAGAAATGTAATAGTAAAAGTATAAAAGCATAAGAGTATAGATGCAAAAGCAATAGTATAAAAGTAAAAAAATAAAAGTATAAACAAAACAGCAAGTGCCGACCATAGATTTCCGTGGCCGGCACTTTGTGTATATTTGTATTATTTAATTAATCTGCTTCTTGCTTATCCCAGCATATCCAGAATCTTCTGTTTCGGTGTCACACCGGTTACGCGGTTTGCGACTTCACCATTTTTAATCACAACTAAAGTGGGAACACTCATCACCTGATATTTGGTGGCAAGTTCCGGCTGTTCGTCGATGTTTACCTTGCCTACTTTAAAGTCTGTTGCTTCTTCAGCAATCTCGTCAATTACAGGCCCTAACATACGGCAGGGGCCGCACCAGTCTGCATAAAAATCAATCAAAACCGGTAATGTACTGTTTAATACTTCGGTTTCAAAATTGTCTCTTGTAAGTTTCAAAAGTGCCATATCAGTACCTCCTTTTTTATGAATTGCCCGAAGGCATTTTTACAGTTTGTTCTTTAGTATGTCCCAAAGAAATATATTTTATGAATGCTGTTTTCAATAGTTACAGAAATATTATACCAGTAAAATGACCTAATGAGAAGATGCTGTTTGGCGAATAAGCGGATAAAAAAAGCACATTCTAATATTGGAAGTGAAAGAATGATTACAAGGATATATATGGATGAAAATAACGCAAGGTAACACTATTTTTTAATAAGTGTAAAAGGAGAGATTCATGTTAAAAGAAGCAATGAATATAAAGCAACAAATTAAGGCGGACTATGAGCATTTGCACGCCTGCCCTGAGGTTGGATTTGAGTTAACAGAGACGCGGGCCTATGTCAAAAAGAGGTTGCTTGAGATGGGGTATCAGCCTATGGATTGCGGTAAGGCAGGAATTGTGGTAACCGCCGGCAATGCCGACACCGGCAAGTCTTTTCTGCTTCGGGCGGATATGGATGCTTTGCGCATCAAAGAAGAGGCAGACGTGTCGTTTCGCAGTACCAACGGCAATATGCATGCCTGCGGCCACGATGCCCATACAGCCATGCTTCTTGGGGCGGCTAAAATCATTAAGTATCACGAGCAGGAGCTTGGTGGCATTGTTAAGTTTATGTTTCAGCCGGCAGAGGAAATTCTGGAAGGCGCTAGAGATATGATTGCGTATGGGGTACTGGAGGCGTCGAGGGAAGAACTTAATGCAAGCCGGAGGCAGAAGGAAGGCGCATACCGCGGAGGAAGTAGTCGCAAGTCCAAAGCAGAGGGAGCTATGATGGTTCACGTGATGACAGGCATTCCTTTGAAAACAGGCACAATCGTTGTTTCGGCACCGGGCGTCAGTGCACCGACAGCAGACTTTTTTGAAATAAAGATAAAAGGGAAAGGATGCCACGGTTCCATGCCCCATCTGGGTATAGATGCATTGACAGCGGCTGCCCATATGATTATTGCCCTGCAGGAAATTCAGGCAAGAGAGATGAGTGTTTTTGATAAGGGTGCGTTAACCATTGGTGCGCTGGAAGGCGCTGATGTGGCGAATGCAATACCGGATGCTGTTACCTTGAAAGGCTCTATGCGCGCCTTCGACGAGGACGTCCGCAATCATATGAAAAAGCGTTTAGCAGAAATAGCCGAGAATGTTGCGAGAGCCTTTCGGGCAGAGGCGGTGGTGGTTTATACAAGTGGTGCACCTACCCTTGTGAATGATGGTGAATTATCAGAGAAAACCGGCATCTGGTTAAAAGAAACTTTAGGGGAAGATATGGTGATTCGAAGTCAGGATATGCCGGGACAAAGCGGTGGCGGTTCCGAGGATTTTGCCTATGTATCCCATGAAGTGCCTTCTATTATGGTAGCATTGGCAGCAGGAGATTCAAGGGACGGATATGAACATCCGTTGCACCACCCGCAGATGCGGCTGGACACCAATGCACTTGCTTATGGAACGGCAGCACTTGCGGAAGTTGCCGTGCGGTATGTGAAGGTGTAAAATTCCGGGGGTCCTTCTGATAATAACATTTACTGCGCAAATATTTTTATTCCATAAAGAACCTTTTGAATACGTCAGCACTTAATGAGCAAGGATACTTCCTTGCGAATTTAGTACTGTTACGTATTCAATCGAGCGAGAGCGCGTTCTGTTGGAATATAAAATAATTTGCGCAGTTTTACATTGTATATGAGCCCCTCGGAATTTTACATTATCACTTTGTATTCTGCAAAATATCCACCGTATGTGCCCCTGCCCCGATTAAGTCCGGGCGTTCGCAGGTGGCAAGCTGGTATTCGATAAAATGCTTGAATTCTTCTTCGCTTAATTGGTTTAGAAACGGTCTGATATAGTTGGCAGGTCCGTCCGGGGAAATGATTTGGAGACGTTTGATCCCCAGAGATGCATTCAAGGTGTCAATTTCTTCAAGGCGCACATAATCATATAAATGTTCCGGTTGGGAGAGGGTTTTAAAGTCTTTGCTAAGGCGCCCTTCTTCCATGCATTGCAAAATATTGCGTTCCTTAAAAGCAAAGGTAAGCACGCTGTATTCGTTCATACAGTAAGCTACAAGAATAATGCCGTTTGGCTTGGTGACGCGCATAGCTTCAGCTAAGGCCTTGCTTTTATCTTCGTTGCCAAACAAATGATACATAGGACCAAAAACAAGGGTTACATCAAAAGCGTTATCCGCCAGTTTCTTAAGTTTCATAGCATTGCCCTGCATTGCGGTAAGACTGCCTTTTAATGCATCACCCAAGGCGTCGCGCTTTTGTTTTAAAATTCCCAAGTTATATTTGACAAGTTCCACGGCGGTAACATCATAACCTTCTTCCGCCAGCGCAATACTGTAGCGTCCGGTGCCCGCGCCAATGTCAAGAATCTTGATTTCACCGGGGGCGCGGTCTGCGGGAAGATACTTGTGAATGTACTTCATGGAAGTGATGAATTCTACCTGCCCGTGGCGGGAATCCAGCCTTTTTTCTTCATTAAATTTATTGTAATATAATTCAAGTTCTGTCATTTCTCTCATAAAAGCACCTGTCATTTTCAAAGTCTAAAATCGGTTCAGCCGTTATACAATATACTTTTCGGCTAAAATTTAGTATAGCATACTTACAGAGAAAAGAAATCCATAAAATTTTCATTCTTTTATCAGGGGAATTGTGATAAGATAAAATGTATAAAGTTCGGAAGATTTGAATGAAATATAAAAGAAATAGCATAGCAAAAAGGAAGTGAGTTTGTTGGATAATAAAGAGTTAATTGAGAAGATAGATGGAGAAGAAGCGCAGGCGGTTGAAGCCGTTCCCGAGACGCCAACGGTAAAAAAACGTCGCCGCAAAACCTTAAAAGAGCAGTTGCATTTTAGTAATTTTCTGATGTTGACGGTGGCAGGCATTATCAATGCTTTTGGTGTGACGGTATTTTTATCGCCGGTAAAATTATACGACAGCGGTATTTCCGGAACGTCTATGCTTCTGGAGCAGATTACGCCGGCTTGGTTGTCCTTGTCCGTGTTTTTGATTCTTTTGAATGTGCCGTTGTTTTTGTACGGTATGAAGAAGCAGGGCGTGCCTTTTACCATATACGCGATTTATGCGGTAGCGGTGTATTCAATTACCGCGTGGCTGATTCGGGATGTGCTGCCCATTGACGTGAGTATTGCGTCGCCTTTGGCAGGTGAAGATTTGTTACTTTGTGCCTTGTTTGGCGGTTTGATTTCCGGTATGGGAAGCGGTCTTGCAATCCGTTTCGGCGGTGCCATGGACGGCATCGAAGTTATGGCTGTGGTGTTTGCCAAGAAACTTGGTATTACCGTGGGTACCTTCGTTATGATGTATAATATTGTGCTTTACGTGATTTGCGGTTTTGTAATTGAGAGTTGGATTCTGCCCCTGTATTCCATTGTGACTTATATGGCGGCGTTAAAAACCGTGGACTTTATTGTAGAAGGTATCGACCGTTCCAAGGAAGCTATGATCGTTACAAGTTGTCCGGACGAAGTCTGTGCGGCATTGTCGGAAGCCTTTGAAAAAGGTATGACCCGCATTGAAGCGCGGGGCGGATATTCCAACGCGGAGAAGACGATTGTATACTTTGTCCTGAACCGTTTTCAGGTGGTTAAAATGCGTGATATCGTGCACGAAATCGACCCGAAAGCCTATATTACCATCAGCGAGGTGGCGGATGTATTTCGCGCGAATCAGGGCAAGGCGTAAGGCGCGAAGTGCAGCATAAAGTTGTTGTGTGCGAATCCAAGGGAATACGATAAAAATATAATATCGTAAAGAGGAAGTAAAAGTGAAAATACACGTACTTATGGAGAATACAACTGACTCAGACTTGCAGTGCGAGCACGGTCTGAGTCTGTATATCGAATATAAAGATAAAAAAATATTATTGGACGCCGGGAGCACCGAGGTCTTTGCGGACAATGCAAAACAGATGGGCGTTGATTTGGCAGCAGTTGATATGGCATTTTTATCCCATGGACATTATGACCATTCCGGTGGTTTTAATGCTTTTATCGGAGAGAATAAAAGTGCACCGGTATATGCGATGGAAAGTGCCATGGGGCGATATGCGTCCACCTCGGGTGGTGTAATGCATGAAATCGGTGTGCCGGAAGCGGTAAAAGAAGTGCTTAAGGAACGCATAACGGCAGTAGATAAGGTGACACAGGTTGCAGAGGGAATTGTCCTTGCCCCCCATAGTACAGCACCGGATAAACTGGCAGCAATCGGTGAGAAGGCGGGACTGTATCGGGAAGCAAAGCCGCAAGAAGTCAGTGAATCGGTGGGAGATATAACTTGCGAAACGGCAGAAGGCATAATCTGCAGTAAGACAAAGCCGGAGGCTACCTGGCTACCCGATGATTTCGCCCATGAGATGAGCGTGGTGTTTGAAACAAACGCCGGACTTGTGATTTGCAACAGCTGTTCCCATGGTGGTGTACAGAACATTGTGGAAGAGGTAAAGAACGCTTTGCCCGGGAAGAAAATTTACGCCTATGTGGGTGGCTTGCATATGAAAGGCCGTAAGGGCGGCGAAGAGATCTGCATTTATTCGGAGGAAGAAGTAAAAGCTTTGGCAGAGTATATTCAGGCTACGGGTATCGAAGTATTACTTACCGGACATTGTACGGGAGAACCGGCAATTGCACTTCTTGAAAAGTACCTGGCGGATGGGCAGTTGATGCGATTGTGTACAGGAACTGTTTACGACTTAGGCGAAGTGTAATGGGAACGCCGTACTCAGTGGTGTATGCAAAGTATATGATATTAAAGCAAGTATAAAATAATAAAGGAATAATAAAAGGAACAATAAAAGGAATGAAAAACATGAACATTTACGAAGGAAGACCTGCGGATATTGCAGGCAGAAGTGAAAAAGAAATAGCGGCATATGATATGCTGGATGCCCTTGGCATTGCGTACAAAAGAGCCGACCACGAGCCGGCAATGACAATGGAAGATTGCGTTGCAATCGGAGATGCTTTGGGCGCACATATTTGCAAAAACTTGTTTTTGTGCAATCGCCAGAAGACGGATTTTTATCTGCTTTTAATGCCGGGAGATAAAGTTTTTAAGACGAAGGAATTGTCGTCCCAGATTAACTCGGCAAGACTGTCTTTTGCGGGACCGGAGGAGTTGGCGCAGTATTTAAATTTGACGCCGGGTTCGGCAACGGTGCTTGGACTTGCCTATGATAAGGAGTGCAAAGTGCGTCTGCTGATTGACAAAGATTTGCTTGCAATGGAATGGTTTGGATGCCACCCCTGTATGAATACTTCAAGCATTGCAATGAAGACAAAAGATATGTTGGAGAAGTTCTTACCGTCTGCGGGACATGATTACACGGAAGTGACTCTGATTGGGGAGTAAAAGCAGAAGGTGTAAGAGGCAATGCTTTTATCGAAGGTCGCAATGAAAAAGATATAAAATATATTTGCCACTTTTTTTCAACAGGTGTATAATATTTTGTAGTTTATGACGATATAGTAAATGTTGCGAAATTGCAACGGCCCTTTATAGGGCAATGGGATACAAACAGACAATGCATAAGGAGAATGTGAGATTATGAAGATTTTAAAAGAATTTAAAGAATTTATCAGCCGCGGAAATGTAATGGATATGGCAGTAGGTATCATCATCGGTGGTGCTTTTACAGGAATTGTAAATTCATTGGTAAACGACATTATCAATCCCTTAATCGGAATGATTGGCGGAACGGATTTGACAGGATACGTGTTGGTGTTGAAAGATGAAGCAACTTTAAATTACGGTAGTTTCCTTACCGCAATCATTAACTTCTTGATTATGGCGGTTGTGGTATTCATTATGATTAAGACCATTAATACAATGAGCAAAGCATTCACTCGTAAGAAAAAAGAAGAAGAGCCTGCAGCACCTACCACTAAGGTATGTCCTTTCTGCAAGAGCGAAGTGAACATCGAAGCAACAAGATGTCCCCACTGTACTTCTGAATTAAGTGAATAAACGCGAATAAGCGAAAAATACAACGATAAAAGTGTACCGCCGGCAAGGGCAGTACACTTTTAATTCTTGTACTGCGTACAAGAATGATTGCAGATGCACATCTCGCGGAACGGAAAATAGTTGCGTTGCAACTCCGCTCGGGTGCAGAGAATGTGCAAAGCACATTCTAATATGAAAAGAGCTGATAATTTATGCATAATAAAAAATATGAAATCGATATGTGCAGCGGTTCCATCTTGAAAAAGATGTTGTTGTTTTCCCTGCCGCTTATGCTTTCCGGCATTTTACAGCTTCTGTTCAATGCAGCGGACATTATCGTGGTGGGAAAATATGCGGGGGATAATTCCCTGGCAGCAGTTGGCGCGACGTCTTCTTTGATTAACCTGCTGACCAATGTTTTTATCGGGTTGTCCGTAGGTTCTAATGTTTTAACGGCCCGTTTTTATGGTGCCAATCAACAGAAGGAATTGAAAGAAACCGTTCATACTTCCATTATGTTAAGCCTGGTAAGCGGTGCAATTCTTGCGGTAATTGGTTTTATCGGGGCACCCATCATTATGAGTAAAATGAATACGCCGCCGGAGGTTTTAAAGCTGGCGTCGCTGTACCTTAGAATCTATTTCCTTGGTATGCCTGCGACGATGGTTTATAACTTCGGCAGTGCTGTTTTGCGTGCGGTGGGCGATACGAGAAGACCCTTGTATTACCTTGCTTTTGCCGGGGTGATTAATGTGGGACTGAATTTGATTTTTGTAATCGTTCTTCATATGGACGTGGCCGGCGTTGCCCTTGCTACGGTGATTTCACAGTTTATTTCCGCATTTCTTGTACTTCGTTGTCTTATCAAGGAAGAGGGCGGCATTCACCTTGAGTTAAAAGAGTTGCACATCAAGGCGGATAAGTTCTGGAAGATTGTGCAGATTGGTTTGCCTGCCGGATTTCAAGGTACTCTTTTTTCGCTGTCCAATGTTTTTATCCAGTCTTCAGTCAACCTGTTTGGCGAGACAGTGATTGCGGGCAATTCTTCCGCCAGCAGCGTGGAAGGATTTGTGTATGTGGCGATGAACTCTTTGTATCAGGCGGCGATTTCTTTTACAAGTCAGAATATCGGTGCCATGAAATTTGAACGTGTGAATAAAATTCTTTTTACGGCCCAGGGGCTGGTGATTGCCACCGGCGTGATTATGGGTAATCTTGTGGTGCTGTGCGGTCGGCCGCTGTTGTCGCTTTATACCGACAATCCGGCGGTAGTAGAGGCCGGTATGGTGCGCCTTATGTATATCTGCAGCGTTTATGCCTTATGCGGTATGATGGACGTTATGGTAGGCTCCCTGCGAGGTATGGGGTGTTCCATTGTGCCTATGATTGTATCACTTCTTGGCGCCTGCGCATTCCGTCTGGTGTGGCTTGCTACGATTTTTCAGATACCGGAGTATCATTGCATCGAGACGATTTATATGTCCTACCCGGTATCCTGGACTTTGACCTTTCTTGCTCATGTGATTTGTTTTATCATTGTGCGTAGCATTAGAGGCAGGGAATGGAAAAGAATGCGACAGAATGCATAAGTAATTTATAAATAAATATAAAAGGTGTGGCCACAGGTATTTTGCGCCTGTGGTTTTTCATTGAAAAAAGTCATAATATATGGTATGCTATTTCTATGTTTGGGTATAAAAACGGGTTACCGAATTAAGGGAGGATACATATGGCAAAATACGAATGCAAGGTATGTGGTTATATTTACAATGAACAGCATGCGGGAAGAACTTTTGATGAGTTGACCGAGTGCCCGATTTGTAATGAAGGGAAAGAGAATTTTATCGCTTTGGATGCGGACAATAATCCGATTGAAGCGGTAAAAGAAGAGGTTAAGGAAGCGGAAGAGTTTGTTGAAGAAGTTAAGGCTGAAGACAATTTCTTTGAAGAAGCAAAGGAAGACGCTAAAGATGAAGAGACCGCGGCTGATTTTTACGGGGAAGTAAAAGAAGAAGTTGTTGGCGAAACAGCAGAAGAACCCTTCTCAATGTATAAAGAAATTAAAGAAGATGCGGACGTGATTACAGCCCCCGAGTCTGAATTTGTGGTAGAAAGACGTCAGGATTTCTGGACACCGGTATCTGCAAATGCAGAGAAGAAAGAAGAGCCTGTAAGCAATAATACAACCGGCTGGACCATCAGCAACGCTATGGGCAGTGTAGAAAAGGTAATCGGTGGCGAAGAGCCTGCGGAAGAAGTAAAAGAAACCGTGGTAGAGGAAATTGCTGAAAAAGTGAAAGAAGCTGCCGCAGAAGATGATATGCCTGTATTCAACAGCAGAATCGAGAGCTTTTATTCTTCTGCTGAACCTGTAGGAACTTCTCATATTATTTCTGAAGATGAGGAAGAAGATAATTTTAGACCTTTGTGGAATAGCGGTGGCGGTACCGTACAGCGCGTGATTGATCCTTTTAACGATAAAAATGATTCCGTAGTAAAAGCTGAGAATATCGGTATGGTTATGCCTGCGGAAGAACCCGTTGTGGAAGAAATTCTTGGAGAAGAAGAACCGGCAGAAACGGATGCGGTAGCAGAAGAAGCTGTAAGTGAAGAAACTGCAGAAATGGTTGAAGAAACTGTTGAAACTGAATCGAAAGAATCAGACGTGGAAGACAGTGCATTGTTCCCAGAAGAAAACGTGGAAGAGGAAGTTTTAAAAGAAGAGTCCGCTGATACCGTAGATTATTTGGATGAGGACGATGATGATTTCTTTACCGAGATGACAATGGATGCGATGATGGGTATGGAAGAAGAACATCATCACGGTGATTCAAGTATTTCGGAAGAAGAAGTATTCAGTGCAATTGATGCAATTGAATTTGATGATGATGTGCCTGAAGGCGGACGCATTGAAGTGGTAAGTGCAGACGGCGTGGAAACTATTGAATTTGATGAAGTGGCAGAGGAAGCCACTGTTGAGGCTGTAGTTGAAGAGAGCCCTGCAGAAGAAGTAATTGCTGAAAACGTTGAAGAAGTAAGAGAAGATAATACTTTAGAGGCTGACGAGGATGAACCTTTCTTCTTTGAGGAAGCCAAGGAAGAGGATGCTGGCGAAGAATTATTTGCAAACTTTGAAGATGCGATAGAAGACAATGTATATGAAGTCACATCGGAAGACATGGAAGAAATGGTTGAATGTGTTGCCGATGAAAATGCAGATGAAACTTTTGAAGAAGTGGAAGAAACTGTAGAGGAAATTTCAGCAGAAACTGACGAAGCAGCAGAAGACATTTTAGAAGATGCGACTGCAGAAACCGAAGAAGATGACGAACCTTTCTTCTTTGAAGAAATTGATGAAATTCCTACGGAAGTAACGGAAGATGATTTCGTAACAGAAGAAGTTGCAGAGCAGGCTGACACTGTTGAAGAAAATGTAGTTACGGAAGATGCAGTTGAAGCGACTGATGAAGTGAATGCTGATGCTGAAGAAGTTAAAGAAGAAGCACCCGTAATCAAGGGCTGGTCTTTCTTAGATGATGTGGTCGAAGCAGGCGTTGCAACCGGTGCTGCCGTTGCCGGAGTAAACTTCGTTACCAAGGCAATGGATGAAGTGGTAGACGAAGAAGTTACCGATGAGGATATCGAAGAAGTATTTGTAGATTTTGCAGAAGAAGTTACGGAAGAAGCAGAAGAAGTTGCAGAAGATACTGCTTCAGAAGAAACTTCCGAAAGACTTTTTGCAATGTGGGAAGCAGAAGAAAGCAAAGAAGCAGAAGTGAAAGAAACTGCTGCAGAATGTGTTTGCGAAGTCAAAGAAGAACCTGCATATTGTAACAACCTTGAGAAGATTCTCATTGTGCCCGCACAGTTAAATCCTATGCCTTTACCGGAAGGAACTGAAGTAGAGGGCAGAACAGTTCTCGGTATTGCATCTGAGAGACCCTTGGTACTTGATAGCCCTGTATTCTCTACCGGAGATTACAATATGGTTCAGTACATTCCCAATAGCGGTTTGACCAGTGAAGATTACCAGAAGGCAGATGCGATTGAAGTAATCGTAGGTCACGGAAACGGCATTGAGAAGACCATCAATTCCAAAGAAGATTTGCGCCAGGTAGTAAACTTCTTACGTCTTGAATCAGACGGATGCCCCATCGGTATTAAGATGGGCGCTGCAAGAATTGAAAGAGATTTGGAATTCTGTGTATTTGCAAAACCTGACTATGTTGTATTGAATAACTTTGATGTAGTGCCCCTTCCTTATGCATTGCATCGTGCGACTAAATATTTGAATGCGGTACAGTCTGATATGGATATCGTAATTGCATTGGACGGCGCAAAGGATGCGGAAGAACTTGCGAAGATTATGGCGATGGGTGCTGATGTAATCGCATTAAGAAACCGTCCCGAGAAGATGGATGAAATGGTAGAAGGCCTTAAGAATTATGCAAGAATTACAGGTCATTACGACGTGGAAGACTTGAACGTGAAAGACCTTTGCACTGTAGACAGAGAGATTGCGGAGTTTACGGATATTTATCATGTATAAAAGTCTGAACCAATATCTCAAAGAGAGATTTGGAACCAAAGTATACAAAATTGCATTAAGTAGTGGATGCACCTGCCCCAACCGTGACGGAACGGTTGGGGTGGGTGGGTGTATTTTCTGCGCAGATACCGGTTCGGGAGATTTTGCGCAGAGTGCTACATTGCCAATTAAAGAGCAGATACAATTAGCCAAGGAAAAGGTTGCGTCCAAGAATAAAGGCGGTAAATACATTGCCTATTTTCAGTCTTTTACCAATACCTACGGAAGCGTGGAATTCCTGGAACCGAAGTTCTTAGAAGCTATGGAAGATGATGAAGTAGTGGCGGTATCTATTGCAACAAGGCCTGATTGTCTGCCGGAAGAGATACTGGATATGCTTTCGAGGCTGAATGCGATTAAGCCGGTGTGGGTAGAACTTGGACTTCAAACCATTCACCCAAAGACTGCGGAATATATCCGCCGAGGTTATCCTTTGGAAGTGTATGACAAGGCCGTAAAAGACCTGCACGCCATAGGCGTGGAAGTGATTACTCACGTGATTATCGGCCTGCCCGATGAAACGAAAGAGGATATGTTACAAACGGTGCGCTATGTCGTGGAAAGCAAGGTCGAAGGCATTAAGTTGCAACTCCTTCACGTGATTGAAGGAACGGACCTTGCCAAGGATTATGAGGCGGGGGATTTTAACACGCTTACGATGGAAGAGTATCTGCAGATAATCAAGGAGTGCGTGGATTTGATTCCGGAGACTATGGTGATTCACAGGCTGACCGGAGACGGCAATAAAAGGACGCTGATTGCGCCGCTTTGGAGTGCGGATAAAAAGAGAGTTTTAAATGAGTTAAACAAGGTGCTGTGCACGGAAGAATAATAGGTAAAGCCCATACAGATAAAATATGCAATGAAAGTTTGCTTGGAAAAAAAGGACGAAATGCGCCGAAAGGAAACGATAGATGGAACAGACCGGAATTTGTTATATTGTAGGCGGAGGAGACTTTGATATAGACCGCTTTTATCCTAAGAAAGAAGATTGTATTATAGCCGCGGACAGCGGTCTTGTATATATTGAGGAGGCAGGGTATCACCCTGACTTTATTGTGGGAGATTTTGATTCCTTAGGGTATCGTCCCAAGGGGGATAACATTGTATGTCACCCGGTAGAAAAGGATGATACAGATGTGGCATTGGCGGCAGAGATTGCCATAGAGAAAGGGTATCGGAAGTTGTACCTTTTTGGTATCAGCGGAGGGCGTCTTGACCATACGTTGGCAAATCTTCAGTTGTTGACGGATTTGTGTCAAAAGGGTGTGGAAGTTTTTTGCTTCTGTCCCGATTGCACCATTACGGCAATTAACGCCGGAGCGTTGCATTTTACGGATGATTATTACGGAACGGTTTCGATTTTTGCGGCAACGCAGGAAGCCAAGGGTGTATGTATCAAAGGTTTAAAATATACTCTTTATGACGCAACACTTGTGAACAAAAGGGCCTTGGGTGTCAGCAATGAGTTTGTAGGACAGCCTGCGGAGATTTCCGTTAAAGAAGGCGTGCTGTGGATAATGTGGCAGGAGAGTATGGAATGCCGGTTGCCGGAGAAGATTCGGTAATCAGACCGGAGAGATAAAAGATTATGAGTCCGGTGGATGTTAAGCTTCGGAGAATGACAGTAGTCTGAAATGAGATGGGGAGAATAGTAAGCGTATGAGGGAGCGATTGATTTTTATAGCGGATAAATTGTATAAGAATCATAGTCTTACGCTTGAAGAATATGCCGAGTTGATTGACGGATACGATGCAGAGATGGAGGAACTGCTTGCTAAGCGTGCAAGGGCGGTTCGAGAGGAAATCTATGGCAAAGATGTTTTTATCAGGGGACTGGTTGAAATCAGTAACTACTGTAAAAATGACTGCCTTTATTGCGGTATCCGAAGAAGTAATAAGGCTTGCGAACGTTATCGCTTAAGTCGTGAAGAGATTCTGTCCTGTTGCGCGGAAGGCTATGCCTTGGGCTTTCGTACCTTCGTAATGCAGGGCGGTGAAGATGCCTTTTATACGGATGATTTCTTGTGTGATTTGATAAAAGAAATGAAAACTACCTATCCTGATTGCGCCGTGACGCTTTCGCTTGGCGAGCGTGGAAAAGAAAGCTTTGTGCGTCTGTTTGAGGCGGGGGCGGACCGTTATCTTTTGCGGCACGAGACTGCGGACGAAGAACATTACGCAAGCCTGCACCCGGCAGAATTAACGCTGGCAAACAGATTACAGGCATTGAGAGATTTGAAAGAAATCGGTTTTCAGACCGGTTGCGGTTTTATGGTGGGAAGTCCCGGGCAGACAACGGAGACGCTTGCCAAGGACTTAAAATGGATTGAAGAGTTTGGGCCTGCGATGTGCGGTATCGGTCCTTTTATCCCGCATCACGCAACGCAGTTTGCGGAAGATAAAGCAGGGGATGTTGGGCTGACCCGTTATCTTTTATCCATCATTAGGCTGATTAAACCGAATATACTTTTACCGGCGACTACCGCGTTGGCGACCTTGGATGAGAAAGGTTGCGAGAAAGGGATTCTTGCAGGAGCGAATGTAGTGATGCCGAACCTTTCACCGATGTCGGCAAAGCAAAAGTATGAGTTGTATGATAACAAGGCTTACGGCGGAAGTGAGGCTGCAAAGAACGTGGAAGAGCTTAAGGCACGTATGGAAGCGATTGGTTATCGCGTGGTGAAGGACCGGGGAGATGTGCGCGGATAAGTGAATGAGGTAGTCTTACGAGGCGTAAGGCGGATGAAAATAGAAACAAATGAAAGACGAGGAAATACAAATGGCAGTTTATAATCCGAAGTCATTAAAGGCGGAAGAGTTTATTAATGATGGGGAGATTCTTGAGACAATCGCGTATGCGGAGGCAAATAAAAACAATGTTGCGCTGATTGATGAAATTCTGGAAAAGGCCCGTCCCAAGAAAGAGGGCAACGGACTTGTATGCGAGGGGCTGACGCACAGGGAAGCATCGGTTCTGCTTGCGTGCGAAATTCCTGAGAAGATTGAAGAGATTTATAAAATTGCAGAAGAAATCAAGTTGGCTTTTTATGGGAACCGCATCGTTATGTTTGCGCCACTTTATTTGTCGAACTATTGCGTGAATGGTTGCGTATACTGCCCGTATCATTTTAAGAATAAACATATTACCCGTAAGAAGCTTACCCAGGAAGAAGTGAAAGCGGAAGTAATTGCGTTGCAGGATATGGGACACAAGCGTCTTGCAATTGAAGCAGGCGAAGACCCTGTCAACAACCCGCTTGAGTATATTTTGGAATGTATCAAAACCATTTACAGCATCAATCATAAGAATGGTGCAATCCGTCGTGTGAATGTGAACATTGCGGCGACTTCGGTGGAAGATTACCGCAAGTTAAAAGAAGCAGGCATCGGAACCTATATTTTATTCCAGGAAACCTACAACAAGGAAAGCTATTTGAAGTTGCATCCTACGGGACCCAAGCACGACTATGATTATCATACCGAGGCTATGGATCGTGCTATGGAAGGCGGTATTGATGATGTAGGCCTTGGCGTACTGTTCGGCTTGGAGACCTACAAGTACGAGTTCGCGGGACTGATTATGCATGCGGAGCATTTAGAGGCAGTGCATGGCGTGGGTCCCCACACCATCAGCGTTCCCCGCTTGAAACGTGCTGACGATATTGATCCGGACGAGTTTGATAATTCACTGGCTGATGATAAGTTTGAAAAAATCATTGCCTGCATTCGCTTGGCTGTGCCTTACACCGGTATGATTATTTCTACCCGTGAGAATGAAAAGGTTCGTGAGCGTGTGCTTCGCTTGGGTATCTCCCAGATTAGCGGTGGTTCCAGAACTTCCGTAGGCGGATATACCGAGGAAGAACGTCCCCACGATTCGGAGCAGTTCGACGTATCAGACCAGCGTACCTTGGACGAGGTTGTAAAATGGCTGATGGACAACGGCCACATTCCTTCCTTCTGTACGGCTTGCTACAGGGAAGGCCGTACCGGCGATCGTTTTATGAGCTTTTGTAAAAGCGGGCAGATTCTCAATTTCTGCCATCCCAATGCGTTGATGACGCTGACGGAATATCTGGTGGATTACGCTTCGGAAGAAACGAAGAAAACAGGTTTTGCCCTGATTGAAAAGGAATTGGAGAAAATTCCCAGAGAGCGTACCAAGGAAATAGCAAAAGAACATATTGAAGATATTAAAAATTCCAATTCGAGAGATTTTAGATTTTAAAAAATGTAAGCCGCAGATTGCGAATTATACAGATTGAAATTGTTTTAAAAGATTTTTATGAAAGAAATTTATAAAGAAGGAGAACCCCATGAGCTTAAATGCAACACCGTCATCGGAACGTATTCATATCGGTTTTTTCGGTAAACGCAATGCCGGGAAGTCAAGTCTTGTCAATGCGGTGACAGGGCAGGATTTGGCGGTGGTGTCTGAAGTGGCGGGAACAACAACGGACCCCGTTCGTAAGGCTATGGAGCTTCTGCCTATGGGGCCGGTGGTGATGATTGATACGCCGGGACTTGATGACGTGGGAAGCCTTGGCGAGCTTCGTGTGAAGAAAACGGAGGCTATTCTCAAAGAAGTCAATATTGCAATCGTGGTAGCCGATGTTGCTTATGGATTACAGGCTGAAGAAGAGGAGTTGATTGAACGCTTGGAAACCTTGAAAATTCCCTATATCATTGCGATGAATAAGGTGGATTTGGAAGAGGGAAACGAGAATGAAGAGATGCCTGCTCAGGCGTTTGGAAGAGCTGTTATAAATGAGAATGTTAAGTCGGACGATGCTGTAGAAGGAAGTCCGGAGGATAAGGCGGAAGATAGAGAAAGACATATCATTTACGTCAGTGCTATGACCGGTTATCAGATACCGCTTTTAAAAAGAGCGATAGCGAAGCTGGGAAGAGACCAGCTTACCGATAAAAAAATCGTAGGCGATTTGTTAGAGCCCGGCGATGTGGTAGTGCTTGTGGTGCCCATTGATGAGGCGGCACCGAAAGGGAGACTTATTCTGCCCCAGCAACAGACCATCCGCGATGTTTTGGATGCGGGTGCAATCAGTGTTGTGTGCAGGGATACGGAGCTTACGGAGACCTTGGCGAAACTTGGTGCCAAGCCGAAACTTGTGATTACGGATTCCCAGGCGTTTGGCAAAGTGTCAAAGATTGTGCCGGAAGATGTGTTGCTTACTTCGTTTTCGATTTTATTTGCAAGATACAAAGGAAACCTTGAGACTTTAGTAAACGGTGCGAAGGTGCTGGATGGCCTGCAGGACGGTGACCGCATTCTTATGGCGGAGGGTTGTACCCATCACAGACAGTGCGGGGATATCGGCAGTGTTAAAATTCCAGCCTTGATTCGCAAGACCATCGGTAAGAAGGTAGAGTTTGATTTGTGTTCGGGAAATGATTTTCCGGAAGATTTTCAGGATTATGCGTTGGTGATTCACTGCGGTGGCTGTACCTTGACGGAGCAGATGATGCAAAACCGCTTGCGGACCTGCGCGGAAAGAGGCGTGCCCGTCACCAACTACGGAATGGCGATTGCGCATATGAACGGCATTTTGCAAAGGAGTATGGAGCCGTTTGGGGAGTAGTCAGCAGAAGAGATTAGATGGGTGAGTGCAATTGATTTTTATCAATTGTAATAAGAATAAGTGTATTAGAGAAATGAGGATTATCATGATAATCGAGCGTGCGCAGATAAAAGATATGGAAGGCATTAACAAGCTTTTAAAACAGGTGTTGATGGTGCACCACAACGGAAGACCGGATTTGTTTAAAGCGGATGTGAAAAAATACACCGACGAAGAATTGGAGGCAATTATCCAAGATGACAGCAGGCCGATTTTTGTGGCACGGGATGAGCTGGGCGTTGTGATGGGATATGCTTTTTGCGTATATCAGCAGTATGTGAACAATAATATTTTAACCGATGTCAAAACCTTGTATATTGACGATTTGTGCGTGGACGAAACTTTGCGCGGGCAACACGTGGGAAAACAGTTGTATGATTATGTGTTGGCTTTTGCAAAAGAGAATGGTTTTTATAATGTGACGCTTAACGTGTGGTCCTGCAATGAAGGCGCGATGAAATTTTATGAGAAGTGCGGGTTAAAGCCACAGAAGGTCGGTATGGAAGTGATTTTATAAAAGGATGGGGAGAATGTACGACAGAGCAAAAAGACACCCGGAACATATAATTGAAGAGTGGTATTTGGTCGGCAAGATTGGCTTGGTTCTTTTTATTGCAGCGGCAATCCTGATTTGGTGGAAGGGCGATGCGATTCTTGCAAGAGAACACGGTTGTGTATTCCTCGACACCGTGGGATTCTATTGTGCGGGGTGTGGCGCTACAAGAGCCTTTTATCATTTGATGCATGGGCATTTGTGGCGGAGTTTTCTTTGTAATCCTTTTGTGATTTACGGTGTAGGCGTGTATGTTGTTTTTATGATTAATACCTTTCTTTATATGCATACCGAGAAAATCGGTTTCAGGAAGTTTCCCATTGTGGGTCTGATTTATGTGGGTGTGGGCGTGCTACTCGGACAGTGGGTGGTTCGGAATATCTTATTTATAGGATTCGGACTGACGGTATTGTAAAGGCCGCGCTTGGATGCATAGAACAGAATGCATTATGCGATTGGAATAGAAGAGATGAAAAGTAAAAGAGAATTGCTTCATATACAGAGGCAATTCTCTTTTTTATTTTTAATGTATATTTGCAGATTAAATATGGTGTAGGCTTATTTTGTCCAGCGCCCTGAAGCACCACAGGGAAGAACGAGACCGTCTTCTGCTACGGGGAGTCCGATTTCATTAGATTCCACGCTACCGCCAAACTTAGACACAATGGCAGTGTTAATCATATAAGAAAGCACTGCGGGCTGAAGTCCTGTAGTATAGGAGTTGATTAAAAGGAACTTAGAGTCTTCGGTCAGAAGCTGTGTTGTCAACTCGATAAAAGGGAAAATGGATTCTTCAATTTTCCAAATTTCACCTTTGGGTCCGCGACCATATGAAGGCGGATCCATAATAATGCCATCGTAGTGATTGCCGCGACGGATTTCACGCTCCACGAATTTAACGCAGTCGTCCACTAACCAGCGGATGGGCGCATCGCCCAAACCGGAGGCAACGGCATTTTCTTTGGCCCACTGAACCATACCTTTGGATGCGTCCACATGAGTTACGCTTGCGCCTGCCTTGGCAGCTGCTAAGGTTGCACCGCCTGTGTATGCAAAAAGGTTTAAGATTTTTAACGGGCGGTCCGATTCTTTTATAATAGAAGAAAACCAGTCCCAGTTTACCGCCTGCTCAGGGAAGAGGCCGGTATGCTTAAACTTGAAGGGCTTTAAGTTAAAGGTTAAGTCTTTGTATTGAATTGACCATTCGTCGGGCAGGTTAAAGAATTCCCACTCGCCGCCGCCTTTGTTGCTGCGGTGGTAGTGGCCGTTCTTGCGTTTCCAGCCTGCGTGAGTATGGGGAGTATCCCAAATGACCTGCGGATCCGGACGCACTAGAATATAATCGCCCCAGCGTTCCAGTTTCTCGCCGCCTGAAGTGGCCAACACTTCGTAATCTTTCCAATTATCTGCTATCCACATATAAATGCTCCGTTTCGCGTAGTTTTAAAATAATGCTTCGGCGTCACAGACGAACCGATGCAAAATAAGTTCTTCTATATATTAGTATAATTTGGGGAAGTCTGCAATTACTTTTGTGGAAAGTGTGATTTGTCTGAGAATTCAAATTTTATTTTATGAAAGAGATTTATAAATAAAAACTACTTTTAAAATAAAAATATAAAAAGATTATAAAATGATTTTATTTACAAAATACTTTTAATATGTTAGTATTGTCGTGTAGTTTATTTATTTTTTGTTTTAGGAGGAGAAGAAAATGGACGGAAATAACATGAACAATATGAATAATGAATATTCATATGATGCTAATGCTACATATGAAGTAGTTGAACAGAAAGGTAATGCACTTGCAATCGTTTCTTTGGTTACAGGTATTCTTTCAATCGTTTGCTGCTGTTCACCTATCATTAGCTGGCTTACAGGTGCAGCTGGTATCGTATGCGGTGTTCTCGGTATGAAGAGATGCGAAAAGATTGGTATGGCAAGAATCGGTATGATCCTTGGTATCGTAGGTGTTGTACTTGGTGTAATTATGTTCATCATCAACCTTGTTGGTATCTTCAGCGGCGAAAGCTACTTGAACGATTACTACTACTACTAAGATTTAGATTGAATCGAAGTGAGAGACCGGACTATGTGTCCGGTCTTTTTTGTGTCAAAATATTACGCCATATTATAAAAGATGAATCAGTTCTTTTAATTTACAAGAAAATAAAGATATGTTATTATAAAACACATAACAAAAGAAAAATTCATTATTTGGGAGGATATGAAATATGGATGGAAATAATATGAACTATCAGAACAATACATATCAGCAGCCTGCGCCTGCACAGCCCGGTAAAGGTTTTGGTATTGCGTCTATGGTACTTGGTATCATTGCGCTTTTGATTACTTTGCTTTCTTGTTGCTTGCCTTTTTTGTTGATTCTTTCAGGTTTGTTAGGCTTGTTAAGTATCGTCTTTGGTATCATTGCAATTGCAAAGAAGGGCGGCAAAGGTATGGGTATTGCTGGTTTGATTTGTAGCGGTATCGGCTTGCTGCTTGCAATCGTTATTCTTATATTTAGTATTCTTGTGGGTGCGGGTTTGATGGCAATGCCTGCATTTATGGAAGAGTATGAAGATTACTATTATGACGATTACTACTATGATTACGATTACGATGATTATGACTATGATTACGACTACGATTACGATTACGACGATTGGGATTATTGATGATGGACGAATATAATTTTAACGATAATGGAATGTATAATAACTACGAAAACTGGGAAGATGACGATTACAGAGAACCCCAGAGCAACGGATTGGCGATTACGGGTATGGTGCTTGGAATTGTAGCACTGGTATTTGGATTGCTGTTTTCGTGTTGTGGTGCTTTGTTTAGCATACTGTTCTCGGCACCGTTTGCAATTGGTGGCTTAATCACAAGTATCATCGCGTTAAAGAAAGGGCAGAGTAAGGGTATGTCGATTGCCGGTATCATTTGTTCGGCACTTGCGCTCTTGATAGGAGTGGTTATGATTCTTATAGCGTTCTTAAGTTACATCTTTTTAGGAATGGCTTATGGACTTGACTCTTACCTAAGCTATTAGCAATGGTAATGTATATAAGTAGAAACTATGGCGGGATGTGTATGCATCCCGCTATTCTTGTGGATAAAAACTTTGAAACCACATCATCTTGCGTGTGTTTCTTCTATATAAAAGAAGTAAAAATATTTTTGTGAAAAACTTATAAAATTTTTTTAAAAAACTCTTGCACATTGCCAAAACATGTTGTATAGTAATACTTGCTGTGGCATGATAGCGATGAAATGTAAGGTTGCTATCCGGCAAAATGGATAGGTTTTTACATGGAGCGAATGTCAAGTCAAGATACTGGCGACAAGTCACTGTACAAAACAACATGTCTACAAACAGGTAGAAACGACGTGAAAGTTTTAACGAATACGGTTCGGAAGTAATTCTGGGGTTGCGTAAACAGTTAGGACACACACGGGAGAGTCTCCAGCCACCGCTTGTCGTACTTAGATTTTATAAAGTGCGAAAAGGAGGCGACTTTTTTTATGGCAAACGAAGTAATGAGAATCACACTTAAAGCTTATGAGCATCAGACAGTAGATGCAGCTGCCAAGAAAATCATCGAAACAGTTAAGAAGAACGGAGCAAAGGTTAGCGGACCCGTGCCCCTTCCTACTAAGAAGGAAGTAGTTACAATCATCCGTGCCGTACACAAGTACAAAGACTCCAGAGAACAGTTCGAACAGAGAACTCACAAGAGACTGATCGATGTTATCAACCCTGACTCAAAGGTTAGAGAGTCATTGCAGAACCTTGAAGTTCCTGCGGGTGTTTACATTGATATCAAAATGAAATAATTGATATTAATTAAGGAAGTAACTAAAAAACAAAAATAAAACCTTCTACAACTAGTATGCATCCGAACAAACCTCAGATGCCGCTGTAGTAGAAACAAATGGAGGTAAAGAAATGAAGAAAGCTATTTTAGCAACCAAAGTCGGAATGACTCAGATCTTCGCAGAAGACGGCAGCCTTATTCCGGTAACAGTTCTTCAGGCCGGCCCTTGTGTAGTAACTCAGATCAAGACAATTGAAAACGACGGTTACGAAGCAGTTCAGGTTGGTTTTGTAGACAAGAAAGACAAGATCATCAACAAAGATGCATCCGGCAAGAAAGAAATCGTTCATGCACATGGTACAACAAAGGCTATGCAGGGACATTTCAAGAAAGCAGGCGTTACATCTAAGCGTTACGTAAGAGAATTCAAATTCGAAAACGCTTCTGAATACGCTCTTGCACAGGAAATCAAAGCTGACATCTTTGCAGAAGGCGACAAGATCGACGCAACTGCAATCAGCAAAGGTAAAGGTTTCCAGGGTGCTATCAAGAGATTAGGACAGCATAGAGGACCCATGGCTCACGGTTCTAAGTTCCATCGTCATCAGGGTTCAAACGGTGCTTGCTCAAGCCCCAGCCGTGTATTCAAGGGCAAAGGTATGCCCGGTCACATGGGACACAAGCAGACTACAGTAAAGAATCTTGAAGTAGTCAGAGTAGA
>JAZNRI010000013.1:0-2715 GCA_045590655.1 Lachnospiraceae bacterium | reverse complement strand
ACTGAAATTGAACAAAATCGCTGCGCGATGGCCTAGCAAGGTTATGGCGCAGTTTCTTACGTTTTTCTAAAAAAGGCAGTTGATTCTTCTTTAAAAAGTATTTATTGTTAAGTTACCACACAAAACATAATACAAAAGAGAGAAACACTGCCCATGAAAAGAATACCATTTTTAGGCTGCTTTCACAAGCAGTTTTATTTTGCAAATGCACCTCCATGATAGGTAGTTACTATTATCATTACTACTTTTATTCATGGAGGTTATTTTATGTACGAATCATATATTAATAAAATCGAAGATGTTGGAAAACTTAGAAATCTGAAACCTAAAACTATTACTCTTTACAAGAAAAATGTTTCTCGTTTTTTGAATTACATCAAAAAAAATCCCGAAGAACTGACCTGCGAAGATGCCAGAAATTATCTTCTGCATTTACAAGGGAAAGGAGATAAAGCTTCTACACTTAACAATAACAATGGTTCGCTTGTATTTTTTTATAAACGTGTCTTAGGTAAGCTATGGGATGATAACTTAGTACCTCGAGCCATTAATGATTATGCTGTTCCGGAAGTTCTTTCTTTTCATGATGTTGAGAAACTTTTAAATGCAACAGAAGATTTAAAATACAAAGCTATTTTTGCAATCATGTATTCCTCCGGCTTACGGATTTCAGAAGTATTACATTTACATTATGAAGATATTTCAAGAAAAAATATGCAGATTTATATACGAGACTCTAAAACTCATACAGCTCGTTATGCACTATTGTCCAAGAGAGCTCTCGATATTCTTACTGAATATTGGTTCACTTGTGGAAGACCTACCGGAATTCTTTTTCCCAACAAATGGACTGGTGAATATCTCACAACTTCCGGCCCAAGACTTGTTTTCAAAAAGTCTTTAAAGATTGCCGGTCTTCCTCACAGTATACGCATGCATTCTCTGCGACACAGCTATGCAACTCATCTTTTAGAAGATGGTGTTGATATAAGATATATTCAAACCCTGTTAGGGCATCGTTCCCCTAAGTCCACTGAAATCTATCTTCATGTTAGCAACAAGGCATTATTAGGTGTTCAGAGTCCTTTTGATAAGAGAGCTGGTGAAATAAATGGTTAATCCTACAGTACAGGATATATTTCACCAGTTTTATCCACTCTATTTAGAGCAGTATGCTCCTTCACCTCAGCAAGCAAAGGTAGCTCATTGTATTATCAACTGCAAAACCGGAGCTTATGGTGCTAACATACAATTCTGTGAAGACTGCGGACATCCACAGATTCACTATAATTCCTGTCGTAACAGATGCTGTCCCATGTGCCAGGCGCTTCCAAAGGAAAAATGGATGGATAAACGTCGTGAAGATGTTCTCGAAGCACCTTATTTCCATGTGGTATTTACAGTTCCTCTGGAATTGAACTCTTTAATCTACAGCAACCAACATCTTCTGTATGATGCACTGTATCATTCTGTTTCTGCAACTATCAATGAGTTAACAGCCGATACAAAGCATCTCGGTGCAAGGGTGGGATATATTTGTGTGTTACACACCTGGGGATCCGAAATGAATTATCATCCTCATATTCATGTTATCCTGCTTGGCGGTGGCCTGACTGCTAAAAATCAGTGGCGTGATAAAGGCGAAGAATTCTTCCTTCCGGTAAAGATTTTGTCAAAGCTGTTTCGTGGTAAATATATGGATGAGCTGAAACGCTTGTGGAATGAGAAGAAGCTTCAGTTTCATGGAAGTAGTGAAAAATATCGTAACCACTACACCTTCAAGGAACTGCTTAACACCTGCTACGAAAAAGACTGGGTTCCCCACTGTAAGAAAACCTTCAACGGCGCCCAGTCTGTTATTAACTACCTTGGTAAGTACACTCATAGAATTGCTATCAGCAATCACCGTATCATTCGCATAGACGAAAATACTGTTACTTACTATGTGAAGGATTATCGTAAAGAAGGCAAATGGAAAGAATATACCATTTCTGGAATCGAATTTATCCGCAGGTTTCTTATGCATGTGCCACCAAAGCGATTTGTAAGAATCAGACACTACGGATTACTATGTACTCGAAGCAAGACCAGGCACCTTACTTTATGTAGAAACCTTCTTGGCTGTAAACAATATCTTTCAAGACTCAAAGATATGGAAACACCCCAGATACTTGAAACACTTTATGGTATCAAGGTCACTGTTTGCAAATGCTGTGGCGGTCATCTTGGAAAACCACAGCAGAGAATACCTTTACGCATTTAGAATCGGTTAACCGAATATTTTTAAAAAGCCTCAGCAATGGGGTTTATTTGTCGTGCCATGATTTTGCAAAAACAACCTATAGTTCTACAATAAGCACAGGAACTTCATTATCTTTGTGAAAGAAGCAAGAATTGAAAGTCCATACATATCGGCAACACGGACGCTAACTTTGTTCACTTTGGCAAAATCAAACGCGGTGCAAACGAAAGGGCAGTTTATAATTTAACTGTAGACTGCTTTTTCGTTTACACCACTATTGATTGTAGCCTAAAGAATTTTACTTCTCCAACAATTTCAAAAATCTCTTGTCATTCATCTGCTCATTGGTGACATAGTTACCATCAAAAAACAATGCGTATGTTGTAATTGGAGTCGGAGCATTTTGTGCCTCCTCTTTACTCAGCAAATGAATCGCTTTAAATTTTATTGCCTTTTCTTTTGCAATCCCTTCA
>JAZNRI010000012.1:0-13572 GCA_045590655.1 Lachnospiraceae bacterium | reverse complement strand
ATCGAAGCAATTTCCAACGTACCTTCAAGAGAAGAATTACTTGGCAAATTACTTGGAAGCATCCAGTCACCTATTACAAACCTTGCACGCGTTCTCAATCAGATTGCAGAACAGCAGGGCGCTCCCGCAGCAGAGTAATTGTTGCAATCGTTGCAGACGCCTTGGGGTTGTCGCAACAGTTTAAGTTAGAAACTATTAGAACAAACAATATTTTTAAATGGAGGAAAATAAAATGGCAAAGTTAACAACTCAGGAATTTATCGACGCTATCAAAGAATTAAGCGTACTTGAATTAAACGATTTAGTAAAAGCATGTGAAGAAGAATTTGGTGTATCTGCAGCAGCAGGTGTTGTTGTAGCAGCAGGCGCTGTTGGTGGTGCAGCTGAAGCAGCAGAAGAAAAGACTGAATTCGACGTTGAATTAACAGACGTTGGAGCTGAAAAGGTTAAAGTTATTAAGGTTGTACGTGAAGCTACAGGCCTTGGCTTAAAGGAAGCTAAAGACTTAGTAGACGCTGCTCCTAAGATGATCAAAGAAGGCGCTTCTAAGGAAGAAGCTGATGACATCAAGGCTAAGTTAGAAGCAGTTGGTGCAAAGGTTACATTAAAGTAATTTTTACCCTGAGAATGATGAAACCGCGAAGGAATTTTCTTTCGCGGTTTTTTTATATAAAAAATTTAAAATGTCGGATGACTGCTTCGTAATACCGCAGTAGTTTCTTAAAACAAATTTTTTATAAAAATGGAAAATAATGTTTGACTTCCGACTTGTTTTCTGCTATTATGGATGATGCACTATTGTGGTTTACTGTCCCTTTTTGTCTTCGGACGCAAGGGGTTGATTCCTTGCGGACAAAAATGAGACAGGTTCCCGTGATTGTGCAGTAGAACGGCTATATAACATAATAAGAACGGAGTGAAGTGTCAATGGAAAAGAACAGAATACGTCCTATTGTTAACGGCAACAGTATGCGTATGAGCTATTCACGTCAGAAAGAAGTTCTGGAGATGCCTAATCTCATCGAAGTGCAGAAGAATTCTTACAAGTGGTTCTTGGAAGAAGGCTTGAAGGAAGCATTTGATGATATTTCGCCCATCACCAACTTTGGCGGTGACTTGCGTATGGAATTTGTTGATTTTGAACTTGCGGAAGACAAAATCAAGCATACAATTGCGGAATGTAAAGAGAGAGACCTTACTTATGAGGCACCTTTGAATGTAAAGGTTCGCTTTTTCAATGAAAATGAGAAGGAAAATCTCATAGAACGTACAATTTTTATGGGTAATTTCCCTTTAATGACGGAAACAGGAACATTCGTGATCAATGGTGCAGAACGAGTTATCGTTAGCCAGTTGGTGCGTTCGCCCGGTATTTATTATGCAATCGGACATGATAAAATTGGTAAAGAATTGTTCTCATCTACCGTAATTCCTAACCGTGGTGCATGGTTGGAGTATGAAACAGACTCAAATGACGTTGCATACGTACGTGTAGACAGAACAAGAAAATTCCCCATCACTGTATTTATTCGTGCTCTTGGTCTGGGAACAGACGAAGAGATTCTTGAAGTGTTTGGTGATGAACCCAAGATTCGTGCAAGTTTTGCAAAGGATCCTTCTAAGAATTACGTAGATGGTTTAAAGGAATTGTACTCAAAGGTACATCCCGGCGAACCTTTTAGCGTGGAAAGCGCAGAAAGTTTCTTGAGCGCTATGTTCTTCGATGCCAGAAGATATGATTTGGCGAAGGTTGGACGTTATAAATTCAATAAGAAACTTATGCTTAAGAACAGAATCCGCAATCATGTTCTTGCAGCAGACGTTGTAAATGAGTATACAGGAGAATTAATCGCAAAAGCCGGCGATGTTGTAACTGCAGAAATGGCAGATGCTATTCAGAATGCAGCAGTTGCTTCTGTATTAATTCAGGTAGAAGAAAAGAACGTAAAAGTTCTTTCTAATATGATGGTTGATATCAATGAATGGGTTGATTGTGATGCAAAAGAATTAGGCGTTACTGAACTCGTTTATTTCCCTGCGCTTCAGAAGATTCTTGAAGAATATGCAGAGAAGCCGGAAGAATTGGCTGAAGCAATCATGCGTAATGTAAACGAATTAATTCCTAAGCACATTACAAAAGAAGATATGCTTGCTTCTATCAACTATAACATTCATTTGGAATATGGTATCGGCCATGATGATGATATCGACCATTTGGGTAACAGACGTATTCGTGCGGTTGGTGAATTATTACAGAACCAGTACAGAATCGGTCTTTCCAGAATGGAACGTGTTGTTCGTGAAAGAATGACAACACATGATTCAGAAAATATCACTCCCGATAAATTAATAAATATTAAGCCTGTGCAGGCTGCAATCAAAGAATTCTTTGGTTCTTCACAGCTTTCGCAGTTTATGGATCAGAACAACCCTCTTGGTGAATTGACACACAAGAGACGTCTTTCTGCATTAGGACCCGGTGGTCTCTCAAGAGATCGTGCAGGTTTCGAGGTTCGAGACGTTCACTATACACACTATGGTAGAATGTGTCCTATCGAAACACCTGAAGGTCCTAACATCGGTTTGATCAACTCCCTTGCATCTTATGCAAGAATTAACGAATACGGATTTGTTGAGGCTCCTTATCGTCGTATCGATAAGTCAGACCCTGAGAATCCTCGTGTTACAGATGAAGTTATCTACATGACAGCTGATGAAGAAGATAACTACCATGTAGCACAGGCAAATGAAAAGCTTGACGAAAACGGTTGCTTTGTAAAGAACATGGTATCCGGTCGTTACAGAGAAGAAACACAGGAATATCCTAAGGCAATGTTCGATTTTATGGACGTATCACCTAAGATGGTATTCTCTGTTGCTACAGCGTTGATTCCGTTCTTGCAGAACGACGATGCTAACCGTGCGCTGATGGGTTCTAACATGCAGCGTCAGGCAGTGCCTCTTCTTTTCACAGAGGCTCCCGTAATCGGTACCGGTATGGAAGTTAAGACAGCGGTTGACTCCGGTGTTTGTGTGGTTGCCAAGAAGGCAGGTACCGTAACTTACGTATCTTCCGAATTAATTAAAATTACAGCAGATGACGGCGAGGCAATGGAATATCAGTTGTCTAAGTTCGTAAGAAGTAACCAGAGTAACTGCTACAACCAGAAGCCTATCGTATTCAAGGGTGACCACGTAGCAGAAGGTCAGGTAATCGCTGACGGTCCTTCTACGGCAGAAGGCGAACTTGGTCTTGGTAAGAACCCTCTTATCGGTTTCATGACTTGGGAAGGTTACAACTACGAGGATGCTGTTCTTTTAAGTGAAAGACTTGTACGTGAAGATGTTTATACATCCGTTCACATTGAAGAATACGAAACAGAAGCGCGTGATACTAAGCTTGGTGCTGAAGAAATCACAAGAGACGTTCCCGGTGTCGGTGAAGATGCGTTGAAGGATTTGGACGACAGAGGTATTATCCGTATCGGTGCAGAAGTTCGTGCAGGTGATATTTTAGTAGGTAAGGTTACACCGAAGGGTGAAACAGAACTTACTGCAGAAGAAAGATTACTTCGTGCAATCTTTGGTGAAAAAGCAAGAGAAGTGCGTGATACATCCTTGAAGGTTCCTCACGGTGAATACGGTGTTGTTGTAGACGCTAAGGTATTCTCAAGAGCAGCCGGCGATTCCGAATTGTCTCCCGGTGTAAACCAGAAGGTTCGTATCTACATTGCACAGAAGAGAAAGATTTCCGTTGGTGATAAGATGGCTGGTCGTCACGGTAACAAGGGTGTTGTTTCCCGCGTATTACCGGTAGAAGATATGCCTTACTTACCGAACGGACGTCCTTTGGATATCGTTTTGAATCCTTTGGGTGTACCTTCCCGTATGAATATCGGACAGGTGCTTGAAATCCACTTGTCACTTGCGGCTAAGGCTCTTGGCTTTAACATTGCAACTCCGGTATTCGATGGTGCAAACGAAGCGGATATCATGGATACTTTAGATCTTGCAAACGATTACGTTAACACAACTTGGGAAGAGTTCGAAGCGAAGCACAAAGATACGCTTCGTCCTGAAGTTCTTGAGTATTTATATGAAAACAGAGCTCACAGAGAGCTTTGGAAGGGTGTAGAAATTTCAAGAGACGGTAAGGTAAGACTTCGTGACGGTAGAACAGGTGAGTATTTTGACAGCCCTGTTACCATCGGTCACATGCACTACCTGAAGCTCCATCACTTGGTAGACGATAAGATTCATGCTCGTTCTACCGGACCGTACTCACTGGTAACACAGCAGCCTCTGGGTGGTAAAGCTCAGTTCGGTGGACAGCGTTTCGGTGAAATGGAAGTTTGGGCTCTGGAAGCATACGGAGCATCATACACCTTACAGGAAATCCTGACAGTGAAGTCAGACGACGTGGTTGGACGTGTAAAGACCTACGAAGCTATTATCAAGGGTGAAAACATTCCTACACCGGGTATCCCTGAGTCCTTCAAGGTATTGTTGAAGGAATTACAGTCCTTGTGCTTGGATGTCAAAGTTCTTGACGAAAATGGTGAAGAGGTTGAAATCAGAGAGAATGTTGAACCGCCCACCAACAACTATCGTTTTGAGATGGAAGGCGAGACCAGAAATTACGACTATGAGCGTGATGATATGGCAAGCTACGGCTATCAGAAACAGGAATTCAACGAAGATGGCGAGATTACAGACGTATATGAAGAACCCGATGAGGACTCATATGCAGATGATTTTGCAGATGATGTGGATTTCGGCGATACATTTGAAGATGATGATGAAAACTAATAAGGCGACAGCCTAATTTTGGAAGGAGTGCCAATAATGTCTGATGTAAAGAAAGAGATATATGAACCGATTAGCTTTGACTCCATCAAAATCGGTTTGGCGTCACCGGAAAAGATTTTAGAATGGTCTAAGGGCGAGGTTACCAAGCCCGAGACCATCAACTACAGAACTTTAAAACCGGAACGCGAAGGTTTATATTGTGAAAGAATTTTCGGACCCAGCAAGGACTGGGAATGTCACTGCGGTAAATACAAGAAAGTACGTTATAAAGGTATTATCTGCGATCGTTGTGGCGTAGAAGTAACCAAGGCAAACGTACGTCGTGAAAGAATGGGTCACATTAAGCTTGCAGCACCCGTTTCTCACATTTGGTATTTCAAGGGTATCCCCAGCCGTATGGGACTTATCCTTGACTTAACACCGAGAGTTCTTGAAAAAGTATTGTATTTTGCTTCCTACATCGTTTTGGATGCAGGTAATACAGACTTAAAGGTAAAAGATATTTTATCTGAGAGAGAATATCAGGATGCCAGAGAAAAGTGGGGCAATGAATTCCGCGTTGGTATGGGTGCAGAAGCAATTAAGGAACTTTTATCTGCAATCGATCTTGAAAAAGAAAATGCAGAATTAAAAGCAGAGCTTGAAAATGACAGCACAAAGGGTCAGAAGAGAGCTAAGATTGTAAAGCGTCTTGAAGTAGTGGAAGCATTCCGTGAATCCGGAAACAGACCTGAATGGATGATTATGGATGCCATTCCGGTAATTCCCCCCGATTTAAGACCTATGGTTCAGTTGGATGGTGGCCGTTTCGCAACCTCTGACTTGAACGATTTGTACAGAAGAATTATCAACCGTAACAATCGTCTTGCAAGACTTCTTGATTTAGGTGCGCCCGATATCATCGTGCGTAACGAAAAGAGAATGCTTCAGGAAGCAGTAGATGCTTTGATTGATAACGGTAGAAGAGGAAGAGCTGTAACAGGCCCCGGAAACCGTGCATTAAAGTCACTTTCCGATATGTTAAAAGGTAAGTCCGGACGTTTCCGTCAGAACTTGTTAGGTAAGCGTGTTGACTACTCAGGACGTTCCGTAATCGTTGTTGGTCCCGAGTTGAAGATTTACCAGTGTGGTCTTCCTAAGGAAATGGCAATCGAACTTTTCAAACCCTTCGTTATGAAGGAATTGGTTGGAAAGGGAATCAGCCAGAATATTAAGCATGCTAAGAAGCTTGTAGAAAAGCTTGATGATACTGTATGGGATGTTTTGGAAGAAGTAATCCGTGAGCATCCGGTTATGTTGAACCGTGCTCCGACACTTCATAGATTGGGTATTCAGGCATTTGAACCCATCCTTGTAGAAGGTAAGGCTATTAAGCTTCATCCCTTGGTATGTACAGCGTTCAACGCTGACTTCGATGGTGACCAGATGGCGGTACATCTTCCGTTATCAGTAGAGGCACAGGCAGAATGCCGCTTCCTCTTACTTTCACCTAATAACCTTTTGAAACCTTCAGACGGTGCACCTGTAGCCGTTCCTTCACAGGATATGGTTCTTGGTATTTACTACCTTACACAGGAAAGACCCGGTGCGAAGGGCGAAGGTAAGATTTTCAAGGATTTGAACGAAGCAATCCTTGCCTACGAAAACGAAGTAATTACCTTACATGCACGTGTTAAAATCGGTGTAACCAAGACATTAGCAGACGGAACTGTTGTGAAGGGTGTTGTAGAATCTACACTCGGACGTTTCCTCTTCAATGAAATCCTTCCTCAGGATCTTGGATACGTTGACAGAAGCATTCCTGAGAATGCAATTAAGCTTGAAATTGATTTCCTCGTTGGTAAGAAGCAGTTAAAGCCGATCCTTGACAAAGTAATCAATAAGCACGGTGCTACAAAGACTGCTGAGGTTCTTGACCTTGTAAAAGCAACAGGTTATAAGTATTCAACCCGTGCTGCAATGACAGTATCCGTATCTGATATGACTGTACCTCCTATCAAGAAGCAGTTGCTTGAAGAGGCACAGGCTAAAGTTGACCAGATTACCGTTAACTTTAACCGTGGTATGTGTACAGAAGAAGAAAGATATAAAAACGTTATTCGTGTATGGAACGAAACCGATGAGCGCTTAACTGAAGAGTTGATGACAGGTCTTGATTCATACAACAATATTAAGATGATGGCTGACTCCGGTGCCCGTGGTTCTAAGCAGCAGATGAAACAGCTCGCAGGTATGCGTGGTTTGATGGCTGATACAACCGGTCGTACAATCGAGTTGCCCATTAAGTCAAACTTCCGTGAAGGTCTTGACGTTTTGGAATACTTTATGTCTGCACACGGTGCTCGTAAAGGTCTTTCCGATACAGCGCTTCGTACAGCTGACTCCGGTTACTTGACACGTCGAATGGTAGACGTTTGCCAGGAACTCATTGTACGTGAAGTAGACTGTTGTGCATCAAGAGATGAAATCGCAGGAATGAATGTATCTGCATTTGCAGACGGTAAGGAAAGCATCGAAACTCTTGAAGCAAGAATTAAAGGCAGATATTCTGTTAATACCATCTTCGACAAAGACGGAAACGTTATTGTTAAGAGAAATCATATGATTACGCCTGCGAGAGCTGCAAAGATTGTTTCTGTAGGTGTTGATGAGAACGGTAATGCAATTGATACCGTTAAGATTCGTAGCATTTTAACATGTAAGTCGCAGAATGGTATCTGCGCAAAATGTTATGGTGCGAACATGGCAACCGGTGAAGCAGTACAGGTTGGTGAAGCAGTAGGTATTATCGCTGCACAGTCTATCGGTGAACCCGGTACACAGCTTACTATGCGTACATTCCATACCGGTGGTGTTGCGGGTAACGATATCACACAGGGTCTTCCCCGTGTTGAAGAATTGTTCGAAGCAAGAAAGCCTAAGGGACTTGCAATTATTGCAGAGTTCGGCGGTACAGTGGAAATCAAAGAAAACTCTAAGAAGCGTGAAGTTGTTATTAAGAATGACGAGCAGGAAAAGAGCTATTTGATTCCTTATGGTGCACGTATTAAGGTGCTGGACGGCGATGTGATTGAAGCCGGTGACGAGTTAACGGAAGGTAGCATCAATCCTCACGATTTACTTGAAATCAAGAAGATTGAAGCGGTTGAAAATTATATCATCCGCGAAGTTCAGAAGGTTTACAGCCTTCAGGGTGTAGACTTGAACGATAAGCATATCGAAGTTATCGTTCGCCAGATGTTAAAGAAACAGCGCGTGGAAGAAAGCGGAGATACCGATTTGCTTCCCGGCAGCTTAGTTGACAGACTTGTTTTGGAAGAAGTAAACGAGAAGCTCTTAAAAGAGAATCTCGATGCTGCTCCGGCGGTAGCAAAGGATATTATCCTCGGTATTACCAAGGCTTCCCTTGCAACCAACTCATTTATGTCAGCTGCATCCTTCCAGGAAACTACGAAGGTTCTTACAGAAGCTGCAATTAAGGGTAAGGTTGACCCTCTGTATGGTTTGAAAGAAAATGTTATCATCGGTAAGTTGATTCCTGCAGGTACAGGTATGAAGCGTTATCGTGATGTTAAAATTGATACCATGCGTGAAAAAGTTGATGCTGTTTTAGAAGATGATTTAATGGAAGCTACAGAAACAGAAGTTGATGTAGAAGAACTTGATAATCTTGATGTGGTGGAAGAAACAGCGACAGACGAAGAATAAAAATGTGTAAAACCCGGAAACTTAGGTTTCCGGGTTTTTTATGTGGTTACAATTCGGTTATTTGCATTTAGGGAGCGGAATATTGTGAGGATTATTTTACATTCCAACAGAACACGCTCTCGCTCGGTTGAATACGTAGCGGACACTAAACTCGTACTGCATTGCATTTGTACTCGTTAAGTGCCGACGCATTCAAAACGGTTCTTTATGGAATGAAAATATCCTCACAATCATTTTTACTTTGTGTGCAAATAACCGAATTGTAACATGAAAAAAGCAAACTCTGATTTTAGGAGTTTGCTTTTCGTAAGTTTATGTTTTACAAGTTTTTATTTTATGCAATTGCTTTGCAAGTTATATTAAAAAATCTTAGTTCAGCGAATTTTACAATGTTGCCTTGGATGCAATAGTGTAGATTGTTGCTACATCTTCAGAACTTAAAGGAACGAATCCGCCGGTTTTGCCGTCGCCTAAACCGAATTTATCAACCAGTGTGGGAATGTCCTCTGCTTTAGCACCAAGTTCTTCGAAGTTGATAGGCATTCCGATGTTATGAAGAAATGTTCTGAAACATTTAATGCCCTGAAGCGCTGTAAACTCGGGATTCTCGAAATTCATTTCACAACCCCAGATGCGTACAGCCATCTGCGCGAAGCGCATTACGTTATGCTTATATACGAATTCCATCCAAGCCGGCATAATTACGGCAAGTCCTGCGCCGTGAGCACAGTCGTATAAGCCTGAGAGCTCGTGTTCGATGCCGTGGCTGTTCCAGTCCTGGCTTCGGCCAACGCCTACGATGTCGTTGTGGGCAACGGTACCTGCCCACATAATGTTGGCGCGGGCTTCGTAGTTGTTCGGATCTGCAATAACACGGGGTGTCTCTTTGATCATAGTTAAAAGCACTGCTTCGCAAAGTCTGTCAGTGATTTCTACTTCCAATGTGTTAGTAAAATAACGTTCAAACACATGCGCCATAATGTCCGTAGCACCGCATGCAGTCTGATATGCGGGAAGTGTTTGTGTTAATGCAGGATTTAAAATTGAGAACTTCGGCCTTAAAAGATCTGAGCCTACATCTCTTTTTAACATACCTTCTTCTTTGGTTACAACAGAGCCCGGTGAGCCTTCGCTACCTGCAGCGGCTATGGTTAAAATCGTACCGATGGGTAATGCTTTCTCAACTACCTTGCCTGTGCCGTAGAAGTCCCAGAAGTCGCCGTCGTAAGGTACGCCCAAAGCGATACCCTTTGAAGAGTCGATGCAGGAACCGCCGCCTACGGAAAGAATGAAGTCTACGTTTTCCTTACGGCATAATTCAATGCCTTCATAAATCAAAGTATCTCTGGGATTGGGTTTTACGCCGCCTAATGCCACGTATGCAATACCTTCTGCATCCAGAGATTTCTTAACACGGTCCAAAAGTCCAGACTTTTCGGCAGATGCGGAACCATAGTGAATCAAAACCTTGCTTCCGCCGTGTTTGCGCACATACTTACCGCATTCATTTTCGGTGTCCTTACCGAAGACAAACTCTGTCGGACTGTAAAAATTAAAATTTTCCATTTTAAAATGTACCCCCTTTTTTATATTAGAATTATAGTTTTTATATAAAAAAATACTTTGCGATATCAGAGTTTTCATATTTGAAATTATAAAAATAAATTAGTTTTTTATACAGATTTATCATAACACGAACAGTATCTAAATAAAATATGTTCGTGTTATAAAAAACAAATTATTTTTATAACAATCTATATGCAAAAACATAATAAATTACTATCAAGGCAGTCGATGCAGAAAAGCACAAAACTTACTTTCGTGACAGCCGGTGTACAAAAACATAGTAGGCTACCATATTCATCGCCAAAGCCCCAATCCAGGCCGCAATATCAGCATATGCTGTGGTGACGAAACCAAAATAATTCAAACCAAAGAAAATCACCGAGATACGCATTACCATTTCCATAATTCCGGAAAGCATCGGAATTAATGGTTTGCCAAGTCCCTGCACACCGCTTCGGTATACGAACAACAGATTAACAAAAAGAATCATAACACCGCAGGGCGGTAAAAATTCGGCAATCAATTGAATGGGTTTGCTTTCGTTCACCATAAGGCCGGCAAGAAATTCCGGGAAGAAAAAGAGTACCGTACCCAGCAATATGTAATTTACAACTGCGATGCCCACACAGACGTGCAATCCTTTTTTGATACGGTCGAAACGCATAGCGCCGTGATTCTGCCCGGTAAAAGAGGACATTACATATCCTGCTGTGCAAGAAGGCTGGATAAACAAATTTACATAGCGGCTGCATACCGAATAAGCTGTGGTATATGCCACGCCCAACCCGTTTACAAAATACTGGACCACCATACAGCCGATTGCTGTAATAGAGTTCATTAAGGCCATCGGTACACCGTTATTTAACAGTTTGCCGTAAAGTGAGTAATCCGTAGCGAAGTCGGAATGATTGAATTTCAGTATCTGGATTTTGGATAATTTGTGCAGACATATGAGGGTTGACACGATTTGTGCAATAATCGTAGCGATTGCCACACCTTCCACGCCGGTCTTGCATCCGAAGATGAAAAGACAGTTTAAAGCGATATTCGTTAGGGTAGATATGATAATAGCAATAAAAGGTGTCGTGCTATCACCCAACGACCTCAGTATGCCTGCACACAAATTATAAGAAATGGTAGTAATTAAACCACCAAAGATAATGTAGCCGTAGGTAAGACTGTCCTGCATAATGCGGGGAGAAGTCTGTAAAAGAATTAATATATCATCTAAAAAAACAAGGCTTACAATTGTAAGAACAATGGTTAAAACCAAGGATAAGCTGATAGCGGAAGCTGTACTTTTGCGAAGCTGCTTATAATCCTTGGCACCGAAATTATGGGCAATGGGTACGCAGAACCCGTTTGCAAGTCCTACGGAAAATCCCACAATCAGGAAGCTAAGAGATGCCATATTTCCTACAGCGGCCAATGGGTCATCGCCTAACCCTTTACCAACGATTGCCGTGTCGGCAATGTTATATACCTGCTGCAGCATATTTGTAAAAAACATGGGGAAGTAAAACCGCAGTATCTGCGGTAATACTTTCCCTTGTGTCAAATCTTGCGTCTGTTCCATTGATTTTTCCTCTTTTCATATTATAAAAGAAGTGCTTTTTTACAAGATAACAAAAAACTTGTTTTTATAACAAAAAGACGATATTATATTCGTAAGCAAGACGAGGTATGACTTAGACTTAAGTGATGTGTTGGCATTACATATTTTATAAGTTGAAATGTATTATAAAAATTACAATGTGTTATAAAAATTACAATGTATGATAAAAGCCACAAGCGAGGAGAAATCATTATGAGCAGTACAAATCGTGATTTGAATTACAGATTATATACACAGAAAGAAAGCGGTTTTATCAGAACCGCTTTTCAGAGTGAGTTTGAGCGCTATGCGGTGGTCAGCACCGGTGATGTGCAGGGGGTAAAAAGAAACCTGGCCCAGATCCGCAAGAACTTTTTTGAAGGGAAGGGGGAGTTGTCGGACAATCCCGTGCGCAATGTGATGTACCATTTTGTGGTGTCAGTGGCCATGGTGTCCCGCGTGTGCGTGGAATCCGGAATGAATCACGACGTGGCATACACGCTGAGCGATATCTATATCCGAAGGGGCGATAAGACCACCAGCGTGGAAGGGGTGCTCGATTTGCTGGAAGAGATGCAGGTGGACTTTGCTAAACGTATGCGTGAATTAAAAAAGGAAGAGGTTCGCTCTATCCATATCCGTAAAAGCGTGGATTATATTCAGGAACATTTGCAGGAGAAACTCAGTGTAAAAGAAATTGCGGAGCAGGTGGGACTTTCGACGGATTATTTTGCGAAGCTTTTTTATAAGGAAATGGGCGTTTCGGTGAAGGACTATGTGGCGGAGGCCAAAATCTCCACGGCAGCCAATATGCTGATTTACTCGGAACATTCTTATCTTGACATTGCGCTGACTCTGGGGTATTCGTCCCAAAGCGCTTTTATCAGCGTTTTTAAGAAGTATCGCGGAATCACGCCGAAGGAGTACCGGAGCCTTCATTATAAGAAAAACATCTCCGAAATTCGTTAAAAACCGTAAAAAGTTCGTTTTTCCTTAGAAAACCGCAAATTTTACGAAAAAAATCATTGACAACAAAAAATCATAAAAGTATAATGATTTAGCGTGCATACGTATGCATGTTTTTATTGTGGCCTTTTTTACAATATATGTATAAAAGCGAACAAGAATCAAAATATTATCATAGGAGGTGAAATTGAATGCCCACAATTAATCAGTTAGTACGTAAGGGAAGACAGACATCTGTAAAGAAGTCTACAGCACCTGCTTTGCAGAGAAGCTACAACTCTTTGCACAAGAAGGCTGTTGAAGCACCCGCTCCTCAGAAGAGAGGTGTGTGTACAGCAGTTAAGACTGCTACACCTAAGAAGCCTAACTCAGCTCTTAGAAAAATTGCCAGAGTTCGTCTTTCAAACGGTATCGAAGTAACAAGCTACATTCCCGGTGAAGGTCACAACCTTCAGGAGCATAGTGTTGTTCTGATTCGTGGTGGTAGAGTAAAGGACTTACCCGGTACCAGATACCACATTATCAGAGGTACACTCGATACTGCTGGTGTTGCAAACAGACGTCAGGCTCGTTCTAAATACGGTGCCAAGAGACCTAAGGCAGGTAAGTAATTTATCTTGTCTATGTACCACAAACAGAACTAATTTAGTGTTGGGATTCACTTTTCACGCCGTATGTGCAGGATAAATGAAATACCGCACGAACACATTAGAGGACACATGTGAGTACCTGTGAATTAATCATTATATTAAGGAGGGAAGAATCGTGCCGCGTAAAGGACATATTCAGAAAAGAGATGTTTTAGCAGATCCTTTATACAATAACAAAGTGGTTACCAAGCTTATCAACAACATTATGTTAGATGGTAAGAAGGGTGTTGCACAGAAGATTGTATACGGTGCATTTGCTCAAGTAGAAGAGAAATCCGG
>JAZNRI010000011.1:0-10502 GCA_045590655.1 Lachnospiraceae bacterium | reverse complement strand
CAGGAAGTCCTGTAGGAACTTTTTTTTGAGCTTCCGCCTCTTCCTCTTCAATCCGAACCGCTAACTGATTGCTGAGAAGCGTAACTTTTTCACTTAATTCTTTTCTTTCTAAATCAAACTGCGTCTGCATTTCTGCGTTTTCATTCTGCAATGCTTTTATATCATTTGCCAAATTCATTGAACAAACAAACATTCCTATCACGCAAATCAGCATCACGCCAATGCAAATCATAAGAATACGAATGACTTGCTTCTCAGTAAGTTTTTTCTTATCTTTTTCCATGTTAACCCCGTTTCTTACTTACAACACAATAAAATTACGCGCAGCCGGAACTTTTTTCCAACTACGCGTCCATTCTATCACAAAAAATTCATTTTGTCTTTATATTTTCTCATTGCTCCCATGATATGCAATCCGAATAATGTCATCAATGCTTGCTTCCTCAATGGAAACATCCTTAATTTCCTTCGCCGAAGAAATCTCTTCTATGAGTTGCGCCGCCGTAATATCGGCTTTACGAAACCTATACTTTGCAATGTTTCCTTCGTGATAAAAAAGTTCCGCTTTGGGATGCGCGCCTGCCTCACCATCATAAAATTCCACCACCAGGGTTTTAAAAGGTGCAATTCGCTCAGTCACCTCCTGTAAAGGTCCGTCCTCCATCAGTTCTCCGTTATTGATAATGATCAGACGCTCACACAGTTCCTGAATATCACCTAAATCGTGGGTGGTCAAAATAACCGTAGTCCCTTTTACCCTATTGATTTCCTTGATAAATTTGCGGATAGCATATTTACCGTCCACATCAAGACCAATCGTAGGTTCGTCCAGGAACAACACAGACGGCGAATGCAACATAGCAGCCACCAAATCACCTCGCATACGCTGTCCTAATGACAGCTGACGCACGGGGATATCAATGATTTCATTGATTCCCAAAATATCGTCCATAACCTTTAGATTCTCTTTGTAGCGTTCATCGGGTATTTGATAAATGCGTTTCATTAATTCAAAACTTTCCCCGAGACGCAAATCCCAATTCAACTGGGTACGCTGGCCAAAAACAACGCCCAGGTCCATTACCACTTCCTTACGTTTCTTCGCAACATCCTTGCCGTTTACCAGAACCTGTCCGCTTGTAGGATTTAAAATGCCTGACATCATTTTAACCGTAGTACTTTTTCCGGCACCGTTGGGTCCTATAAAAGCTACAATTTCACCTTTTTCGATGGTAAAACTTAAGTCTTTTACCGCATGCACAATGGTTTTCTCGCGTACAAACAAATTCTTGATTGCACCACCCAGGCCTTTGCCTTTTTTATTTACTTTATAGTCTTTTGTCAGATTTTTCACTTCTATCACTGCCATAATTATACTCCGTATATCTTTACATTAACGTTGTTTACGCCACTGCTTTCATCGTATATATTTCTCTGCAACATTTTTACGAATAAGCTAGTTTCCTGCACTCTCGTATTTCTTTAACCCGGCATAAAATACCACCGACGCTACGGCAAAGACCAAAGCCCCCGCCCCTAAAGAAATAAGCGGTGCCGCACCGGGCATAAACGCATCCGTCGAAATTCCCATAAGCTCTGCTGCCGGATAAAAACTTACCCAGCCAATGGGGATAATGAACGTCAATATGAACTGCACGCTCTCCGGATACATTGACAGGGGATACATCGTTGTTTTATCAAAAAGTTCCTGGGTATATCCGCCAAAATCCACAATGCTTTTGCTCCAGAAACTACTGCTTCCGATAGCGATATACACACCGCCTCTGATAAAAGTTGCTCCCACAAGAATGGCAATTAACGCCAATATATTCCGCAGATTAAAAACAAAGCCAACTTGCACACATCCGTAAATGAACACACACAGTCCCGGTATCAAATCCGTAATGCCGATTAAGTTAAATTGCGTAAAACAAAACTGATACAACACACTCATCGGCCGAAGCAGGTATCGGTCAAAATCTCCCTCAATCACGGAATATCCCATAAACCAGCCCTGCACAAAGAAAATCATAGACAATGCATGGGATATAATCGCCAACCCGTAAAGAAAAGCCAACTGCCCGTAATTCCACCCCGCAATGTCACCGAATTCTTTGACCACAAATTGAATGGTGGCAAAGCCTACAATGAACTGTAGCGGGTTTGAAATCAGCCATCCGATCATATTCGCCGGATACTCAAATACCGTTAAAATGCTTAACTTCAAATATGCTAATGTTACGCTTGTATAATGTCTGATACCTGATAACATTTAACTTCCTTTCTCTATCATTACAGAACCTGACTTGACCTATCAGGCACTGTATAACTTTCTTACACTATTTTATGTTATGTTAACCACCCTGTACCATCACTTTCTTCAGGGCATTCTTCTGCAAAATCATAAATAATACAAACAAAGCCACTAACCAGACCGCCTGAATTCCAAGCCTTGGCAGAATGTTACTCATTCCTTCCTTGCCGATATAAATATCCAACGGCAACTGATAAATATACACAAAGGGCAGACAATTTAGAATTGATGCCAGCCAGTCCGGGAAAAACCACAAGGGGATAATACTTCCTGATAAAAGTCTGATTAAATGCTTTTTTACCTGTAAAAGCGGATTCATATTGATTGTTACAAATGCCCACATGGAAAAGCATGCCGCCAGCAACCAATGAATCAAATATGCCATCACAAGGCTTAAAACAAATAAAAGAAACGCCGTCAAATTTGCAGGTTTCGGCACTGCAATAAAAATGCTTCCGATTAACACAATGGGTAGTAAATTTTGAAAGCAAAGGGCCGTCAGTTTACCCAAATCTTCAAAGAAGAAAATCCCGTAAAGATTAATGGGTTTTAACATTTCTACCGCAATGGTTCCCTTCTCCACGCTACGCATAACCCTTTGTTCCACGTCATTCATAAAAAACACCGACATCGCCGTAGATACAACGGTATAGATATACATCTGCTCTGCCGCAACACCTTGCACGACTGTTTCTCCGGCATACAATGCCCGCCAAAAGAAGGCAGCCGCAAACATAATAATGCACTGCATCAGAATATTACCGTACACATCATAGTGGTATGCCAGACTCTTCTGGATACGAATTTTATAAACATAAAAATATGCAGTTATACTTTTACGTATATTCATACGTCTGCGTCTCCTTTCTCACATAACTTAAGGCTTCATAAAACTTACAAAATGATTATCCTGTAAGTTCTGCGCTATTCTGTCCCCTTACGAATCTGCGTCGGTGTACATCCCCTGCACATACGCAGTGATTCCGCAAAATAACTAGCACCGGACATTCCTACCTCATAGGCAATCTCCGTCACGGACAGGTCCGTATCTTTTAGTAATTGCACGCCTTTTTCCACACGATAATATCGCAAATATTCCATAGGCGACATATTGGTGTATCTTCGGAATAACTCCGTACACTTATTTTTTCCGATGCCCGCATTTATACAGATATCATTTAAGGTTATCTTTTTATCATAATTCTTATATAAATAATCAAGCATCTTTTTGATTAAAATCAGGTTCTCATCTTTATGGGACTCTTCTGCTTTTACGGCAACATTCCTGTATAATTCTCCCCACAAACGATAGACTGCCGATAAAATATCTGCTTCACCGTTTTCCTGCAATGAACAATCGTATACTTCCTTGACACCTGCAAGCACCAAACGCTGCCAGGGCACCTGCTCACTTAACAAAATGTAAGACAATTCCTTGGCATTCAGTATGGGATTCACCATTTTAGATGCCATGAACTCTGTAGAACAAAGAACGGTCGGCGGAAAAATCACGCACAAAAGCGTACAGCCCAGATTAGCATTGCAAATCAGATGCATATGTTTTGCATTTACAAAGATTCCTTCGCCGGCCTTCATCACGATATGCTCACCGTCTATCCAGTATCCGATATCACCCGAAAGCACATATATAAATTCCAAATCCTCGTGCCAATGCAAGGAAATATCCGAAAAATGCGCCTTCGGCGGTATTACATTTCTTCGGATAAAAACGGGAAATTCCGGATTGTCATAATGCAACACTTCCGAACCGTCACTTTTGATATCTGCCATAGCTACTCCCTTTCCTTTTAATCTGATATATCTGTACTCGCCCTTCTCATTCCCATAAAGGCAAATTCAACTCTGTTTTTATATTAACAAATTTCTTCTTTTTTTCCTACGGATATTATCATAAAATCTATAACAATCTTCCCCTGAAATAAAAAAGACGTATTATAAAATACGCCTTTTCACATACTGTCTATCTCTTCACTAATTCCTCAATCGCCATACGGTATCCGTCAAAACCATAACCGTAGAAGGTTGCCACGCAAGCACTTCTTACATAAGAAATCTTGCGGAATTCTTCCCTTTCATCCACATTGGACAAATGAACCTCCACCGTAGGAATTGATACCGCTTTGATTGCGTCAAGAATTGCTACACTGGTATGTGTATAGGCCGCAGGATTGATTATGATACCATCATAAACGCCGTAAGCTTCCTGAATTTTATCTACGATACTTCCTTCGTGGTTGGACTGGAAGCAGGTAATCTCCACACCGTTATCTGCTCCCGCCTTTTCACAAAATTCCACCAAAGCTTTATAATCCTGTGTTCCGTATATATTCTTTTCACGAATGCCCAGCATATTTAAGTTTGGGCCGTTGATGACTAAAATCTTCATAATACTCTCCTATACAAAAGTTATAATAATTTCTCCATCATTTAAAGCGCAATCTGTAGTTTACATAACACAAACACCTCTGCTAAAACGACTTTATAATTGCATCTGCCAATCCGTCTATATTATCTTCTTCTACCTTCAAATGCACATCAGCCAAGTTTACATAAATCGGATATCTTGTTTCATACAACTTCTGCATTTTATCCATATTTCCGGACAAAGGCCGTCCGTCGGTCGCAAGTTTACATAACTCTCTATCAAGATATACAATCAAGCTGTTTTGCATCATTGCATCCCTATTTTCTTCCCGTAAAATACTTCCGCCACCGGTAGCAATTACAAGGCTCTTTTCTTTGGCAAATTCTTTTACCACACGGCTCTCCGCATCGCGGAATGCCACCTCGCCAAACTGCTCGATATATGCGCCGGCAGGCATGCCCTCTTTCTTCGCAAATTCTTCGTCGGTATCCACAAAGGTTCTGCCGAGTTTCTCAGCCAAAGCCTTACCTACGGTAGATTTACCGCTTCCCGGCATACCGATTAACACAATGTTTCGCACCTGCGCTTCGATATCCGCAATGACCTTTTTTAACAGGACTTCATCACCAGGCTTTACTTTAGGCTCCTCATTATAAAAATAACGTTGTGCGAAATACGCCTGGGCCACCAGCATCGGCAAGCCATTGACATATTTTAAGCCCTTCTTCTTTGCCTGCAAAGTAAGCGCTGTAAGCAAAGGATTATAAACCACATCCACTACCGCTTCCGCATTGGCAAACACGTCCAAATCCACCGCCTGCGCCTGCACATTGGGATACATTCCCAAAGGCGTGGTATTCACGATAATCTGCGCATCCTGATACGCTTCCGTCTGGGTATAATCCGCCGTTTTCACATCGCCGAATACTTCGCTGATATTGGCACCGCTTCTTGATACCACAACAATCTCAGACGCACCTTCCTGTCTTGCCACATATACAGCAGTTTTGGCGGTACCACCACTTCCTAAGACAACCACTTTTTTATCAGTAAAAGTAATACCGGCCTCGGTAGCCATATAAAGAAACCCCAGGCAGTCTGTATTGTAGGCATATAATGTACCCTCACGATTCACCACCGTGTTCACACTGCCGATTGCCTTGGATACCTCATCCTGAACGCAATAGGGAATCACTGCCTCTTTGTAAGGAATGGTAACATTCATTGCCGTAAAATCTTTGGCCTTCATAAACGCATCGATTTCTTCTCTCGGCACCTCTTTTAAAATATAATCATCAATGCCAAACGCATTATGTATCTGCGGTGAAAAACTGTGTTTTAATTTTTCTCCCAAAAGTCCGTATTTCATACTTCCGTATAACACCCCATAAATTCAAATTCTTCCGTACCGTGTTCAAGCTGGGCAAACAAATTAAATACCGCTTGATCGTATACCGATATATCCAAATCAAAATAGAACATAAACTCGAAATCCTTATTCGGAATCGGTCGACTCTCCAACTTGGTTAAGTTAATTCCCAAAGCGGAAAATTTGGCAATCATCTCATACAAAGAACCGGGCTTGTGGGGCAAGGTCATCATAAGGCTGATTTTCTTTGCGCCGGGATAAATCTCCAGTTTCTTTGAAATGCAGATAAACTTAGTGTAATTGTTCTCGTTATTCTGGGTATTTTCTTCCAAAATCTCTAACTGATAAAGTTCTGCACACTGTTTGGAAGAAAGTGCTGCTACGGAATTGTCTGCGCTTTCAGATACCATTCTTGCGGCAACCGCAGTATTCTCGCAGGGAATTACTTTTACATCCATATTTGCAAGCATTTCACTGCACTGTCCCAAAGCCTGCTCGTGGGAATAAATCACTTTAATATCACTTTTCTTGGTGCCCGGCTTTGCCATTAAGCAATGGTTAATCTTTACTTTTACACTGTTTACAATATAAAAATGATGCTTGCTCATCAAGTCATAGTTGGCAATCACGGAACCGCGAAGGCTGTTTTCGATGGGTAAAATACCATACTGGCAAAGACCCTGCTCTACTGCAGAAAATACGCCTTCAAAAGAATTAAAATATACGATGGAAGGTCTTTCAAATAACTTCTCGCAGGCTGACATGGAATTCGCGCCTTCGATACCCTGGCACGCTACGGTTGCACGCTTGGGGAATACCTTCGGTGTTTCTTCCAAAGCCTTCTTAATTTTATCGCCGATTTCAGACGTCTGATAAAGGTAGTCCGCCTGATAAGCCCTGGATACATCAAACAATGTAGTATAGAGAATCTTAATATAGCCTGCCATATCGTCGGTTTCATTCTCGGTAAGGCGATTAATAATCGCACGCTCTCTTGCTGTATTCAAGATGGGAAGATTCTCACTTTTTTTCACCTTAGCCACGTCCATGGCAAGGTCCATACGCTTTTTGAACAAATCTACCAATTGATCGTCTAACGCGTCAATTTTTACTCTTACATCACTTAAATCCATTATTGTTTCCTCCTATGCCTTAATCGCCCAACGTAACTTCGTTGATTTCGCTCTGGGATTTCTTGTGCATTCTGCTGCTGTCGGTCTGATTACCTCATCAGAAACCTCGCTGTAAATCCCTTCCTTAGCAAGCTGTTTAAAAGATTTCTTCACCAATCTGTCCTCACCGGAATGAAAAGTAAGAATCGCTACTCTCGCGCCGGGATTTAATACGTCAGGAAGTTTTTCTAAGAATTCATATAAAACTTCAAACTCGCTGTTTACATCAATTCGCAATGCCTGAAAAACTCTTGCGCAGGATTTCTTCACCGCTTCCGTACGCTCCTTTGCCGGAACATATATAAGTGCCTTCTCAATGGCCTTCTTTAGGTCAGTTGTCGTCTCGATATATTTCCCTCTTCGCATATCGTCAAACACAACCTTGGCAATTTCAACCGCATAAGGTTCGTCCGAATTCTCCTGCATCATATATACAAATTCTTCACGGGTAATATTCTTAAGACGCTCAGCTGCCGACTCGCCCTGTTCCGGATTCAGTCGCAAATCCAGTGGACCGTCCACCTTATAGGAAAACCCTCTCTCCGGATTGTCAATCTGCATAGACGATACGCCCAAATCTGCCAATATAAAATCAAATTTCCCGGCTTCTTTGCTCACTTCATCAATTTTAGCAAAATTAATATGCTTAATGGTTAAAATATCTTCCCCAAAACCCTGCGCTTCCAAACGCGCCTTGGTCTTAACGCTTTCGATAGGATCAATATCCAAGGCATACATATGACCGTTGCCGTTCAGACACTGTAACATTGCCTTGGTGTGTCCGCCGTAACCTAATGTCGCATCCAAACCTTGTTCTCCCGGTTGGATTTTTAACACCTCAAGAATTTCATCCACCATAATGGAAATGTGCATTCCTGCGGGAGTACTGCCTTTTGCAATGACTTTCTCAATGGTGTCGGCATACTTCTCCGGATTGGCCTCTTTATATTTTTCGTGAAATTTTTTGGGATGGGTGCCTTTGTAGCGTACTCTTCGCTTGTGGGGAACCGCATCGTTTTGCTGATTATTCATATAGCATTTCCTTTTTTGCTTTACATAACATTACAATTATGTAAACTTCACTTATTATTTTGCGTTTTGCGGTTGACATAATTTCATCTCATTATGTCAACTCTCAATTTCACATTGTCTTTATTGTTGTTAACATAAAACATATTCATTATGTCAACTTTTACTTCTGCAACAACAAATCATACAACGCCACTGCCGCAGCCGCTTCTACACAAGGCAAAGCTCTGGGCACGATGCAGGGATCGTGGCGACCTTCGATTTGGAAGTTTACTTCTTTTTTATCACGGAAATTAACCGTATCCTGCGCCTTGTAGATGGACGGCGTAGGTTTTAATGCTACACGGAACACAACAGGCATACCATTGGTAATACCGCCCTGAATTCCTCCGGAATTGTTCGTCTTGGTTTTCACGGTATCACCGTCCAAATAAAAGGCATCGTTACACTGACTGCCGCGCTGTTTTACACCATCAAATCCCATGCCGAATTCGATTCCTTTTACCGCAGGCACACCAAACATCACATGGGAGATACAACTCTCCACGTTGTCATAGATGGGCTCACCCACGCCTACGGGCATTCCCGTAAAAGCACATTCCACAATACCGCCTACGGAATCGCCTTCCTTGGCAACCTGTGTCATAAAATCAACCATCTGCGCTCCTACTTCCGAACTCAGTGTAGGGAACTCGCCGGGTTCATAGGTTTTGGTATTTATGTTAACCAAATCATATTTTTCATCCTGAATATCTCCAATGGATAAAATATGCGAATATACGTTAATTCCCTGCTGTCTTAAAAGCTGAATACATACCGCTCCCGCAAAACACAAAGGCAGAGTCAAACGGCCTGAAAACTGTCCGCCACCGCTTCGGTCCTGAAAACCATTATATTTTACCCAAGCCGCATAATCCGCATGTGACGGTCTTAAATTCCCTTGCAATTTATCATAATCGCCGGAACGGGTATTTGCATTCTCAAAAATCGCGCAAAGGGGCGCACCGCAGGTAGTATCTCCCACCAAACCGCTTAAAATTGTGGGTGTGTCCGCTTCCTTTCTTGCTGTGGAGTATGCATTTTTACCACCGGCACGGCGGTCAAGAAATCTCTGCACTTCCTCCAAATCAATTTTTAAACCGGCTGGAATACCGTCCATTACAACGCCAAGTCCCTTGGCGTGGGACTGACCGAAAATCTGCACTTTTAATTTGCTTCCGAATGTGGATGACATCTCATCACCTTTTCATACATTATGTAAACTTGTATGCCTTTCGTTTTTTATACACATATCTAAAATATTTGTTGACCGACATTATTCCGACCAATCAAGTTGCTCTCTTTTTACCCCTAATTCTATACATCTTTCACATATTTTTTTCTTTTCTTCCGCATTCCCAATATGATATTTTAAAACAATATCTTTGAACACGATATACTTATAGACATCATCTCGAACGTCGACATACCAAACCATTCCTGATTCAGAAGATGCACCTATCGCTTTTGATAAATGCTCCGGAAAATTCTCGGAATGGCTGATAAAAGATATAGCAGTCCAATACTTTGGGACGTTATCAGTCTTCCAAATCTCGACGTTTAATATCTCTATCTCATCTAAAATCTGTTCATTTATAAGGCTTTCTTTTATAATCAATCCTGAATACATAATTCCTATTTCGCTTTCCGCATAATTTCATAAACCATCACTTCGCCGTCACCAATATCGAGTTTGCGGTGCTCCACCGTTTTATATCCTCTGTGTTCATAAAAACAAGCCGCCGGAAGGGATGCGTCCAACTCACAATAATCATATTCAGCGAAAATCTCATCCTCCAAATGATTCATAATCACCGTTCCAAAGCCTTGTCCTTCATATTCCGGCAAAACATACACTCTGGTAATATGATTATCTGTACGGCTTCCCGTGCCTACAATCTTACCGCCTGCCACCAGGACATCAATTCTTCCTTCATCGATATCTTTTTTAATATTATCAATACTATGTAGTCTTCCAAAGAAATCTACTACCGCTTGCGTATAATAATGCGGATATATCTTTGCTTTGGTTCCCTGCACAATATCGCACACAAGCTGTGCTTCCTCCCCTGTGGCTTTTCTGTATTCCATAAAACTCTCCTAATTTTACTCTTTATAATACCCTAAACCTTCTACCAAATCCCTGATTTCATACATATCTTCCTTTGGCCCGGTTACATGAAGCAACGTATT
>JAZNRI010000010.1:0-18579 GCA_045590655.1 Lachnospiraceae bacterium | reverse complement strand
AGACGCAGAATGCTACTGGCTGGCACTTTTATGCGAGTTCGGTATCGAATACGTGGAAGAGACGGCAGGAGCCAAGAGGATTCCCACCATCAACCGCATGCAACCGGTGTCTGTTTTTGACAATGCGAATTACAAGGCGGCATTGCAATATGCTGATGAAGAACAGGCGACGATTTACAAGGCGGAAGCTGAGGAAATCAATGGTATTCAGAAGGGGATTTTGGAAATTTCCGAGAAAGAAGAACCCTTTGATATTTTTATCTGTTATAAGGAGACCGATGAACAGGGCAGAAGAACCTTAGACAGCGTTCTTGCTACAGACATTTACGAACTTTTAACCAAAGAAGACTATAAAGTTTTCTTCTCGAGAGTTACACTGGATGATAAGATAGGCGTTGCTTACGAGCCCTACATTTATGCGGCACTGCAGTCGGCAAAGATTATGATTGCGGTGGGTACGAAGGAAGAGCATTTCAATGCCATCTGGGTGCGGAACGAGTGGAGCCGTTATCTTGCTATGATTAAAAGCGGTGCGAAGAAGGTTTTAATTCCTGCTTATAAGGATATGGATCCTTACGAGTTGCCGGAAGAATTTGCCCATTTGCAGGCGATTAATCTGGGCGAATTGGGCTTTCAGCAGGATATGCTTCGCGGTATCCGTAAGATTTTCAACGACCTGTCAACAGAAGAAGACCGTTTTGTGCGTGGTGATTTGATGGGGCGGCTGTATGAAGGTATGGAAGCAAGAGACTGGGAGGCTGTAGATAAGTGCGCTACCCAAATAATAAAAAGTAATCCCCGATGCGCAGAAGCACGTGTTTGCAGAAAACTTGCCATTATGGGTATTTTTGAAGGCAAGGATATGGAAATCTGGAATCTGCCCGGTACGGAAGACAACCTTTTGGAGAAGATTCAATCCGGGGATACCTTTTATATTGATATGTTAAATACAAGGCTGAACAATGCTTTGCCGGAGAATATTGAGACTAATTATAATGCGGCAATTGAATTGTATAATCGTGCCCAGAGCTATGATGATTACAGTAAATGCGAAGTGGCATTTCGGAAATTAAAAGGCTATAAGGATGCGCCGAAATATTATAAACAAATCATGGACAAACTTTCGCAGCTTGATAACAGGGAGCGCAGGGAAAAGTATAATGAGCATTTTAAACTGGCACAGTCGGACAATCCGGAGGATTTGAAGAAGGCGATTGCGTTTTTTGAATCAGTGCCGGGATATTTGGATGCGGACCAAAGGGCAGAGAGTTGCCGGGCAAGATTGCCGATTGTCGAGCAACTGGCTGTCAGGAAACAAAAAGAGAAAACGAAGGAATTTTTAAAAAGCGAACAAGTACTTACATTAATTATTTCCGGTATTAGCGCGATGATTGGTTTTATTATTGCGATAATAAAAATTATCAGCGAGATGTAATCGGACCGGTACGTTTGTACTAATATACAAAACAAAGGAGTAACAGTCATGGCATTTACACATTTGCATGTGCATACGGAATATAGTCTTTTGGACGGTTCCAACAAGATAAAAGAATATGTCAAGCGGGTAAAAGAACTGGGGATGACCAGTGCTGCCATTACCGATCATGGCGTAATGTATGGCTGTATCGACTTTTATAAAGAGGCGAAGGCCCAGGGCATTAAGCCGATTATGGGATGTGAGGTGTATGTGGCGCCCAACTCCCGTTTTGATAAAGAGTTAACAGGTGGTGAGGACAGATATTACCACCTTGTTTTGCTTGCCGAGAATGATTTGGGCTATCAGAATCTGATGAAAATTGTGTCCAAAGGTTTTACGGAAGGATATTATTACAAGCCCCGTGTGGATATGGAAGTGTTGCGCCAGTACCACGAGGGCATTATTGCGCTGTCGGCCTGTCTTGCGGGCGAAGTGCAGCGATACATTATGAAGGGGCTTTATGAGGAGGCCAAGAAGCAGGCGTTAAAGTATCTGGACTGTTTTGGCGAAGGCAATTACTTCTTAGAGCTTCAGGACCACGGCATGGCGGAACAGGCTACCGTTAATACGGCCCTTATGAAGATGAGCAGGGAATTAAACATTCCTTTGGTTGCCACCAATGACGTGCATTACACTTATGAAGATGACGTGGAGGCCCACGACCTTTTATTATGTATCCAGACCGGTAAAAAAGTTACCGACGAGGACCGTATGCGCTATGACGGCGGTCAATATTACGTGAAGTCCGAGGAAGAAATGCGGGCTTTGTTCCCTTATGCCCAGGAGGCTTTGGACAATACGGCGAAGATTGCGGAGCGTTGCAACGTGGAAATTCGTTTCCACGAGACCAAGTTGCCCCACTATGAGGTGCCGGAGGGATATACCCCTGTATCTTACCTTCATAAGCTTTGTGAGGATGGTTTTGCCAAACATTATCCTGATGATGACGGTACTTTAATGGCAAGAATGAAGTACGAACTTGAAGTGATTGAACAGATGGGTTATGTGGATTACTTCCTGATTGTGTGGGATTTTATCAACTATGCCAAGGCAAACGACATTATGGTAGGCCCCGGTCGAGGCAGTGCGGCGGGAAGTATCGTATCCTATTGTTTGCATATTACAAACATTGACCCCATACATTATCAGTTGCTGTTTGAGCGTTTCTTGAATCCGGAACGTATCTCTATGCCCGATATCGATATTGATTTCTGTGTGGAAAGACGTCAGGAAGTCATTGATTACGTGGGTCAGAAATACGGCGCCGAGAAGGTGGTTCAGATTGTTACCTTTGGCACCATGGCGGCAAGAAATGCCATTCGTGATGTGGCACGTGTACTGGACTTGCCTTACGCCCTGGCGGATACCATTGCCAAGATGATTCCCCAGGAACTTAACATTACGATTCAAAAGGCTTTGGAAATGAATCCCGAGCTTAAGGAAAAATATGAAAATGACTTACAGATTCATCATCTTATTGATATGAGTATGCGTCTGGAAGGTCTTCCCCGAAATACGTCCATGCATGCGGCGGGTGTATTGATTTGTCCCAGTTCGGCAGATGATTTCGTACCCTTAAGCCGTGGCGGTGACGGTGCCATTACCACCCAGTATACTATGACCACCCTGGAAGAACTGGGACTTCTTAAGATGGATTTCCTGGGCCTTCGTAACTTAACAGTGATTCAGAATGCTATCCGTACCATTGAGCGAACCAAGGGTGTTCATTTGGTGATGGAAGACATTGATTATAATGATAAAAAAGTTTTGGACTATATCGGTACCGGCAAATGTGACGGTGTGTTCCAGCTGGAAAGCGGCGGTATGAAAAGCTTTATGAAGGAGCTTAAGCCTCAGAGTCTGGAAGACATTATTGCGGGTATTTCGCTATATCGTCCGGGCCCCATGGATTTTATACCCCAGTACATCGGCGGTAAAAATAGTCCGGAAGCAATTACCTATCTCTGTCCGGAATTGGAGCCTATTTTAGCTCCTACCTACGGCTGTATCGTTTACCAGGAGCAGGTTATGCAGATCGTTCGTGACTTAGGTGGCTATACCCTTGGCCGAAGCGACGAGGTGCGCCGAGCCATGAGTAAGAAGAAGACTGCGGTGATGGAGAAAGAGCGTGAATACTTCGTTTACGGTAATGCTGAGCTTAATATCCCCGGTTGTGTGGGTAACGGCATCAGCGATAAGGTGGGTAATCAGATTTATGATAAAATGATCGACTTTGCCAAGTATGCGTTCAACAAGTCCCATGCGGCAGCCTATGCGGTAGTTTCTTATCAGACGGCATATTTGAAATATTACTATCCCGTGGAATATATGGCAGCCCTGCTTACTTCCGTAATTAGCAACGCTGGCAAGGTTTCGGAGTACATTCAGGTTGCCAAAGAAATGGGCATTAAGATTCTGCCCCCTGATATTAATGAGGGTGAGGTTGGATTCTCGGTATCCGACAATGCTATCCGTTATGCCCTTACTGCGATTAAAAACGTGGGACGTCCCGTAATTGAAGCCATTGTAGAAGAACGTAAGGTCAGAGGACCTTTTACAAATATCAATGATTTTATCGTGCGCATGGCAGACGGTGACGTGAACAAACGTGCGGTGGAGAATTTTATCAAGGCGGGAGCTTTTGACAGTCTGGATGGCACGAGAAAGCAGTTCTTAAGCGTTTACGTGCAGGCCATGGACCGTGTCCATAAGGATAAAAAGAACAGTATGGCGGGCCAGGTGACCCTGTTTGATTTGGCAGGCGATGATGAAAAAGAAAGTTTTGAGATTGCGTTGCCCAATGTAGGCGAGTTCAACAAGGAACTTTTACTTACCTTTGAAAAGGAAGTGTTGGGCGTTTACATCAGCGGACATCCTTTGGAGTCTTACCAGTCCCTTCTTAAGAAGTATGCTACCAACATCACCACCGACTTTTATCGTGAAGAAAGCGGTGAAGGTGAGAAAGACGGCGGCCTGACGGATGAAGAAAGCATCAAGGTGCGTGAAAACGAGCGTGTGACCATCGGCGGCATGATTACGGAGAAACGTGTAAAATACACCAAGAACAATCAGATGATGGCCTATGTGACCCTGGAAGATTTGGTGGGTAGCGTGGAAGTGATTATGTTCCCGAAGGCGTTTGAGCGGTTTTCAACCAAGGTGGCTGAGGACGCGAAGGTATTTTTATCCGGCCGCGTGCAGATTGAAGATGAAAAAGATGCGAAATTAATTTGCGAAACGGTGGAAAGTTTCTCGGATAAGCCCCGTAAATTGTGGATAAAACTTCGAAACAAGGAAGAGCACGATGCATTAGAAGTGGAAATCAGACAGTTGCTTGCGGATTCCGACGGTAAGGACGAGGTTGTAATTTACCTGGCGGAAGAGAAGCAGATGAAATCTTTAGGCCGCAGTATGACGGTAAATGCGGAAGGCATTCTTTTGGACCTTTTAAAAGAAAAATTGGGCGATGACAGCATTGTTGTGCAATAAAAGCCTTTTCTTTTATCATAAAAAGATTGAAAACCGCAAAGAATTAGATTATGATATTGTGGACGGAATGTGAGAACGCGTGGGAATGACGCTTCTAAAAGATGAGTATTTCCGTCAGTAAATGTTGTAACAGGAGGCAGATATGTCTGATACAATCAAAACCATCGGAGTTTTAACCAGTGGCGGTGATGCGCCCGGTATGAATGCGGCAATTCGTGCGGTCGTTCGTAAAGCAATCCAGAACGGCGTTGCTGTAAAAGGTATTAAAAGAGGTTATCAGGGACTTCTTGCAGAAGAAATTATAGATATGAATAAATCATCGGTTTCCGATACCATTCAGAAGGGCGGTACGATTCTTGGTACTGCACGTTGTTCTGAATTCGTAACCGAAGAAGGCCAGAGAATGGGTGCGGATATTTGCCGTAAGCACGGCATCGACGGTATCGTGGTAATCGGCGGTGACGGTTCTTACCGCGGCGCGCTTGCGCTTTCAAAGCAGGGCATCAATACCGTAGGTATCCCGGGAACCATCGACCTTGATATTGCGTGCACCGATTACACTATCGGTTTTGACACCGCAATCAATACTGCTATGCAGGCAATTGATAAGGTACGTGATACTTCATCTTCCCATGAAAGATGCAGTATTATTGAAGTTATGGGACGTAACGCAGGTTACATTGCATTATGGTGCGGTGTTGCCAACGGCGCGGAGGATATCCTTATCCCTGAGAAATACGACTATAACGAGCAGAACATTATCAATAACATTATCCAGAATCGTAAAAAAGGTAAAAAGCATCATATCATCATCAATGCGGAAGGCATCGGCCACTCCACCTCTATGGCAAGACGTATCGAAGCGGCTACCGGCATTGAAACCCGTGCAACCATTTTAGGTTACATGCAGCGTGGCGGTTCACCCACCTGTAAGGACAGATTTTATGCATCTATTATGGGTGCTTATGCGGCAGACATTCTTTGCGAAGGTAAGACAAACCGCGTTGTGGGCTACAGAAACGGCGAATTCACAGACTTTGATATTGATGAAGCACTTGCAATGACCAAGGACATTCCCGAATATGAGTTCATGGTAAGCAGACAGTTATCACAGTAAGGTGTAGTCCCGGTTCACTGATTTGTGTTTTACTTGACGAGAGTTGTGTGGATTATTTTATATTCCAACAGAACGCGCTCTCGCTCAGTTGAATACGTAGCAGTACTAAATTCGCAAGGAATACTTCTTGCTCATTAAGTGCTGACGTATTCAAAAGGTTCTTTATGGAATAAAAATATCCACACAGCAACCAACAATGTGAAGCACAAATCAGTGAACCGGGACGAATCATAAGGACGGAGTGAGTTACCATTTCGTCCTTTTTTAGTAGGAGTTTAGTATGATTACATCAGCATCCAACGGCAAAATTAAATGGGTATGTACCCTGCGAGAGAAGGCGAAGCTTCGTAAAAAAGAGCAGAAGTTTATTGCGGAGGGCTGTAAAATGTTTCTGGAAGCACCCGCGGACAGACTTTGCGAGACTTATGTGTCCGAAAGCTTCCTAAAAAAGGACGGCGAATTGGAAACAGCGTGCAAGGAGCGCTTGAAAAAGGTGCCCTACGAGGTGGTTTCTGATGATGTATACAAGAAAATGTCTGATACGGTAACACCTCAGGGGATTTTATGTGTGATTGCCATAAAAGAAGCAAGGATCGAGGATTTGTTAAGGGCGACGGACAAGCCGTTGTTTGTATTGCTGGAGAATTTGCAGGATCCCGGCAATTTGGGAACAATTCTTCGAACGGCGGAAGGCGCAGGCGTAACAGGCATTATTATGAGCAGGGACTGCGTAGACATTTACAATCCGAAGGTAATCCGTTCCACTATGGGTTCGGTTTACAGGGTGCCACACTTTTATACGGAAGATTTGTGTGGCGTCATTGATGAACTGAAGGCAGAAGGTATAAACGTGTATGCGGCGGCTTTGGATTCCAGTGAAATTTATGATTCCTACTCTTATATAGAAGGAAGTGCTTTTGTAATCGGCAATGAAGGAAACGGTCTCCGTCCCAAGACAATTGCCAAGGCAGGAAAGTGTTGCTATTTGCCTATGGAGGGCAAGGTAGAGTCCCTGAATGCGTCGGTGGCGGCATCGGTACTTATGTATGAGGCGTACAGACAGCGCAGGAATGTAAAATAATGCCTGAGCAGGGAATTCTTTGTTTTTTTATGCAAATATTTTATAGAGTAAAATTTTTTTGTAAAATAAATTAATTTTATGGTATTGTTTTACTGTGGGAAGAAGATATAATTAGAATGTAAAACATTTGAAGCGAGTATATATTTTGGAAGCATAATCAACTTGAATAAGCGGATGGATATAGTGCAGAAAGGGTAAAAGTATGAAAATCGGTTTTATTGGATTGGGTAATATGGCAAGAGCCATCATCGGCGGAATTATTTCCAAAGCGGGAGTGAATCCCGGGGATATTTACGGTGCGGATATTTCTACCGCGGCAGCTGACGAGGCAGCGCTTACTTATTTAATTAATACAGGCACCAGCAATTCTACGGTAGCGGAAGAGGCAGACATTCTTTTCCTTGCGGTAAAGCCCCAGTTTATGGACGAAGCACTTCGTACTTTTAAGGATGATGTGCGTAAGGATTGTATCGTGGTATCCATTGCCCCCGGTAAAACATTAGAATATTTTGAGGAGAATCTCGGACGTAAGGTAAAAGTGGTAAGATGTATGCCCAACACTCCTGCTTTGGTAGGCGAGGGTTGTACCGGTTGTTGTAAGAACGAGTATGTAACCGATGAAGATATGGCAAAGGTAATGAAGCTTCTTAAGAGTTTTGGTCGTGCTATTGAAGTGCCCGAGAGCCAGATGGATGCGGTTGTAGGCGTCAGCGGCAGCGCACCGGCTTATGTTTTTATGTTTATTGAAGCAATGGCAGATGCGGCAGTGGCAGCAGGTATGCCCAGAAACAAGGCATATGAATTTGCAGCGCAGGCTGTAATGGGCAGTGCAAAGATGGTAATAGAGACCGGAAAACACCCCGGCGAGTTAAAAGATATGGTTTGTTCTCCCGGTGGAACCACAATCCAGGCCGTAAAAGTTTTGGAAGAGAAGAATTTCCGCGGAGCGGTTATTGATGCAATTGAAGCTTGTATTGATAAGTCTAAGAGTCTGTAAATGTTACAAAAATATGAAAGAATTACAGATTTGAGACCGACATCAAACAGGGATTTTATAGAGAAAAGTTATAGAATATTAAACAAAGAAAGCGCGTTTTTAGGCATAAAAACGTGCTTTTTTCATAAAATAATAATGAAAATTTGACAAAAAAACGTTTCTTTGCTAATATGGGTAAACGTAACAAAGTTGTAACATTTGTGGAAAATTATGGAGGAAGATTATGAATACCAACGCACACAAGCGTGGTTTGTGCTTATTTCTGGCAGCCATTATGGCAGTTTTGGCCTGGGATTTGTCAGCATTAACCGTGCGTGCAACTGACGCAGATCGTAATTTCGATTTGAGCGCAGGTGCATCTCAAGTTGTAGAGGCAGATATTCTTTCGGAAGATGTGTCCTTTCAGGACAAAGTAGAAGAAGCACAGGAAGAAGTTGAGGAAAGAAACAAATTGGTTATGGCCAATGTGGACAAATCCGTAAACGTTCGTGCAGAAGCAAACAGCGAATCCGAGAAAGTAGGATTACTTTACGAGGATTGCGGCGGAACCATTTTGGAACGCGGAGATGGTTGGACCAAGTTACAATCAGGGGAATTGATTGGCTGGGTAAGCAACGACTATCTTTTATTCGGAGATGAAGCATGGGAATACGCTCATGAAGTAGGCGTTACCATTGCAACCGTGGAAGCAGAGGCATTGAGAGTCCGCAAGGAACCCTCTCAGGATGCCGGTGTATACGGACTTTTGGAAATTGACAGTCAGTATGAGGTAGTAGAAGAGCTGGAAGGCTGGGTTGCTATCGAATACGGTAAGTACACAGGATATGTTTCCAGTGAATTTGTAAGTACAGAGTTTTTTATTGAAGACGGCGAAACAATGGAGCAGATTAAGGAACGTGAATATCTGCTTGCATTAGAGAAGGCACAGTTAACTACGAATTTGGGTGCAATCCCCGGTTCGGAAGAAGAAGTAATGCTTCTTGCGGCATTGATTCACTGTGAAGCCGGAAACCAGAGTTATGAAGGTAAGCTTGGTGTAGGTGCGGTTGTATGTAACCGTGTTAAGAGCGGACGTTTCCCTAACACTATTGCAGAAGTTATCTTTTCGCCCGGACAGTTTACACCGGCAGGTAACGGCAAGGTTGCGGCAAGAGTGGCAGCAGGCGTGGATGATGAATGTATTCAGGCAGCAAGAGCTGCGTTGTCAGGCGAAACAACCGTAGGTGATGCGTTATACTTCAGACGTGCAGGTAATAAGACCGGTTACGTTTTAGGCGACCACGTATTTTACTAGAATCAAATATAATAAACAGAATTCCGTATCCGGGTTTGGGTACGGAATTTTTTTTTAATAAATACGCATTCAAATAGACAAATGTAGTGTAAAGTGGTAGAATTTGAATTACATTTTATAGAAGTAAAAAAGGGAGGGAAAATAAATGAAAAAGCATGTGTTCAAGCGAATTACGGCCATGGTACTCATTTTTGTAATGTGTGTCTTTTTGATGCCGACAAACAGCCTTGGCGTAAAAGCAGTAAGCACGGATGATGTACTTGTGGATGAGACGCAGGTGACATCAGAAATAACGACAGAAGATGTGACTTCTACAGAACTTACTTCAGAAATCGAAGAGGAAGAAATTTCTGAGAATACAGAGGAAGGCACTTCTGAGGATATTGGTAACGAGTCCGCTTCGGAAAAGGAAGATGCCACGGCGGAAGAATTGGAAGAGATGTCCGATGAATATTTAGTAGAAGATTCAAATATGGTAATGGCAGGTAATACTGTGGGCCAATGGACATTATCTTATGATGATGTTTCGGAAACCTATAATTCTTTTGGTGAGGTTTCTGCGCGTATTGATGAGTTGGATAACGCGGAGGGCGTGTACACCATAATGGGTGATGCAGAATCCGGAGGGCTCGTTATATTTGATGAAGCTTTTCCGACGAAGGCAACGGAATTAATTTTTAAACAAACAAGCGGTAGAAGATATGTATATACCGGTAGATTGGAAGCAGATTATAAAGTTTCGTTTGGGGTTAATTTTGAAATGCTATCTGGCGGAAATATTAAGGAATTGTACGCATCTGAAGGCTTATCAATATACTCGTCTGTTGCAGGGGATACGGTTAATATAGAGACGTTATTTTTTTACCCGTATGTGCACGCAACTACAAGAGTTAAAATAGATACATGTAACTTAGGAGGAGCTTCATGTGGCTTTTTTCTGGATTCCAGCTTTATAGACTGGAGTACCGGGGAAACGGTATATTCAACAGAAGGAACTTATGATATTACTACCATAAATTATGCTCAGGGTCCAAATGATAAATGGGAATATTTTCGTTTTGACTTCGATGAAGAATACGAATCCGGACATGTGGGATTTACTACTTCAACAGTTATTACTGAGGATAATATATATCAAGATATGATAGGTTCCAATATCGGAGTAGTGGTTGAGAATGAGAATGAAACGTGTTCTATTGTTTTGATGGAAAACGATACGTATCAATATTTATTATCCTATGATAATAAAGTAGAGGGATATCGTCATTATTATGAGTTGGTAGATAGAATTGATGAGTTGAATAATAAGTCAAGGGTGTACACAATTAAAATAACAGACGAAAATTCAGGAAGTGAAGGTATTAGCTATTGGCCTGAAGCGGCAAAGAAACTTATTATAGTGGCACCGGATAGAAATAAAATTTCACCGAGCGGAGACGTCTGCAAAGATCTTTTCTTAGGCGGTTCTGTAAGTGAGTATCCCATCGAGACAAAAGGGTGGGAGAATATTGAATTTAATAGAAATGCCAAAATCGAGAATATAAAATGTTTAGATGCTGATATGACGCTTACATTAAGTGAAGGTTGTATAATAAATAATTTAACGATTAACAGTTCAACCGCATTAAATATTCTCGGTAGTGTTACAATAGGTACATTGACATATCAGTATAAAAGTTCCTATAGTAACCCCGTAATGGAATTTAGTTACGATTGGTATCAGAGTGGTAGTGCTTATACCTATTCATATGGAGCACTGAATGTAAATAAAATTACTGTTGCGTCCGGAATCAAAAGGATTGAACTTTCGATAAATCACAATAAAGAAATAATTGATATACCGATACTGGAAATTACAAACTGTACTTCTGCAGTATGGAGCCTTATTAATGTTTCTGCCTATGACATAAAAATCGGATATACAGTAAATGAAAGCACAACAGAATCCGGTAGCCGTATTCTACAATGGGAAGAAGATGAGATAACTACAATCAAATTACAGTATGGTGATGTGGAGGAAATTTTTAACACACTGGATCAGGTATCAGCTCGTATTAACAGTATCAATGATTCTGCAAATGATTATGCTATTACCATGAGTGTATATCATGAAAATTTAAGTGAGTTAAGGATTACGGATATGCCTGAAACGGCGAATAGTGTGGCCTTCATAAATGAAACAGGAAGAGATCTGACATTAAGAATTATGGATTCGAATATTCCTAATCTCGCCTACTCCCTTACTTTTGTTGATTATAATGTTTCGCTGGCACCGTATAATGGAAGAATAGCTGATGATTTGTATACATCCAAGGATATTACGATTCAGGGGAAAACGAGATCGTGTTCACTCTATATGGAATATGATTTCAGGTGTAGTGGCATTATGTCGTTAGACGGAGTAGATAATGTATACATTGAAGAATTATTACAGGCAAAAACTTTAAAATGGGCACCTTTTAATGCAACTACAGCAAAGACAAATTGTTTTAAACTTGTTGAGTATAGTGGTAAAATTTCCGTAAACTATCTTGAAATTGCAGACGGCTACAAAATGAATCTCGTATGCGAGCGATTCGATGATGACGAGGTTTACATGACGGTATCAAAATATTCCGAAGATTGTCTCCGCGTAAATATGATATGTAATCATACGGATGAGGAAGGCAACATATATGAAGGTGTTATGAAAGTAGACGATTATAATAACTGTACATACCAAAGAGCGGTTGTGGCAGCATATTATTATGTTACTGATTCGGAAGGAAAAACCTTTATTAACTGCAATAGCTGGATTGACGTGCAGAATGCTTTTACCAAATTTGGAGATAAAACCGAAACATATACCATTCAGGTTGCAAACGGTAAAATCATAGGAACATTGCCTGCTAAAGCAGGAAAGTTTATTCTTGTAGGCGAGGATGATTTGCCGGATCCTATCATTAAAATGAGTAGTGCAACATTAGATGCCAAAGTAAAGCTTGAAATCCAAAATGCAAGACTTGAATACGGAGAAAAAGGCGCTCCGGTTAACATTAAGATGACAGCCAAGGATCTTGTATTGAACAATGTATCCAATGTTGGAACAATTACCGGTAACAGCGGTAAGTTGGATATATACGGAACCGTAAGCGTGGCCAAAATCGATAAGGTAAAAGATCTTACTACTCAGGAAGAATCGGAATTGACTGTATCCGGAAATATGACCAATATTACTAATCTGGGACTAAAGGGAGATATATATGCATGGGGAGATATTTCCGTAACAAATATTTGCACTACCAGAAAATGGGAAAATGGACTTTATTATGATATTGAAAAGAAACTGACCATTAGCGGAACAATCAGTTTCTATGAAGGAACAAGCAATCCGGGATTAACACTTATACCTTATGAAAAAGGAAATATAATGAGCAGTTTTGCTGATGAAACCGTACTGATTGATTCCTGTCCTAAGGCTATCGTAGCTGATATCTACGCGGCGAATCTTGAGTTTGAGAATGCACTTTATAGAAGCGGCAATGCGGTTAAGGCGGGCACTTATAAAATTGTTGTATATGAGAACTATGCGGAAGATTGGAGTAGAGCTCAATATTTTGAAGGAACAAAATTTGTAACCGTCAATGATGCCATTGAACACATTAATAGAAAAACAGAGGGTGACTTCGTTATCCGTCTGGAGCAAAGTATACCTTCCGCAGGCACTATTAAGACGATACAGGGAACCGGTAAAACCATTACCATAGGAAGCTATTATAATAGAGACCGTACCTTAAACTTCACCGGAACCTTTATAGTAGATGGTGGCGAAGTAACCGTAAAAGATGTGACACTTTGCAATTCTGCTACGGCAAACGCCAGTGTAACTTTAAAGAACGGAGCAGTTGTTACCTTAAGTGATACAAGCATCAATGCATTAACCGCACCTGCGGGAACCAAGGTTATCATTGCGAATGATGTCGATAAAGAAGTAGACGTAACTATTATGGGAACAGCCAAGTGTCTCGGTGACTTCGTAATGGAGGACGGAACAGTGCTGAATTGTAAGGGAGCTTTAACAGCAGGCAACTTTACGGCAGGCGCAGGTAATTGTGAGCTTCGTATTTTAAGCGGTAAGGCATTTACCATTAACGGGGACGTAAGCATTTCGGAAAGTAGTCCGTTATGCATCAATTATGTGGATAAAAACGGGGAGCTCGCGGCAGTGAAATTGGGAGCCACCATGGTAACGGCAACAAATGGCAAGGCAGGTCAGTTTACTACCGAAAACCTTATGGCCGGAACCACGGATGTGTGCTGGCTCTTAACCAAGAGCGGTAAGGTAATCAAAGCATCAGGGACAATAGCCTATGTATATGTGAAAGATAACAGGCAGACTGTTAATCTTGAATTTGCAGGATTTAACGAAGCCAAGGAATACATTGCAACCAAGGTAGGAGATGGTGAGGAATACGTGATTGAACTTATTTACGGTACAAGCGTAGCGGATTTGAGCGATCTTCCTTCGAACCTTGTGGCAATCGTAAAGAGCGAAAGCGCAATGGAAACAAGCGTGAAGCTTACCACAAGCCTTGACGTAACCCTTTCAACCAATCTTGCGTTGGATGGCGTAAATCTTTCTGCGGCTAAGAAAACCATTTATGCAAATGATTATGAATTATTCATTGACAACAACGGTGGAATTACCGCGGCAAGAGCGAAGGAACTTAATACAATAATCATAAGTGGAGGAACCGTAACCTTTACTGCAAAGGACAGCACCATCAACTATGTACAGATGGGATCTGACGGAACCTTTAAGTGCCCTCAGTTTACGGGATATGCCATGGGTTAATAAGCGAAGCGTGTATGAAAGAACGCGTCTTATGAAACAAATGCTGAAACATTTGCTGATATAAGAGAAGATATGAAAAGGTAATAAAAGAATGAAAACACTCCGGATACCAATCAGGTATTCCGGGGTGTTTTTGTGTAAAATCAATAAAAAAAGCCGGAAAAATGCGAAAAAAATGTGTATTTTATATAGATTTTTGTATTAGAGAGTACTATAATTAAGTTTACAGCTTGTAAAAGCAAAAAATAAGGGAGGGAATAGGAATGAAGAAACATGCTTTTAAGCGAATTACGGCCATGGTGCTTGTTTTTGTAATGTGTGTATTTTTGATGCCCACAAACAGCCTTGGCGTAAAAGCGGTAACAGCAGATGATGTGCTTGTGGAAGAATCCCGGGTATCATCAGAAATCGGTGCAGAGAATCCGGCTTCAGAGGTGGAAGTGATTACATCGGAAGAAGCAGATTTACCTGCAGAGGAACTTACTTCGGATGAGGTTGTCAGTGAAGATGCAGATACAACCGAAGAAGCAAGTGAAGAAACAGAAGACATTGAACCTTTGGATGTTTTATCTGAGAACGGAACAATTTTGTTAGCGGATGAGGCAACGGAGGAGTGGAGCTTATCTTATGGTGATACGACGGAGACGTATGCAAGCTTTGCAGAGGTTTCGGCACGCATTGATGAGTTAAATAATGCGGAGGGTGTGTATACAATTACATGTAAGACAGCGACGGAGGGTGATTATGCACGTTTCAATGGTTCGTTTCCGACAATTGCAAAAGAATTAATTTTTAAACCAATTGAACCAAGCATGTATTCGTGGTATTACGCCAATGCAACTCTCGAAACAGATATTAAGATTACGTTAGAGGAGACGCTGTTGCTTTACGGTAACGATAAAATAAAAGAGTTAGTTGTGGACAATGGTTCTGCACTTTATACAGAGGTAGGAACATACATAGATAATCTTACTATGTTGGATTACTCTGTAATGGTAATCGCTTCGCCGATAGAAATTAAAACATGTAACATAGATGAAACTTGTGAATTGGAGGTGTCTTGGGTACATCGTTTTAATCCGGAACTTGGAGATTACGCGTATACCGGTAATGGCCTTTATGATATTAATACATTAAATTTATTGGGAACTACTTTTAAATTTGATATTAACGATACGCAAAAAGTGTATAGCGATGGAGATGTTGTACTTACTACTTCCAGTGTAATTACAGATGCCAATATCACGCAAGATGAAAATAGATCATTTCAAGGAAAAGTAGTAAACAACAATGATGGTACATATTCTATCGTCCTGGAAGCGGATGATGTGATGTGCTATTCATTAACCTACGGCAGTACTGTAGAAGAATATAAGACCTATGATGAAGTAGTAGCAAGAATTGAAGAACGCAACAGTACATCAACGACATATACCATACAGATGACTGAAGAAGGTTATGCAAAGCAAGGTTGGATGGATACTGTATATAGCTTGCCTACAAAAGCGAAAAAAGTAATTCTTCAGGCGCCGAATGTAGATGATTATTGGTTGAGTATTAGATTAGAGAATATTGATAAAGGATGTCCTATTGAATTAAAAGGATGGAGAACTGCTTCAGTAGACAATTGTATTTTGGACAATGTGATATGCCTGGATGCAGGTTGTGGTGTCAGCTTCTACGAAGGCTGTGTGATTGATAATTTGAAATTATCATCGCAAGCTGTTCCATATGTGTATGGAAATATTTCAATAGGTACTTTGACATTCGAATGTAAAGATGCCTTCGGATGGCCTACGATTGATTTAAGAAGCGGAAAAGAGTACGACAGTAACGGTAATGAATTCTATACCTACGGAGCGGTTAAAATTAATAAATTAGAACTTTCATCCAATATTCAAGGTATGGATGTTGATGTAAATTATTCAGAACGTATATCAACACCGATATTGGAATGTGTTAACTGCACAAATACTGTTTGGAATAAGGTTTATGTCTATGCTCGAGAGGCTGAATCGGGTTATATGGTAAATAAGAGTACCAATGCATCCGGAAGTCGTATATTGGAATGGTGCGAAGATACTATAACCAAAATCGAATTAACCTATGGCGGTACAACAGAAACATTCAATGCTTTCGATCAGGTTATGGCACGTATTGCTGAAATTAATAATGCTGACAATGATTATACCATTGATGTAATCGCTTATCAGAATGGTATCACAAATCCGGAAATTAAAGATTTTCCGGCAGCAAAGAGTTTAACTTTTGTGAATACAGCTCAACTGCATGATATTATCTTTGTACGTGAAACTGACGGGATAATTGAATACCCGGTTGTTTTTGATGGATTTTATCTTGATATTTCTTGTGAAGACAGAGAAGAGTTAGATACCTATGTATTAAGTACAAAAGATTTCACAATACGTAATGTAGATTATTTTTGGATTCCATGTAATTTAAACTGTGACGGCACATTATATTTGGAAGGCACGAGCAATCCCAATTTCGGTGGAAAAATAACAGTTGATACATTAAAATGGAATCCGGGAAAAGGAAGCGGAAGTTGTTTTCTGTTTTCAAGTGAAGGAACAGGCGGTAAAATCATTGCTGACCAACTTGATTTGGCAGAAGGATACAGAATAAGTCTTTCATATGAACGATTTGATGAAGATTTGGATTACATGGTGATTAACAATTATTCCGAAGATTGTGACCGTGTAGATATTAAGGATTTTAATTATACGGATGATGCAGGTAACGTATATGAAGCTGTAATGAAAGTGAATGACAGCAATGTATGTACCTATTCACGTCAGATTCAGCAGCCGTACTATTACGTAACCGATTCTGACGGCAATACATTGATTAACAGCCGCAGCTGGATTGACGTACAGAAAGCATTTGAATTATCCGGAGATAGAACCAAAACATATACCATTGAAGTAGCAAATGGTAAGACTATTGGTACATTACCTACCAATGCGGCTTCAATTAATATTGTTGGTGATGACAGTGTGGCAAATCCGGTGATTAAGGTTTCGGTTTCAAAGGGAACTTTAGAAACAAAGGTGCCTTTAAACATTGCAAATGCAAAACTTGAGTATGGTGCAAACGGTGCTCCTGTAAATATCAAAATGACTTCAAAAGCATTGGTATTAAGTAATGCTACAAATGTGGGAACCATTACCGGAAACAGCGGAGCACTTGGTATATACGGAAGTGTAGAAGTAAATAAAATCGATAAGTTAAATGAACTTTATGTGGACAGTGAAGCGACATTGACTGTAATCGACAATATGACCAACATCACAACACTTGGTTTGAAAGGTGAAGTGCGTGCATGGAGAGATATTTCCGTAACCAACATTATTACGGACGGAATCGGTGAATTACATTACAATCTTGCAATGAAATTGACTATTGCCGGCAATATCAGTTTCTATGAAGAAACGGAAGCTGAAGATCAGGTTGTAAAACTGATACCGTATGCAAACGGTCCTCTTGCTACATCGCATGAGGCAGATAGTATTATCATTGACGAATGTAAACTTGCCGACGTATCCGATTTTAGAGTAAACGGACTTGCAGATACACAGGTGCTTTACAGAAGCGGAAACGCAGTTAAGGTTGGTACTCCGGTTATTACCGTATTTGCAAATTATGATGGAAATTGGAAAACAGCACAAGCCGGTGAAGGTACACAGTTTGCAACCATCAATGATGCCATTGTTCACGTAAATGAAGAAACAGAAGGTGAATTTATTATCCGTCTTGAGCAGGATGTTACCACAACGGAAACCCTTAAGACCATTCAGGGTACTGCAGACAAGACAGTATTAATTACTCCGGCAGGCGATGATATGGCAACCCTTACTTTCAAGGGAACCTTTATTGTAGACGGCACAAATGTGGAAGTTATGAACGTGGATCTTCGTAATTCTGCAAAAGCAAACGCAAGCGTAACTTTAAAGAACGGTGCAAATATTGCATTAAGCGGAACCGCAGTGAATGCATTGACTGCACCTGCGGGAACAAGTGTAACCATTGGTAACCTTGACAGTGCTGATGTGGATGTTGTAATTAACGGAACTGCAAAATGTGCCGGAGAAGTGATTATGGCAGATAATGCAGTGCTCTGGTGTAAGGGTGCCTTAACTACAGGTGACTTTACATTAAACGGTGAGTATGCGGAAGTTCGTATTTTAACCGGTAAGGCATTTACAATTAACGGAAATGTAAACATTGGTGAAGACTCGCTGGTATGCATTAACCGTGTAGATAAAGAAG
>JAZNRI010000009.1:0-9821 GCA_045590655.1 Lachnospiraceae bacterium | reverse complement strand
CCAGGCAATTGCATCTTTGGCTTACGGTACCGAAAGCATTCCTAAGGTAGATAAAATTGTCGGCCCCGGAAATATCTTCGTAGCCCTTGCTAAAAGAGCGATTTACGGCTATGTAAGCATTGATTCCATTGCCGGTCCTTCTGAAATCCTTATTTTAGCAGATGAAACAGCAAATCCCAGATTTGTAGCAGCTGATCTTTTATCACAGTGCGAGCATGACGAAATGGCATCAGGAATACTGATTACCACAAGCAAAGCATTGGCAGATAACGTGGTAAAAGAAGTAGAAGGATTTGTAGCTGTTGCTCCCAGAAAAACGATTTTAGAGAAATCTTTAAGCAATTACGGATATATTTTAGTAGCAAATTCTATGGAAGATGCAATTGAAGCTGCAAATGACATTGCTTCGGAACACTTAGAAATTATTACTAAGAATCCGTTTGAAACCATGACAAAAATCAAAAATGCAGGTGCGATTTTCTTGGGCGAATATTCTTCAGAGCCTTTGGGCGACTATTTTGCAGGTCCCAATCATGTTTTACCTACAAACGGTACCGCAAAATTCTTCTCGCCTTTGTCCGTAGACGATTTTATCAAGAAATCAAGTGTGATTAACTTCTCCTACGACGCTTTGAAGGCCGTACACGAGAAGATTGAAATGTTTGCCGAGAACGAAGGCTTGTATGCCCACGCAAATTCCATTAAAGTAAGATTTGAGAACGAATAAGTTGTGTTCTCTTAATAAAAGTGAAAGCGAATACGTGAATACAGATTACATTTTATAACGTTTTAGAGTATAATCAAGAAGACAAGATCCACATAGAAAGGAAAGGTCTTAACCATGAGCAGAAAAGCAGAATTAAAAAGAAAAACAAGTGAAACTGATATCAGCGTATCTTTAGAACTTGATGGTAAGGGAAAATATGAAGTCAAAACCGGCATCGGATTCTTCGATCATATGTTGGAAGGCTTTACAAAGCACGGTTCTTTTGACTTAAAACTCACTGCAAACGGGGATTTAAACGTGGACAATCACCACACCGTAGAGGATGTTGGTATCGTTCTTGGTAGCGCAATCCGTCAGGCTTTGGGCGATAAGGAAGGTATTAACCGTTATGCAAGTTTTATCCAGCCTATGGATGATGCACTTGTTTTGGTGGCTGTAGACCTTTGTAACAGACCTTATTTGAACTTCAAGTATAACTTTAACGTAGAACGTGTTGGCTATTTTGAGACTGAGACCTTGAATGAGTTCTTTTATGCACTTTCTTATGCTGCAGGTATGAACATTCACATCAAGGTACTTGATGGTGAGAATGCACATCACATCATTGAAGCTATGTTTAAGGGCTTTGCAAATGCATTAAAGATTGCCTGTGCTAAGGATGGCGACCGAAAGGGTGTTTTATCTACGAAAGGCCAGATTTAGGCTTAAGAATTGATTTTATGACCTTAAAAATGTATGATTAAGGTATAAATGTTGAAGGAAGTGTTTTAATTATGAAAAAGAAATTTATTGTAAGTATTTATATTCAGAAAAACAGAGTCTATATGGATGCCGAGTGCAAAAACGACATCACAGACTGTTTATATGAGAAATTAAGACTCTTTGGCGATGCCAATGCCGACGAAGTTATTGCTTTTACGGAAGCGGAAGGAGACGCCGAGAAGGAAGAAGTGCTTGCACTCTTAAAAGAAATCAGCAACAACTGCGAAATTCCAGTAATGGCAACGTTCCCTATCGAAAGAGTGGAAGACGTTAAGAAATTGGTTTATGCCAACTGTAAGAAGGTTATTCTTAACTTATCCAAAACTTCAAACTGGGAGATGTTGGAAGAAGTGTCTAAACGTTTTGGCGCGGATAAAATCGCTGTCAGCATCGATGACTGTTCACTTTTTAACATTTACAGACAGCAGGCTGAGAAGTATGCAACCGAATTTGTTGCTTTAAAACCGATGAAACCGCAGGAATACGAAGGGTTGAGTGTTTTGCCCGGAATTTTCCCGGTTGCGGACGTTATGCTTGAGAAATTACTTGAACTCTTTGGAACAGAGTGTGTTGGCGGTATTTACGGCAACATTATGAACTCAAATATTGAGCAGATTAACTCCATTAAGGCCCTTTGCGTAGAACGCGGTATTGAGGTGAATGCTTTAATCCCTGCAATCAAATGGGAAGACTTAAAATTAAACAGCGACGGACTTGTACCCGTGATTGCCCAGGATTATAAAACCGGTGAAGTACTTATGATGGCTTACATGAACAAGGAAGCCTATGAGAACACCTTAAAAACCGGTAAAATGAATTATTATTCCAGAAGTCGTCAGTCCCAGTGGGAAAAGGGCGAGACCAGCGGTCATTTCCAGTATGTGAAGTCTCTTTATGCAGATTGTGACAATGATACAATCCTTGCTAAAATTTCCCAGATCGGCCCCGCATGTCACACCGGCAGCCAGAGTTGTTTCTTTAAAGAAATTGCATCAAAACCTTATGCCGAGAAGAATCCCCTTAAGGTATTCGAAGACGTATACGGCGTAATTGCCGACCGTAAGGTAAACCCCAAGGAAGGTTCTTACACCAATTATCTTTTTGATAAAGGCATTGATAAAATCCTTAAGAAATTGGGTGAAGAAGCAACAGAAATCGTTATTGCAGCTAAGAATCCCGAGGCAGGAGAGATTAAATATGAAATTTCTGACTTCTTATATCATATGATGGTTCTTATGGTTGAGAAGGATATTACCTGGGAAGAGATTACAAGCGAGTTAGCGCAGAGATAGAAGAGTTATATAATATTAATCCCTGAATGAAGATTTATTAGAAGCTTGTCATTTACTAAAAGAGTACATGTTATTTACTGCAAAGATTCGAGAAAACCGAAAGACAATGGACTTACGGCTGGCAGTAAACAAGGCCGTTGAAGATTGTATTTGTAACGGAATTCTCGCCGATTTTTTAAAAGCACAACGTGCGGAGGTAATTGCTATGAGTATTTTTGAATATGATCACGAAAAGCATATGAGATTAATTGAGGAAGATGCTCGCGAAGATGGGCGCGAGGAAGGACGTGAGGAAGGGCGCCGCGAAGGTCAGGAACGATTGCTTACACTATTGCAATATATGGAGAAAAATAATGAATTTCATCTTATAAGCAAACTGCATGATGAAGAATTCTTAGAAGAAATGTATCAAAGATATCAATTGTAAATTAAAATAGCATATTTATAAGCAAGAAGTCGCTTGGGCGGCTTTTTGCTTTTTATTCATTTTTATTATTATTCCATCATATCTTGTACAAAACCTATCAAGGAAAATGAAAATATATGAATCCATCAAACCGAACCATAGAAGAGAAACTTGCTATTATACAGCAACTCAGAAACAATTCAAATGCCGTTTCCGGCAGCAAAACTATCACTAATTCTTATAAAACAAGTAGCGGTATAAACGCTAAATCGAACGCATCAGCCCAATCATCGGAAGAAGATAATAGCCATTTTCTTGCCTTTCTAATCGTTCGTCTTGTAATTTGTATTATAATTTTCGGCATATTTGCTTTTATCGGATATAAAAATCCATCAATCACACAATACGTCAATACAATGATTACCACAGAAGAAAATGGAAATTTGATTGATTTTATGAGTCCTTTCACTTATACTTTACAAGAGAATAAGTAAAATACAGAGGTATTCATGAGACAATTAGCGTTATCAGATGAAATTTTAATGAAAATAGAGAAGCCGGCGCGATACATTGGCCACGAAATCAATAGTGTTGTCAAAGATAAAAACGCCGTAGATATTCGTTTCTGTATGTGTTTCCCGGATGTATATGAAATCGGCATGAGCCATTTGGGCATTCAGATTCTGTACGATATGTTTAACAGCTTTGAAGATACCTGGTGCGAGCGTGTGTATTCGCCCTGGCCGGATTTGGATGCCATTATGCGTGAAGAGAAGATTCCCTTGTTTGCCTTGGAAAGCCAGGAATCGGTTAAAAACATGGATTTCTTAGGGATTACGTTGCAGTACGAGATGTGCTATACCAACATTTTGCAGATTTTGGACTTGGCAGGCATTCCCTTAATCAATGAAGAACGTACTTGGGAGGATCCCATCGTCATTGGCGGTGGTCCCTGTTCCTATAATCCTGAGCCGATTGCACCTTTCTTTGATCTCTTTTATATCGGAGAGGGCGAAACGCAATATCGTGCACTCTTGGATTTGTATAAAAAAGACCGTGCTTCAGGCGTAAGCCGTGAAGAATTCTTGCGTCACGCTGCCAATATTCCCGGTATTTATGCGCCAGCTTGTTATGAAGTAAGTTATAACGAACAAGGCATCATAAGTGAATTTAAGCCTAAATTTATAGATGTTCCTGCGAAAGTACGCAAGGAAGTAGAAACAAACCTTTCTGACACCAATTATCCCGTAAAACCGGTGATTCCTTTTATCAAGTCTACTCAGGACAGGCTTGTTTTGGAAATTCAGCGCGGTTGTACCAGAGGATGCCGTTTCTGCCAGGCAGGACAGTTGTATCGTCCTATCCGAGAGCGTGATGTGGAAGTATTAAAACAATATGCCAAGGAACTGATTGAGAATACAGGACACGAGGAGATTTCTTTAAGTTCCTTAAGTTCCAGCGATTACAGTCAGTTGGAAGAGTTGCTTTTATTCTTAATTGATGAATGTAGTAAGAAGAAGATTAACATTTCCCTGCCTTCTCTGCGAATTGATGCATTTTCACTGGATATTATGAGTAAAATCCAAGACGTAAAGAAGACAAGCTTAACTTTCGCCCCGGAAGCAGGTACTCAGCGAATGAGAAATGTCATTAATAAAGGTTTGACCGAAGAAGTCATTCTGGATGGTGCCAAATTAGCCTTTGAAGGCGGTTGGAATAAGGTTAAATTATATTTCATGCTGGGACTTCCTTTGGAAACAGACGAAGATATTGCCGGAATCGGTGCACTTTGCAATGAAATTGCTAAGGTTTACTATGAAACCGTCCCCAAGGAAAAGAGAAACGGTCGTGTACAAATTACGGCAAGTACGTCCTTCTTTATTCCCAAGCCTTTTACGCCGTTCCAATGGGCACCCATGAATTCACAGGTCGACTTCCGCGAAAAAGCCTATAAAACCCGTCAGGGCATTATCAGTCAATTAAACCAGAAGAGTATTAAATACAACTGGCACGATACGGATGTTTCGGTTCTGGAAGGTGTTTTTGCCCGCGGTGACAGACGTATTGCAAAGGTTATTTTGGATGCATACAAGTCAGGCTGTGTTTTTGATGCCTGGAATGAATATTTCCACTATGATAAGTGGCTGGAAGCATTTGATAAAAACGGTTTATGCATCGAATTTTACAACGAAAGAGAACGAAGCACAGATGAAATCCTTCCTTGGGATTTTATCGATATTGGTGTTACCAAGGCGTTCTTAAAACGCGAATGGGAGCGTGCGCAGAAGGGTGAAGTTACCCCTAACTGTAAAGAAAAATGCCAGGGTTGCGGTGCGGCTGTCTATGGCAGCGGTAAGTTCTGTTTTGAATAACCCCGGAAATTCAACAAAGTTCATATAAGTATAAATTTACGAACTTTCAAGTATAAATCGCGAAAAGAGGAACACATGAAGTTAAGAATTAAGTTTTCCAAGAAAGGCCCCTTACGTTTTATCGGGCACTTGGATATTATGAGGTATTTTCAGAAGGCAATCCGCCGAAGCGACATCGATATTGCCTATTCTACAGGATTTAGCCCGCATCAGATTATGTCTTTTGCAGCACCCTTGGGCGTTGGTGTAGAAAGCGAGGGCGAATACTTTGACATTGAGGCGAATTCCGTTACTACAGCAGAAGATATGATTGCCCGCTTAAACGCAGAAATGGCCGAAGGAATGACCATTACCGGTATGAGAATCTTACCTGATAACGCCAAGAATGCTATGGCGTCGGTTAAGGCCGCATCTTATCGTTTGAATTGGAAAGAGGGCAATTCGCCCGAATATAGCCTTTCTGAAGCAGTTTCCGAGTTTCTTTCAAGAGAAGAAGTACTTTATACCAAACAAACTGCCAAAAGTGTAATTGAACGCAATTTAAAAGAAGCTGTATATGAGTTAAAAGCAGCGGATGAACGCACAGTTTATATGCTTGTAGATGCCAGCAGCGCAGGCAATGTAAAACCCGGCGCGGTTATTGAATGTTTAGCCGGTTTTTATGGAAAAACTTATGATTCAAATGCGATTCAGGTAACAAGAGAAGATACGTTCACAGATGCGCCAAATGGCGAAGGCTTTATTTCGCTTGGGGAAGTCGGAGAAATCTTTTAATAATATACTCAGATAATGAGTTTATATTTTTGATATTTGAATTTATAACAATCACTTTTAAGGAATTAATCATGATTAAACCTTCACTGAAAAATCAAGACGGAAAACTTTATCAGGACATGCCGGACAAGGCAACTTTTGTTTTGGTGCGCAGAAAAGGTAAAATTCATGGTTGTTTTATACAAAATAATAAGCTTATGCGCCTTACAACCGATGATGAAAACGGTCGAATGGAAGGTATGATTTGCATTGCAAAAGTAATGGATATTGTCCCCAACATTAATGCTGCATTTCTTCGTGTTCACGGCGAACGTAAGTGTTTTATCAAATTGGATGATTTACAAAACGGATATAATTTAACACGTCCCGGCAAGGATTTTTCCCAGGGCGACAATGTTTTGGTAGAAATATCAAAGGAGGCATCCAAAGGAAAGGAAGCATCCGCAACCTGTAATATTCGTTTAGAAGGTAAGTTCTGTGTAGCATCTTTTGGTCCCACAGGTATTTTATTTTCTCATAAAATTACAACCAAACGACGTGATGTATTAAAGCAAGAGCTGTCTAATGCAGGCTTTGTGCCCCAAAATAGCATTCAAATTATTGTGCGTACCGAAGCCGAAAACAGCGATATATCTGTTGATGAAATCATCAAAGAAGCCGATAATCTCAGTATACAACTTAATAATTTTCTGGAGAAAGCGAAGCACCGAAGCGAATATTCCATAATTCGCAGTGTAACGCCAAAGTATTTGGAATTTATTCAATCCTTGACCAATAATAAAGATATTTTTTTAGATAAAATCTTAACAGACGATAAAGAAATTTTTAAAGAAACAACACAATATTTAGCAGAACAATTGCCGGAAATAGCAGAAAAATTACATTTCTATGAAGATTGCATGGTTCCGCTTAATGTTTTGTACGGATTAGAAGGGAAGTTATCAGAAGCCCTGTCTGATAAAGTTTGGTTAAAATGCGGTGGTTTTCTTTATATTGAACCCACGCAGGCATTAACCGTTATTGACGTTAATTCCGGGAAATACGATAAAAAATCAGACCGTGAAGAAACTTATTTTCAGGTAAATATGGAAGCTGCAGAAGAGATAGCAACACAGATTTTTGTGCGGAATTTAACCGGAATTATTGTCGTTGATTTTATTAATATGGCGCAAAAAGAGCATAAAGATAAATTATTGAAAGCGCTTACAGATTTTCTTCAAAAAGATGATAATCCGTGCAAGGTTTTGGGCTTTACAAGGCTTGGTTTGGTGGAAATCACCCGTAAAAAAACTGACAAAACAATATACGAGCAAATTTTAGTATAATATTGCTAAAAAAGACTTGAAAAAAGTACGTTTTATTGGTATTATACTTATAAATCGTGCTTTGCGTAATTTATGCGATTATGCCGTTTTCCTTTGAAAGCGGATTTTTTATCGCTTGAATTGAAGTAGCATAGATGTGTATAAAGGGAACGAAAGGGAGGTTATTTTAATGGCAGGTGCTCAAGTTTTTACATGTAATTACAGCGGCAGCATTAAAAATAAGCTGTTGAAAGGCGGAGAGAAGCTTTTCTTAAAAATCGAGGATACAAAGATTTCTGGTAAAGGTTATATTTGTAACGAAGAAGGCCGTAACGGTTATATCGACAATTTTGAATATCCTATCTCAGATGTCAGAGAAGTATTCAAAGGGGAATATCAGGGAAATCAGGCTTTAATTATGAATACTCGTATCACAAGTTTGTACGGTACTAAGAAAGCTCAGACAATTTTCCCTTCAATTAAAGATATTGATACAGTTATTGAAATTTTAGGAAGTATTAAGGAGAGTTCTGCAGGCGCTACTGCAGAAGTTAGACATGCTACAACACAGAGTCAGCCGATTGGAAGACCTGTAGCACCTACGCCCGTTGCACCCGCACCGGTTCCTGTAGCACCTACACCCGTTGCACCCGCACCGGCTCCTGCACCCAAGCCTGAAATGCAGATTATTAAGAGTGATACTCCTGTTACTCAAAATGTAGTAATCAAGAAGGAATCTCCTTTACATATGGCACAGACCGGTTCTTCACTTATGGGTTCTACCGGTGCTGTAGTATCAAATTCTTCTTCAGCAGTTGGTTCTGCAGTAATGCAGCCTAAGCCTGTTGCACCGGCACCCGCGCCGGCGCCCGCACCGGCTCCCACTCCTGTAAAGGAAGAGAAGAAAGATTCCGAAGATTTCGAAAACCGCATGAAGAAACTTTACGTATTAAAGGATTGCGGTATGTTAAATGACAAAGAATTCGAAGCAAAGAAACTTGAGCTTGTAAGTGAACTTTGCGGAATGACAGACTTCAACGAAAAAGTTCAGAAGCTTGTTGTTTTGAAAGATTGCGGTATGCTTTCTGAAAAAGAATTTGAAACACGTAAGGTTGATATCATCAAGGAATGTTGTAATACAGATGTTGAAGATCTTGAAGAATACAAGCGTAACGTTGAGAGACTTCCTTATATCAAGCTTGGTGGTATGATTTCAGAAGCTGAATTCCAGGAGAAGAAAGCTTCCGTACTCAAAGAAGTTGAATACAGTGCAAGCGATAGTTTAGAAGTTCTTCAGAAGAAATTAGAGCGTTGGCCAATCTTAAGAGATTGTGAAATGCTTACTGCTGATGAATATGCAATTAAGGTTCAGGCATTGGTTGATATTATTGATGTATCTCAGACAGACTCCATTGATACATTAATCAAGAAGTTGAACAAATGGCCTGTACTTGTAAGAGCCGGTTTAATCAGTGAAACAGAATTCAAGAAGAAACAGACATTTGTTATTGAAGAATTCGTAAATGCACCTTGGGCATCAGTTGCTGAATTCAAGGTAGTTGTTGAAAGATTAATGGCATTAAAGTCTTGTGACTGGTTATCAGAACTTGATTTCCACGCTAAGAAGGTTGAATTATTACGTAAGGTTGGTGCAGTAGAAGATTATATCACTAAAGTACAGCTTTACATTGCACTTCCCGGCATCGGACTTATTTCTGAAGGTGATTATCAGGCTAAGAAGCAGGAATTTATTGATGATATTTTTGCTCCTTATGCAGATATGGATGAGTTCCAGGGCAAGGTTAAGAAGCTTATGGATCTTGAAAAGACCGGAATGCTTACAAATGATGAGTTTACAAGCTACAAGATGAAGCTTATGAGCGAATTATAAGATATTTATTGCGGAGTATCGGAAACGGTACTCCGTTTTTTATATTCTTAGCAATGCTTATCCATATAATAAATATTTATATTAAAAATATTATTTTATTAATTTATTTTTTTAAAAAATCTCTTGACATAAAATTGGTTGACATGATAATATATGTGAGTATGCCGCATAGTTAGGTATAAGTATGCCCTTTTGCATCACCAAAACTAGCGAGTAATGGAAATAAGGAGGTGCCTTATGTACGCAATTATTGCAACAGGTGGAAAGCAGTACAAAGTTTCTGAAGGCGATGT
>JAZNRI010000008.1:0-32847 GCA_045590655.1 Lachnospiraceae bacterium | reverse complement strand
GGATATTTTAAGCGGTCTCGGATGGGGACTTGGATATTTGGGTATGCCCCATATTTTGGTTCGTTATATGTCCATTAAATCTGAAAAAGAAATGAAGAAATCAAGAGCAATCGGTATCGGTTGGACAACTTTGATTCTTATTATGGCGTCTGTTGTAGGTATCGTTGGACATCACTACATCGGAAGCGGTTTGGAAGATAAGAGCGTTGTATTCATTACTATGGTAAGAAGCGTATTCCCTGCTTTAATTTCAGGTGTATTGCTTTCTGCTATCCTTGCTGCATCAATGAGTACAGCGGATTCTCAGTTGCTTGCTTCTTCATCTGCATTTGCATCTGACGTATACAAACCGGTATTCCGTAAAAATGCATCCAACAAGGAAATGCTTTGGGCAGGCCGTATCATCGTAATCGTGATTGCGATTGTTGCGTTATTGATTGCAATTAACCCCAACTGTGCCGGCATTATGGCATTGGTTGAATGTGCGTGGGCAGCTTTTGGTGCAGCTTTCGGTCCTGCGATTATTCTTTCACTTTTCTGGAAGAGATTTACATACAAGGGTGCGATTGCCGGTATCGTTGTGGGCTTTGTGGTAGATGCACTTTGGTATGCGTTTTTATCCGGTCCTACAGGATTATACGAAATCATTCCCGGATTTATCGCAAGTATGATTGTTTGTGTTGTGGTATCCTTAATTGATAAGGCACCTTCGAAGGAAGTTATGGATTTATTCGAAGAAGGTATTAAGCCTACTGTGGATGCAGAGTAAGAATTTTTCCGTAAAAATAGGAATGATTTTATAAAAATTTAAATAATCAAAAATATCATTAAGCCGTCTGTTCTTCCGGGAGCAGACGGTTTTTTATGCCTTAAAATGCAATATTTTTGCAACTTAATCATCTGATTTGCAACATAAACAAAATCATTTTTCAGAACCAAAAATCTTTGATATAGTCCGTTTAGAAGCAGAGAAAAACTGCAAAGAAAGGAAATTAAATTATGTCAGAGAAAAATAAGACTATGTTAAAAGAAAACAAGTTAAAATCATTTTTTAAAAGTGAAGGGTATCAGTATTTTGAATACGCAATGATGGCCTTTGGAGGATTAGGGTTGGAGGTGCTTTACGCATTCTGGTTGGAGCCCCTAATTTACGGACATCCCATGCAGGAGTTTACGACCGCGGAATGTATCATTCATTGGACCGTTACGATTATTACCTGGTTGGTGGTTGCTTTTTTCATTATAAAAAGTGCAAGAAAAAATTTAGGATTTCAGCTAAAAGGAGTGGACAAGAAGTGGACGCTGATGGGAATCATAGCAAGTATTGTGTTGGTTGGATTGATGATGGGAATCAACTATATCGACGTGGGTGGATTAAAAATTATTTATGAATTTCACAGACTTGGCGCTTTGAAATTTGTATTTCAGCATTTGTATTATTTGGCGGAAGTTATTCTTTTTACCTTAATTATTGTATTTGGACAGCATGCGTTGGAGAAGTTGTTTCGAAAGAAAAACATTCCCTACGGCGGAATTGTAGTGGGACTCACCTGGGGCCTTGCGCATTGGTTTACTAAGGGAAGTATCTGGATTGGTTTGGAAGGAATTGTATTGGGATTTCTGTTTGGCGCGATTTATCTCTTTTTGGGCAGAGATTTTAAGAAGACTTATCTTGTATTGGCTTTGACCTTTATAATATAATGTACGCGAGCGAAAAACTGAGCGGCGCGAAGCGACATTTGTTTTTACGTCGCGATAATGAGTAACACACGAAATGAGGTACCAACGGTGAAGATTAATATCTATCATGAACCCAATTTAAAAGAGAATCATGTGGATTTGCATTACAATAAAACGGACGAGGAAACCGTGGCAGTGAAGCAATATCTGTCAGCCTTTCAAGGACTGATTCCGGGGAAAGATGAAGAGATGGAACGTGAGAAAATGCTGATACCGGGAGAGATTCTTTATATTGAAGTTGTGGACCGTAAAACCTATGCGTATCTTAAGGACAGCGTTTGGCGCATTTCCTATGGTTTGCAGCAGTTTATGGAGCAATTTGGCGCTGTGGGTTTTGCAAGGAACAATAAATCCATGCTGGTAAATATTTACCATATCAAAGAATTAAAAGCGCAGATAAATATGCGCGTGAATATAGTAATGGATAACGGCGAAGAAATTGTTTTGAATAGAAGTTATAAAAATGAATTTTACAAATATCTGGAAAAGAAGGTGGTACAATCATGAAAATGATAAAAGAATATTTGCTTTCCGTATGTGTAGTATATACCATTTTGGCCCTCACCAAGGTGCTGATAGAGGGGATTGGCGGGAAAACGGATCCTTATTATGTAATGAATTTCGGGATATTATTCGTAATTACCTGCTATGCGGCTTTTATACTGTTTATGCACCGGATTTTCCATAAAGTTCCTTTGCTGTTTGTGATGATAGGGCAGTATGTTCTGGTAATCGGTGGCGTTATGGCAGGCATTTTTATTATGAGTAAATTTATGGAGGTTTCCCCGGCTGCATATCGGGATATGTTTATACAAATCTCTTTGCCTTATATTGTGTTTGCCGGAATTTATTATATTGCTTATTTTAGGGAAATTAAAAAAGCAAATGAGATTATTAAAGCAATTAAAGAGATAAGTTAGTTTTTGAGCTTGCGCACCTATGATGTAAAATCTATAATGAAAACAGATTAGACTTCCATAAAAAATATACACCCCGTACGTATATTAAGTATCAAAGCACAGAAAGGGCCTAACTATGAAGAAAAAGATTTTATTGCCAATCATAATAGCTGTTGTAGCGGTTGCACTTATCGCAATTGTTGCAATTACAATATATACGGGGAAATACGGCAAGAATGCGCCGATACTGGAAGTAAAAGAAGAAGTTACGGTAATGGAATACAGTACCGTACATATTGATGAATTTATTATCAATACCGAGAACATAAGCAGTATTCGAATTGCAGATATCAAATTGCAGGGGCGCAATGATCCCGGTCATGCCAAAATTAGTGATGACGGGCAGTCTGTAAGTATTGGTGATTTCTGGGAGTTATATACCGTTACGATTGAGGCAAAAGGAACCAACGGGTGGAAAGTAAGGGAAGAAGTTGGTCTCTATTCTTATGAGGAACCGCCGGTATATGTGTCGGAAGAGAGTTCAGACGAAGTATTAGAAGATGAGATAAATACAGAGGCAGTATCTGAAGAAAGAGTGAGTGAAGAAGCATCCGAGACAGAAGCAAATAAAGATGGCGCATCTGAAGAATTAGAGAATTCAGAAGGATTATCGGAAGAAGAACGTTTTCTGGCTGAGTTGGAGAAGATTGAAGGGGATTATACCTATGAAGAAGCTGACAAAATGAGTTGGGATGAACTCATTTATGTTGATAAATGTTATGGCACTTGGGAACATCTTTATTTTAAGGATGCAGAATCTTTTTTGACGGCTTATGGCTTTGATGTGGACGAACCCTTTTATGAGGTTTATGCAGATGGGAAATTGCAGTTGACATTATACTATGACGAGGAAACTCAATTAGGGTGTTGTGTAAGAGGTGGATACGGAGCCTGTTTCCTGGGTGTGACAGAAGCGGAATGGAATGGTTATTTATGGGGAGACTATATGGATCCCGTTATCGTATATGATGGTCACCGTCCGGAAGATTATATGGGTGATTATCACTATGATGAAATAAAAGAATATGATAACGCAGGCAGACTTGTAGAGTATCGTGTTACTAATATAGAAGATTTGATGGAAGAAAAGGTAAGTGGTGCGAAAGACTTTTATTCTATGTGGAATGATGCGTTGAAAGTAACTTATGAATATCAGCCCAATGGGAAATTGGCGTATAGGTACTATATTCACAATTCTTATATGTTCGGTACGAATACAAGCTCCTTGGAGACCTGGTTTGATGAGCAGGGAAGACCGGTTTATGAGAGAGCTTATATTACCCATGGCTCTTTGGAATGGTTTTATATCTATGAAGATGAAGACGAAATTCCGGAGTTTATACTTTCTACGGATTTTGGATGGAATCCGGCTGAATTTACTAAATATGAATAAAATTGTTGATATTTTAGGAAATAAAAAATGAAGAAACGAATTTTACAAATCGCACTGATTGTAATAGGTGTTCTGGGCCTGATATGGTTTTTAACACCTTATGCAGTGGGAAGAATTATGAATCTGGGCAACGGAACAGGGGCTGTTATTATGGCACTAATAATGGCTTACGGTGCTTTTATGTCCAAAATCAATCAGGCGATTAAGAAATTATATGCCCAAAAGGCTGGCAAGGGAATATTAACCGGCATTCTTGTTATTGTCGCAGCGGTCATTCTGCTAGCAGGCGTGGAAACCGCTTTTATGATAAAAGCAGCAACCGCGAAGCCTTCCGAAAACGCTACGGTGGTGGTGCTTGGGTGTCGTGCCTATGGCAGCAGGCCCAGTATTATGCTGGCGTCAAGACTGGATGCGGCATATGAATATTTGACAAAGCACCCCGATGCGATTTGTATTGTTTCAGGCGGTCAGGGACCGGATGAAAGTATGCCGGAAGCAGAGTGTATGTATCTGTATCTGACGGAGAAAGGAATTGCGCCGGAGCGGATTTATCAGGAGAACCGATCCACTTCGACAAGAGAGAATCTTCTTTTTTCGCAGGAAATTATTGAGGCAGAAGGTTTAAATCCGGAGATTGCCATTGTTACTAACGAATACCACGAATATCGCGCAGGTATGGTGGCGGACGCGTTGGAAATGGAGTACAGTGCGGTGCCGGCAAGGACGCCGTTGTGGTTGTTTCCGACCTACTATATAAGGGAACTGTATGGCATCATATATGAGTGGGTGTTGTAAAATTTTTATCCCGGTTATATAATGAGCCCAGGTGATTTTATCTGCGGATAGGTCTTAAGCAAGATATTAATATTAAGTAAATTCGTTTGGAGGTAATATATGCTCAGTCAACTCATTAAGTTGTTTCTTATATTTGTTTTGTTTGCAATTGTAATGATAGCAGTTGTTCGAAATAAGAAAATGAAATACGGATGGCTTATATTAGGTATTTTTTTGCCGGTGATTACATATTTTTTATGTGAGGCGCTTGTTTCGTTAATATTACCAATTCTTGCATCCGGTGATGGTGTGCTAGGTATGGTGGTATGTGACACCGTGGAATGGATCATATGCGCTGTAGTCTGTGTGATTGCAGGCCTTATAATTTTTAAAACAGCCGTAAAAAGCAAGGACAGTATCATAAAAGTATTTATAAAGGATTACAAAAAATGGAATATTTTGGTGGTGGTTCTTATTGTTTTAGGTGTGGCTGTAATTATTGCAGAAGGAATTGATTTTTCCATTCATCAGGAAGAATATCTGGAAGCGATTTTATACGGATTTGAGAGTGGTAACCTATTGGATTTGATCGGTGCTGATGTTTTGCCCGGAAATATGAAGCTTTTTGCCCTATTGAGGAAAATCTCAGGCGCGGCTATGTTGGCAGGCTTTATGGTTCCTTCTGTAATTCTGGCGAGAAAGACAGAAGCAAAGAAGGAGAATTAGCCGCAGTTATTTTTTCATTGACAAATGCACACATAAGTGTTTTAATGAATAAAAATAAAATATCTAAACCGTTGAGGCGGAGATAAAGGTAATTATGCTTTCACAGAGAGCCCGCGATGCTGAGAGTCGGGTAAAAAACAGGTTATCAAATGGACCGCTGAGGGCGCAGTCAAATGTAGGAAACTACAGAGTATTCTGCGACGGCAGGCACACGTTAGTTGCCGGAGATATGTTGGTATCTCATTAAGAGCACGAGCAATCGTGAATGCAAGGTGGCACCGCGGATAAGAAATATTCGTCCTTGACAGAAGTGATATTCTGTCAGGGATTTTTTTATGCATCGAAAACAGTCGTATAAAACCGAAAATCCTTGACCGAAGATACTAAATCGTTTTATAGTAGGAGGTGCGGATATGTTATTGACGAAACGATGGCGTAGCCTGCAAAGATTAAATAATATCAAAGATGCTTCCAAGGAATTTCGATGGCGCAGATAAAGTCGCGCAAAGAAACGTAAAGAAGCAGTTGATTAAAAAATAACTACAAAATTTTTATTTTATAAAAAGAATTTTATGATTTTTAGGAGGAAAATACCATGATTTATAACAATATTGATTTTGATACTTATTTTAAGCATTATCCCGATGCGGAAGGTTACTACGGAAAGTACGGCGGTGCGTATGTTTCGCCCGAGTTAAAGAAAGCAATGGCTGACATTAACGAGGCTTATTTTACAATCTGTAAGTCAAGTAAGTTCATCAGCGAATTGCGTCGTATTCGTAAAGATTTCCAGGGCAGACCTACCCCTATTTCTCATTTGGAAAGACTGTCTGAAAGCATTGGAAACGGTGTGCAGTTATACGTAAAGCGTGAGGACTTAAACCACACAGGTGCGCATAAGTTAAACCACTGTATGGGTGAAGCGCTTCTTGCCAAATTCATGGGCAAGAAGAAGGTAATCGCTGAAACCGGTGCCGGCCAGCACGGTGTTGCCCTTGCAACTGCAGCTGCATACTTCGGTTTGGAATGTGATATTTATATGGGTGCTGTTGATATCAAGAAGCAGGCGCCTAACGTAGCAAGAATGAAAATTCTCGGCGCTAACGTAGTGGAAGTAACCCACGGTCTTGCAACCTTAAAAGAAGCGGTAGACGCAGCTTTTGATGCATATATCAAGGAATACAAGGATGCGATTTACTGTATCGGTTCTGTTTTGGGGCCTCACCCCTTCCCTATGATGGTGCGTGACTTCCAGAGTGTAATCGGTGTGGAAGCAAGAGAGCAGTTCATACAGATGACAGGTGAATTGCCTGACGCAGTTGTAGCCTGCGTAGGTGGCGGTTCCAATGCGATGGGTATTTTCTCCGGTTTCTTAAACGATCCTGTGGATATCTACGGTGTTGAGCCTCTCGGCCGCGGAGAGAAACTTGGCGATCATGCAGCAAGCTTAAAATACGGTACAGAAGGCGTTATGCACGGCTTTAACAGTATTATGTTAAAAGATGAAAACGGCGAGCCTGCACCCGTATATTCAGTTGCCAGCGGTTTGGATTATCCTTCATCAGGCCCCGAGCATGCATTTTTACATGACCTTGGAAGAGTAAAATACGACGTGGTTGACGACGAAGAAACCATCGACGCATTCTTTAAGTTATCCAGAATGGAAGGTATTATCCCCGCTATCGAAAGTTCACATGCAGTGGCTTATGCTATGAAGCTTGCGAAACAGATGGGCAAGGGTTCTATCCTGATTAACCTTTCCGGCCGTGGTGACAAGGATATGGATTATGTTATTGAGAATTACGGAATCAGATAAGAAATCGTGACAAATGTCATATAAATTTGAATGATTTTTATAAAAGAACAGAGTATATGGAACTGTCGGTTTTGTGAAAGAGCAGAACCGGCAGTTTTTTTATATGTGTGGCAAGCCTTTGGGAGTTGTACTTTTAATGGGGAAAATATATAATAAAATAAATTGTAATTTGTAGAGAGCGGAAAATTTGAAGTTTACGGAGAGATGAAATGAAGAAAAAACCAAAACTACTTAAAATATTAAAAGGTCTAGCCCTCGTCATATTGATATTGATTGTTGGTTTCTTTGTTGTTAGGGCGATAGGCAAGGCGATTTACAATCAGACACCAGAAGGTGGCATCAATGAATCAATGTATGTTGATATTAATGGTACAAAACAGTGGATTAACATATATGGCGAGGATGTAAATAATCCTGTTCTATTGTATTTGCACGGTGGTCCAGGCTCAGCAACCAGCGATATTGATTATGCATTCACAAGAAAATGGGCAGCTGTATATACTGTGGTAACATGGGACCAGCGTAATTGTGGAAAAAGCTATGATCCAGAACAGAATAATATCGTATTGACACGTGAATTATTTATGACAGATGGAAAGGAAGTAACAGAGTTTATACTGAATTACCTTTCGAAAGATAAAATTACTATTCTTGGGCATTCATGGGGTTCTATTTACGGAGCAAATCTGGTACTTGAATACCCAGAATATTATGAATGCTTTATTGGAACAGGACAGCTTGTTGATTATTTGGAAAATGAGGAAGCTTTTAAACAAGAGGCAACTTTATGGGCTGATGGTGATGAAGAAACACTAGAATTAGTAAATCAATTAACACCTAACAATGTTACGATGGAACATATTACTGCAAGAAATACGATTATGCAAAAATATGGCTATGACATGATGGTGAATGGCTCTGATTACAATTTAGCTGCAACCATAATATTTAATCCGAACTATTCAATTGTTGATTGGATAAATTATTTTAAAAGAGATATGAGTGTATATTTAGATTTCTTTGCTTCCGAAGAATTTGCTTCATTCTCTTTAATAGGAAGAGCTGATTATCAAGTGCCTTATTATAACATAAATGGAGATATGGATTATCAAACGAATTATAAATTGGCGCAGGAATATTTTGAAGAAGTAAACGCACCATATAAGCAGATGTTTATAATGGAAAATATGACACATGGTTTATTAGAATCGGATTCAGATGGATTTTCTGAGATTGTTCATCAAATTGCAAAAACAGAAAGAGAAAGATAAATTTCAGTTTCACGAAGCACTTACACATAAAAATAAATTTTATATAATTTCAAACATACAAGGAGACAAACCTTATGCAGGCAAAAAGCTACCTTATATCCGATACAACCAAAGAGGAAAGAATCGCATTAATTAAGTCATGGATTCCGGAAGATGAAGTGGCGGACGGATGCGATATTGACTTGTGGGATATGTATGCCGATTATATTAACGGAACCAAAGAGATTGCGGAGTGCAATGCAGCCTTCAAGGCCGAATATTATACAGATTAGGAGCTGCTTATGAATAGTGAGATGAAGATTAATGTTTCGCCCGTCACGAGACTTGGCGATAAAAGAGTAGCATATGTTTTATTTACGGATAAAAGTGCCAGTGCGGAGTTCGTCATTCCGGGAGGAGAGCTGATAAGCAACAAGGGATTTGATGAAAAAGAGCTTGCGGAAATCAAAGAGTACCTTGAGTGTGAGCAGGATAATTTATTTCAGGTGGCAAAAGAGTTAAACCCGATGAGAAGTTTTATGAGGGATTGAGAAGGTTTTTAAATAATGTTATACTAAATGCGAATGTAATAAGCAGATTAAAACGGAGGCCAATATGAGTCAGGTTGCAACACGTTTAAAAGAAGTACGAGAAGAAAAGAATTTTACAATAGAGGCAGTTGCCGGGAAAACCGGCATTGCGATAGATGAACTGCAGGCGTTTGAAGAGGGAAGTAAGCTTCCTGACGCGGGTGCGTTAATGCAGTTGTCCAAGGCATATGAGATGTCCATCGACCGCATTTTATATTCCGGCAGTGAAATGCCCAAATATGATGAGAGTAAGGCGGTGTATGCCAATGTGAAGCCGGGTGATACAACCCGCATTGATAAGGAGCACGCAGCATTGGTGGAGCGCCGTAGTGCATCCAACAAAAAGATAATGATTCTTACCCATATGGTATTCCCTGTTTTATGTGTTGCGATTTATCTTTTCCTTGGTATAGCCGGCGGATTCTGGCATCCGGGCTGGATGATTTTCTTGGGGATTCCCCTTTATTATGCCCTGGTGTTTGTCACTTCCAGAATCGGTAAAAACGTAGACAACGCCGTGAAAGAATATATGGACGAAGAGGAGAAGAAGCAGTAGTGAAAATTGTTATCAAAAATATTCAGGCTATTTTACCCGACGGAGCGGGTTCTAATAAAATTGAACAGGCAAGCGTAGTTATCAATCAGGGCGTGATTGAATCCGTGCTTACAGGCGACAATGCAACAAGCGTTGATACTTCCGATGCCGATAAAATCATCGACGGCGCCGGCAAGCTTCTAATGCCCGGTTTTATCAATTGTCATACCCATTCCTATATGGCTTTTATGCGAAACGTGGCAGACGATTTGGCTTTTGGCGACTGGCTGTTTGGCACCATTTCCCCTATCGAAGATGCTATGACCGATGAGGATGCATACTGGGGTGCCAACCTTGCTATTCTTGAAATGATGAAGAGTGGTACTACCTGTTTTAACGATATGCAGATGAACATTCATCAGACCACCCGCGCGGTTAAAGAGTCCGGTATGCGTGCCGTGATTTCCAGAGGTCTTGTGGGAAGCGGTAATGATGAGGCAGGAGCAATGCGTTTGCGCCAGGCATACGAAGAGAGAGATGCGGCAAAGGATTGCGACAGACTGTCCTTCTTCTTAGGACCCCACGCGCCCTATACCTGCGATGAAGCCTTCTTAAATATTGTGGCAGAAGAGTCGGCAAAGAATGATATGGGCATCCACATTCACCTGTCCGAAAGCCGTACCGAAATTGAGAATTGTCAGAAACAGTACGGTTGCACACCCATTGAGCTTGCCCGCAGAAGCGGTATTTTTGACCGCCCTACCATTGCGGCTCACTGCGTGCATGTGACCGATGAAGATATTGCTATTTTAAAAGATAAAAATGTCAGCGTGGTAACCAATCCCGCCAGCAATATGAAGCTTGGCAACGGTTTTGCTCCTGTGCCCAAGATGCTTGATGCAGGCGTAAATGTTTGCCTTGGTACCGACGGCGCAGCCAGCAACAATACCTTGAATATGTTCCACGAATTAAGTCTTTTAACCCTGATTCATAAGGGTGTGGGCGAGACTGCCCAGTGCATCAGTGCCAAGGACGGCTTTAAGATTGCCACCATCAACGGCGCAAAAGCACTTCGTATGGAAGATTCCATCGGTTCCATTGAGGTCGGAAAGAAAGCGGATTTGGTAATCCTTAACACCAACACACCGTCGTTGATGCCCAACAATAACCTGATTGCGGGCTTGGCATATTCGGCCAACGGTTCCGAGGTTGAGACCGTAATAATCGACGGTAAAATCACCATGGAAAACCGTCAGGTGCTGACTATGGACGAAGAAAAGATTTATTACGAAATCAATCGCATCATCAGTCGTATGGGCTTGGATAAGAAAGTATATTAAGAATCTAAATTTGAATTGTAAAAATAAAAAGAAAACCAAACAGTATAAAAAACCGGCAGTATATTTTGCTACCGGTTTTTATCATTTTTATAATTCTTATGTTTAAAAATATAAAAATGGTAATTTTTAGTGCCCTTTCATCCTATTTTTAGTATAAAAAAATAAAACCCTAAAAAATATACTATAAAAGCAAAAAATTATCCTACCGACAAAGTGGATTCTTTTTTATAATAAATATAGTGTTACAGTAAAAACTATATGTGAGCAGATATTAACGCTAATAAGGAGGTAGAAAAATGCCAATGCAGATGGGGTTTCGCTGGTATGGCGAAGGCAATGACAAAATTAAACTTTCTGACATCAAACAGATTCCCGGTGTAACAAGCATCGTTTGGGCTTTGCATCACAAAATGCCCGGTGAAGTTTGGGAAAAAGAAGAAATTGCAGAAGTAAAAGCGCAGTTGGATAAGTACGGATTTAATATGGATGTGGTAGAGTCTGTAAATGTACATGATGATATCAAAATAGGTAAACCTACGAGAGATATGTATATCGAAAATTACAAGCAGTGTATCCGCAATCTCTCTGAATTTGGGGTTAAGGTAATCTGCTATAATTTTATGCCTATCTTTGACTGGACAAGAAGTGATTTATTCCATCCCGTAGGCGATGGTTCGACAGCACTCTTTTATCAGAAAAATATGATCCAGGATGACTACAATGCCATGGCAAAGTATATCCTTGATTTTACAGAGAAGTACGATATGTCTTTCCCCGGCTGGGAGCCTGAGAGAATGGCGAAATTGGACCAGTTGTTTAAGGATTACAAAGATGTGGACCATGAGACTTTGTGGGCGAATTTAAAGTACTTCCTTGAGGCAATTATGCCTACCTGTGAGGAATGTAACATCAAGATGGCAATTCATATGGATGATCCCCCATGGGATATCTTTGGTTTGCCGAGACTCCTGATTAACGAGGCAAACATCGACCGTTTCCTTAAAATGGTTGACCACCCTTGCAACTGCTTAACGTTGTGTTCCGGTTCGCTGGGTGCTGACCCTGATAATGATGTGGCAGCTATCGTTCGCAAGCATTGCGACCGTATTGCTTTTGCACACATCCGTAACGTAAAGCATTTCGAGAACGGTGATTTCTCAGAAGCAAGCCATCGTGATTGCGACGGTGATACCGGCATTCTTGAAATTTTAAAAGCATACCATGACTGCGGTTATGAAGGCTATATCCGCCCCGACCACGGAAGGCATTTGTGGGACGAAGGCCCCGGAAATGTACGTCCCGGTTATGGTTTGTACGACAGAGCATTAGGTGTTATGTATATGTTGGGCGTGTGGGACATGCTTGACAGACTCGATGGAAAAAGATAGGAGGAAACAAAGATGATTAATATTCCCATTCAGATTGATTTTAAGGATAAAGTAGTAGTTGTTACCGGAGCAGGCGGTGTAATCTGCGGCACAATGGCAAGAGCTTTTGCACAGTGCGGAGCAAAGGTTGCAGCTCTTGATTTAAATGAAGAAGCAGTGAAGAAACTTGCAGACGAATTAAAAGCAGAAGGCTTTATCTGCGAAGGCTACAAGGCAAACGTATTGGATGCGGATGCATTGGAAGAAGTTCACCAGCAGGTACTTGCTGACTTAGGTAAATGTGATATTCTTGTAAACGGCGCAGGCGGAAACAACCCCAGAGCTACAACAGATAACGAGTATCAGCATGAAGCAAAAGAAGGCGGAAAATCATTCTTTGACTTAGGTGCAGACGGCGTAGATTTTGTGTTTAAGTTAAACTTCCAGGGAACACTTCTTCCCACTCAGGCTTTTGCCAAAGATATGGTTGAAAACCAGAAGGGCTGTATTTTAAACATTTCTTCTATGAATGCATACACACCGTTGACCAAGATTCCTGCGTACTCAGCAGCGAAGGCAGGTATCTCTAACTTTACACAGTGGCTTGCTACTCACTTTGCAGGCACAGGAATCAGATGTAATGCAATCGCACCCGGCTTCTTAGTTTCAGCACAGAACAAGGCGTTGTTATTCAATGAAGACGGAACACCGACAGAACGAAGCAAAAAGATTCTTAACAGCACACCCACCCATCGTTTTGTAGATGCGGATGAGTTGTTAGGTGCAACACTTTTCCTTTGCGACGATAAGAGTGCAAGCGCTATCACCGGCGTTGTGTTACCGGTAGATGCAGGTTTCTCAGCATATTCAGGTGTATAAAAGTAATTTATCATTCTCCGGTATAATAAAAACAGCTACGATACTCTTTAAAGAGATATTGTAGCTGTTTTTATATGTTTTATGATAAGTATTATCGAATCTGTTCTTCTTTTATATCGTCCTGACGGATGAGGTTTCCCTTTGCATCAATATAAAAGGTGATAGTCCATTCGTCACCCCATATATCCAGGTATTCTGCGTTTATTTTATAATAATAATTGCCACCTTCCAAAGGGGTTGCTTCAATTTTATAAAAGTGATCTATATTGAAACTGTTATTCAGAAAAATGAAGGTTTCTCTTAAGGAATCTTCCTCAAGGGTATCAATACAGGCTTCGTCCAGGAAATATGTTGCATGAAGCTGGGAATAAATATATTCAAGGAGGTCTGTTTCTTTATCGTAGGGATAAAAGGTATACCATGTTCCGTATTCCAGTTCGAATTTGATATATTGGCGATTATTGTCTACGATCAACAAACCTCCCGTCTCAAACTCTCCGTCGCGTGAAGTAAAATATACGGCAGTTTCATTTTCTAAAATTCCTTCTTGAGGCGGATTGGCATAGTGCGGAACGCCCGGTTTAAAGATTGCAAAGTCATTAACGGAATATCCGCTGTCGTGTACGCTCCAATTACTTTCTATGGTAATATCATAATCCCAGTCATACTTGGCATCTTCCGGCAAATAAATATCAATATAGGCAGCCTCTGTTTCGCAAATCCACTTCCCATGTACCAGTTTAAACAGTTCCATCTGCTCTATGGCAAAGTCGGAGAGGGCAGTGACTTCGTTGCCTTCGGGATAGAAATAATACCAGTTGTCTGTAACATCGCTTAATTGATACTTGATATAACTGCCGTCATTTGCAACAAGCAGATGACCGACAAAGAGATCCATGTCATCAATGGAGGTAATGGTAATTGCGGTTTCATCCGGTGCAGTAATTTCGCTGCTGTTATCAAATCCGTAGGTTAAGTCAAAAATAGGGTCATTTAATAATATACCAAGGTCTGCCCGATACAGAAAACCCGGGAAATACAAATAGTCTGCAGAAGTATCTGCCACATAGAAATTCATATTGGAAACGGAGTTTTCGCATACCCAGTTACCTTCAATTAAGGCAAAGATTTCTTCTTCCTCAGCGGTATATGTATTGGTATATCCGTCCAAGGGAATGCCGTCTACCGGTTCTTCTCCGGGCTCAGTCTTTGCGTTACAGGAACAAAGCAACATCGTTGCTATCAAGAGTAATCCTATAAATATTTTTTTATTCATAAAAGTGTCCTCTCTTTTTGTAAAACGATTATGAAATAAATATATCTATGTAAGATACGAAAAAAGCCATGGAAATTTATGGCTTTTTTCAAAAAATCAAGTATTTTCTTCATCATTTTCTTCAATATCCGAAATGGGTAAACTGAAAATAAATTCGCTGCCTTCGCCTTCGGTACTGATAACATTAATATTTTCGCCGTGGGAACGGATGATTTCACGGGTGATGGAAAGACCAAGGCCGGTGCCTTTTTTATCTTTACCGCGGGAAAGGTCCGTTTTATAAAATCGATCCCAAATCTGGCGGATGCTCTCTTTCGGGATACCGATGCCGGAGTCTTTTACACTGACGAAAACTTTGTTGTGTTTCTCAACAGTCTCAATCTTAATATCTGAATCTTTGTGACTAAACTTAATGGCGTTGTCCAGAAGGTTATACAACACCTGCTGAATTTTGGTCATATCTGCGTGAACAAATAACTTATCCCCAGTTAAAACCAATTTCAGACTGATACGTTTCTGACGGCAACTGCCTTCGAAAGTAGCTGTGGTTTTGCGGATGATTTCATTAATGTCAAAATCACTTTTATCCAGAATCATACCGTCGGTATTTAAGTTATTCAAGGTCAAAAGGCTGTTGGTCAGCTTAATCAAACGGTCGGATTCATCGCGGACGATGGTCAGATATTTTTCGTACATTTCCGGAGGGATGGTACCATCCAACATGGCTTCCGAATAACCTTTGATTGAGGTTAAGGGTGAGCGGAAGTCGTGGGATACGTTTGCCACCAGCTTCTTTTGGTCGTCTTCGCCACGGGCCAGCTCGCTTGCCATATAAGAAAGGGACGCCGCCAGGTAACCGATTTCGTCACCGCTGTCTACCTGGAACTGATAGTGCAGATTTCCGGTAGCGTATTCCTCCGTTGCCTTGGTAATTTTACGCAAAGGTCTGTACACCAGGTTGGTGAAGAAGATTAAGATAATCAAAGACAGCAGGAACAGAATCACAAGCATAATATACGAGATATTAAGCAGCTGATTTGTAAAAGCATCAATGCTTTCCATAGTGGAATGAATAACCACGTAGCCCTGCACCTTATAGTTAATGATAATGGGCGCGGTAACACTCAATACTTCTTCTTCGAAACTGTTAAAATACTTGCCCACCGTGTAATAATTGCCCGCAATGGTGGCAGGGTCGAAACCTTCCACGATAATGGGATTCTCGATATCCACGGGAACGGAAGAGTCCAGAATAATGGAGCCGGAGGGACTGATAATCCAGATGGTGGAGGACAAATAAGCGTCCAGCATATCAATCTCTCGTTTAACAATATCCAAGGATGTTTTGCTGTTGTAAAGGTCTGTTGCATAAGTATCGGCAATCAGGGTTGCTTCCGTATACAGGGTTTCGGCCTTGTTTTGTGTCAGCATATTTTTGGTCATATTGGACACAAAAGTTGCCACTACAATAAAACCGAAGAAACCGAAGATTAAATATGCAAGCAGGAATTTTAAATACAGTGTTTTTTTCATATAAAATTTCCTAAATTTTAAAAAATATCTAAAATAAAAGCCTTTTAAAATTTCAAAATGATTATGTCCGGCAGACTATTTGAGAACTTCGAATTTATATCCTACGCCCCAAACCGTATCGATGTGCCATACGGGATGGTCGCTTAACTTCTCGCGGAGACGTTTGATATGTACGTCTACGGTTCTGGTATCGCCTGCGTATTCATAGCCCCAGATTTGGTCCAAAAGCTGTTCTCTTGTGAAAACCTGGTTGGGTGAAGACGCAAGAAAATAAAGAAGTTCCAACTCTTTAGGAGGCATATCGATGGATGTGCCTTTGTAAATAACGGAGTAGTTGGAGAGGCTAATTTTTAAATCAGGATATTCAACAAGCTTCTCGCCGGTAGGAACGGCCGGTGCCGGGGGTGCGACCATTTTGTAACGACGTAAAACAGCCTTCACGCGGGCAACCAATTCTTTGGAATCGAAAGGCTTCTCCATATAGTCATCGGCACCTAATTCAAGGCCCAGAACCTTATCAAAAATTTCACCTTTTGCGGAAAGCATAATGATGGGAGTCTGGCTCTTGGTACGTACTTCACGGCAAACCTGATAACCGTCGATTCCGGGAAGCATTAAATCCAGAAGAATTAAGTTGGGCTCGAAAGCATCCACAGCTGTCAGCGCGGATTCGCCGTCATTGACAATCATGGTTTCAAAGCACTCTTTGGTAAGATAAAGAGAGATTAACTCTGCAATATTGTTGTCATCATCTACAATTAAGATTTTCTGTTTGGATACCATAAATTCCTCCTTTTATACATAAAACATTATTTGAACTCAACAATTGTTACGCCTGCGTCGCCTTCGCCGAACTCGCCCAAACGGAAGGATTTGACGTAGCGGACACCTTTCAAATATTTGTGGACGCCGGCCCTCAGCGCGCCGGTACCTTTGCCGTGCACCACACGCACACTGGTTAAGTGTGACATATAGGCATCATCTAAATACTTATCTAATGTAGCCAATGCCTCGTCCACGGTTTTGCCCAGAAGATTGATTTCCGGGGAAATGGTGGCTGATTTGGAGAAGGAACCGCTGTAGTTGGTGCGCTTGGTCTTCTCTTTGGAAGCAGGCTTCTCCTGTATCAGACGCAGGTCTTTGATATTGGCTTTGACACGCATAATACCGCATTGGATGAAAAGTTCTCCCTTCGCGTCTGGCTTGGTGCTGACCGTACCCTTCATTTGCATGGAGATGATTTCCACATTTTCTCCGATAAGTAATTGCTCGGGTTTTAAAATTTCGTGATTCTGCTTTTGTTTATTTTCTTTTAAGGAACTGTCTTTGGCAGAAATTTTATCACGAAGCTTCTGGCGGGTCTGCTCCATTTCATGAATGGTAGTTCCCTTGTGGTAAGCGCGGATTGCTTCGTCGGCAGTGTCTTTGGCTTCCTGCAGAATTTCTCTCGCTTCTTCGTTGGCCTCTCGCAGAATTCGTTCGCGGGACTGTTCCAGTTTCTCCTGCTTCTTGGACAATTGCGCCTTAAGAGACTCAATTTCCCTACGATATTCTTCGATTTGGAGACGCTCGTTTTCAATGGTGACGCGGGACTGTTCCAAATCGGATAAAAGGTCTTCAAAACTTTCTTCTGCTTCGCTGATTTCATCTTTTGCCGCGTCAATAATATCGTCTGCTAAGCCCAGTTTACGTGAAATGGCAAAGGCATTACTTTTACCGGGAATACCGATTAAAAGACGGTAAGTAGGAGACAGGGTCTCTACATCGAATTCGCAACATGCATTTTCCACAAAATCAGTAGAGAGGGCGAACACTTTCAACTCGCTGTAATGCGTGGTTGCCATGGTACGGATGCCTCGGTCGTGTAAGTGACGAAGGATACTGATGGCAAGGGCGGCGCCTTCTGTAGGGTCGGTACCTGCGCACAATTCGTCAAATAAACACAGGGAATCGGCATCGGCTTGGTTCAGAATCGATATAATATTGGTCATATGTGCAGAGAAAGTACTTAAACTCTGCTCAATGCTTTGTTCGTCGCCGATGTCTGCAAAAATTTCGTTAAAGACGCAAAGATCGCTGTTATCCCTGGCCGGAATATGGAGACCGGATTGCCCCATAGCACATAAAAGGCCTGTAGTTTTCAGGGAAACTGTTTTACCGCCGGTATTGGGACCGGTCACAATCAAAAGGTCATAATCTTTACCAAGACGGATGTCGATGGGAACCACTTTCTTTTTGTCAATCAGCGGATGACGGGCCTTCAGGATGTGAAGGCTCTTCTCTTCGTGATAAACAGGTCTTGAGGCGTTCATATCCAAGGCAAGTCCTGCCTTTGCAAAAATAAAATCAAGCTTGGTCAAATTCTGTTGATTCACGGTAAGTTCCGCGGTATATTCGGAAGCTTTGGCACTTAAATCTGCCAGAATTACTTCGATTTCTTCCTGCTCCTGGATGCTTAATTCCTGTAATTTGTTATTTAATTCCACTACGGCAGCAGGCTCGATAAAAAAGGTGGAGCCGGCCTTGGACTGGTCGTGCACCATACCATGCACCATGCCCTTGTATTCCGATTTGACGGGGATACAGTAGCGGTTATTTCGCATAGTGATTACCGCATCCTGAAGGTAGGTGCGATAAGTAGAGTTTACCATAGTATTCAGCTGGCTGTGGATACGCTCACCTGTGATTACCATACTTCTGCGGATGTGTTTCAAGGTAGAAGAGGCATCGTCAGCAATCTCCTCTTCCGAAAGAATACACCGTCTGATTTCCCGGGAGAGTTGCACCAGGGGAACCAGCTCTTCAAATAATCCAGTCAGAGAATCATCGGGTTCTTCCTCCCGTTCCTTGGCACCGTACTGTTTTACCCTTGCGGCACATTCTGCCAGGGAAGCAATTTTAAGAAGTTCCGGTGCAGAGAGACTTCCGCCAAGGGTTAAGTTTTGGATTGTACGAAACAATTCATAGTTACCCTGGAAACTGATGCGCCCTTTGCGAAGGAGTCTTCCTGTGGCATCTGCTGTCTCTGTTTGGGTCTGATTAATTAAGTGAACATCCGATATGGGAGTCAGGGCTTCGCATTCTCTTTTACCCAAAGGAGAGGAAGCATGCTCCACCAAAAGACGGATGATTTTATCATATTCTAAAATTCGTAATGCGCGTTCATTCATAATAAAAATCCTTTCGTCACTATAATAGCATAGTTTCGACTAAAATGCTATTTTCTATTGCATAGATTTTGTGGTATACTAGACGCGAGACAAAAAAGGAAACGACATTCCTTTTTTGCCCATGATATGAGCAAATTGTCTGCGAAAGCAGACGTAGAGTTCGAAGCACGTGATTTACGAATGTTAAGAAAGGTAAAAAGAATGAAAGAGCATCAGGACAGCGATTATTCGTTTTTACAAGAGAAGATAAAAGAACGTCCCATTAACCGGAAGAAACTCATCAGAACCAGTTTAAACACGGCTACTTTTGCAGTGGTGTTTGGTTTGGTTGCGTGCGTGACTTTTATCCTGTTGGAACCTGTGATTGGAAACTGGCTGAATCCCCAGAAAGAGGATGGCAAAGAGATTGTTACCTTGCCTGCGGAGGAGGAGGAAATGCTTCCGGAGGATATGGTGCAGGACGAGAATGAACTAAACCAGAGTGAGAATATTTCCAACGCGGTTTCCACGGTGGAGTTGCAGTTGTCGGATTATGAAGATATGTACGACAAGCTTTATGATGTAGCGAAGGAAGCCGGCCGCGGAATGGTTACGGTCACAGCTATGAGTTCCAATGTGGATTGGTTTAATAATACGCTGGAGAGTGAGAATGAGACCACAGGTTTTATTTTGGCAGATAACGGCAAGGAAATCTTAATTTTGGCGGACTATCGTTATGTGTCGAAAGCAACGGAAATTATGATTACTTTTACGGATCAAGCAAAGGCACCTGCAGTGGTTAAAAAATACGACCGCAATACCGGTCTTTCCGTGTTGGCGGTGGACATGTCGCTTTTATCCCTGGATACCAAAGAGGCGATCAAGTATATGAATCTCGGAAGTTCCAACAGCGGAAATAAAGTGGGTGACCTTGTAATTGCAGTAGGAAGTCCTTTGGGGTATGTGGATTCCCTTTGCTATGGTAACATCACGTCCCTTGGGAATGAGGTCAGCACCATCGATATGAATTACAAGCTGATTACCACGGATATTTACGGCAGCAGTAATGCAAGCGGGGCAATATTGAACACGAAGGGCCAGATTATCGGTATTATTAACCAGAATTATAACAGTTCGGATTTAGAGAATCAGATTTCGGCAATTGGTATTTCAGAGCTTCGTAAGGTGATGGAATCTATGTCCAATGCCAATGATATTGTATATTTAGGATTGTATGTTACAGATGTGACGGATGAGGCACAGTCACAGTTATCGGTACCGAAGGGGGCATATGTTACGGATATTCGTTTGAGTTCGCCGGCAATGCTGGTGGGTATGCAAAAGGGCGATGTGGTAACTGCAATTGACGATGCGGTGATTACAAATGTATCGGAATATGTCAGTGAGTTGCGTACCCATGCACCGGGCGAGGAAGTGACGATTACCATTCAACGAATGAGTGTGGACGGATATCGCGAAATAGACGTGAAGGTTACACTTGGTATGCTGGAGTAGAATTTAAAATATTGAGTGTGAATGATTTGGATTGAATCTTTGATAATTGATTAAGTTAAAAAGCTAAACAGAAAGGAAGCGCGGTATAGGCCGCCGGTACAAAGATGCGTTATATTCAGGAATTAAAAGAAGGAGCAGCAGTAAAAGATGTATATCTGTGTAAGCAGAAGAATGTTGCAACCACTAAGAACGGCAAGGAATATTACAATGTGATTTTGCAGGATAAAACAGGAACCATTGATGCAAAAATATGGGATACGGGGAGTTTTGGAATTGCTGAATTTGAGGCCCATGATTATGTTTTTATTAATGGTGAAGTGACCTCTTTTAATGGGGCCTTACAGGTGAATATAAGGCAGGCAAGAGTTGCGGAAGCAGGTGATTACAATGAAGGTGATTATTTCCCTGTCAGCAGCAAAAATATCGATGAAATGTATAATGAATTGCTTGGAATTATAGGTAAAATCGAGAACGAGTATTTAAAGAAACTGCTTGAGGCATTTTTCGTGGAGGATAAGACTTTTATTGAACGTTTCAAAAAATCTTCGGCAGCCAAGACAGTGCATCACGGTTTTATTGGTGGATTATTAGAGCATACTTTAAGCGTAACCAAATTGTGTGCATATTTTTGCACCACATATCCTGTGCTTAAGGAGGATTTGCTTCTGACCGCAGCAATTTGTCATGATATCGGAAAGACAAAAGAATTATCACTATTTCCGGATAATGATTATACAGACGAGGGTAATTTGCTTGGTCACATCGTAATGGGAACTGAGATGATTTCAGATAAAATTCGCGAAATTCCCGATTTTCCGCCTGTATTGGCAGGAGAGTTAAAACATTGTATTGTAGCGCATCACGGTAAGCTGGAATTTGGTTCGCCCAAGGTTCCTGCTTTGATGGAAGCAGTTGCATTAAATTATGCGGATGATGCAGATGCTAAACTTCAGATGTTTACAGAGCTTGTAAACAGAACAGACCATTATGAGTGGCAGGGATATAATCGCTTGCTGGAGAGTAATGTGAGACTGACAAGAGGCGAGTAGAGATGGATATGTACAAAAAAGGTGACATACTTACTGTCACAATTGAAGACATTGACACCGAAGGGCAAGGCATCGGGAAAACAGACGGCTATACGCTGTTTGTCAAAGATGCCTTGGTAGGTGATGTGGTAAAAGTGAAGATTATGAAGGCAAAGAAAAACTATGCTTTCGCAAGATTAGAGGAGGTCATAACGCCCTCCTCTTATCGCATTGAACCAAAATGTGAGCATCACAGAAGGTGTGGCGGTTGTCAGTTGCAGTGTTTATCTTATGATGCACAGCTTGCCTTCAAGGAAAAGAAGGTTCGTAATAACCTGGTGCGTATTGGTGGTTTTAGCGAGGATATAATTAACGAAGTGATGCAACCGATTATCGGAATGGAAGTGCCTTACTATTATCGTAATAAGGCGCAATACCCCATCGGCAGGGACAAAAAGACGGGAAAGCCTGTGGCCGGATTCTACGCACAACGCACTCACGATATCATTCCTAATACGGATTGTGCTTTGGGCGTGCCTGAGAACAAAGTTATCCTTGAGAAAATCCTCGCCTGGATGGACGAGTGCAAGGTGTCCGCTTATGATGAGGAGACCGGAAAAGGTCTTGTGCGTCATGTCTTGATTCGTAAAGGTTTTGTCAGCGGGGAACTGATGGTTTGTCTTGTAGTAAACGGAAGGGAACTGCCGGGCGTCGGAAAGTTGATAGAATCCTTAAAAGAAGTGTCCGGAATGAAGAGTCTTTCTCTTAGCATTAACCGTGAAAAAACCAATGTAATTATGGGTAAAACCATTCGTACCCTGTGGGGAAGCGATACTATTGAAGATACATTGGGTGGAATTAAATTCCGGATTTCACCTCTGTCCTTTTATCAGGTAAATCCTGTGCAGACTGAGAAACTGTATGCCAAGGCTGTGGAATTTGCAGGATTGACCGGTAAAGAATCGGTATGGGATTTGTACTGCGGTATTGGAACGATTTCACTTTTTATGGCTAAGAACGCAGGCAAGGTATATGGCGTGGAAATTATACCGGAGGCAATCGAAGATGCCAAAGGAAATGCTGAGAGAAACGGTTTTACAAATACAGAGTTCTTTGTTGGAAAAGCCGAGGAAGTGTTGCCGGAGTTCTATGAGAGCGGTGCAGATGTCCAAAGCGCGTCAGATATGCTTCATCCGGATGTAATTGTAGTCGATCCGCCCCGAAAGGGATGCGACGTACAATGTCTGGATACGATGCTTAAAATGCAACCTGAGCGAATTGTGTACGTAAGTTGCGACAGCGCTACCTTGGCGAGGGATTTAAAGATTCTGTGTGAGGGTAGCTATAAACTTGAGAAAGCGTGTTGCGTGGATATGTTTGGGATGACGACGCATGTTGAGACGGTAGTTCTCTTGTCCCAACAGAAGCCGGATGATTATATCGAAGTAGAATTGGAGTTGGATGAGCTTGATTTGACTTCAGCGGAGAGTAAGGCAACTTATGTAGAGATTAAGGATTATGTCTTAGAGAAGCAAGGTTTGAAGGCTTCTAATCTGTATATTTCACAGGTAAAAAGAAAGTGTGGAATAGAGGTTGGGGAGAACTATAACTTGCCTAAGTCAGAAGGCGCAAGAGGTCCGGTGGACCTCTGTTCTGCGCGGACCGGAGCGGGAGCGGAGACAGCTAGACAGCCTCAGTGTCCGGTGGAGAAGGAAAAGGCAATAAAGGATGCGCTGGAGCATTTTGGAATGGTTTAGAGTGATGCCATCATTTCAAAGCGGATATGGGAATGTGTACAGTTTGAAATAAAAAGCAGGAAAAAGTACATAGAGAAGCATGGAACAAACTCCTATTCCCGCCGGCTGGAAAGCAATCCATTTGCATCCAAGATAATTTGTGGAGACTGCAATAAGGTTTTTGCAAGGAAAGGCTGGCGGAGCAGTTGCAGAGCGATAACCTTTTGGAAGGTTATCGAGCAGAGAAGTTCATAGAATACACCGATGGGGCAGAACCTTTGACGGAGATGGATACAGACTTCATGCTGAAAACGCTGGACCACATCAAGGTTTTTGAGGATGGAACATTGTTGGTGGTGTTTCTGGACGGAACGGAGATTGAATGTAAAAATGAAGAGGAGTAAGAAAAGATGCCGATTGGGAGTTGCGATTCCTGATCCGCTTTTTTTCTTGCTCTTTTTCAGATAGTAAAATAGCAGGTGATATGGTAAAATATAAATATTCAGATTAAGGAAGAAGGCATAAAAATGACTGCTGAGAATTTGTCGATTGTGAAAGAAGATAATATAAAAAAATTTTGGTTGAGTTTTACTACATGGTTTGAAGATGAGTTGCCTGGAACAGAGATTTTACAGGCATACTACGAGGAGTATGACAATTGGAATGGTGGAACTTATTATTTGGGAGTAGATTTTGAAAAAGAATATAGATTGCACTATGGGATAGCATATCCAGACGTTTTGAAATTGGAATCACCTCAAATGGAAGATATAAAAATGTTCATAGAGCTTGCATTTCATGAGTGGGTGATTTTTGATAAAAGATATGACTTTACAGTTATGGTAAATAAACGACTCAGTCGCTTTTCTATTCCATATAGATTGCAGAATGGTAGATTAATACAGGAAGGGTATAAAACATCATATTACATAGACAAAATTTTGAATTACTCTATGTTTGAAAGAAAAATCCGTTATTCAGAAGAAATGATTACGAGCCGGGAATACTTAGATAAGAAAAGTGCATTGGATTATATAATAGATGCCTTGCAGTTTATTTTATCTGTACAAGATGGGGAAAAAGTAATACAAAAATATAAATTGGCTGCAAAAAGTGTTAACGAAGACGAAAACAGTAAAGTATATGCAGTTGTTAAGACTGAAATTGAGGAGATTATGAAAATCTCTAATGAATATTTTGATATACGGCATAATGAATATCTAAATAAGGCGAAACAGGCAAGGGAGCCTATTCAGGACTTGGCTTTTATTGAATATCTGTATAATCGTGCCTATGCCTTACTGTATTTACTTAGGATTAAAACAGATACAGGTAAACTGCTTAATTTCAAAAAAGATTGTGACGATAATATATAGGTATTTTGAAGAGGTGGGTTATGAAAAGAGAAGAGAACTTAAAAGAAAAGAAAAATAGATTTTTCGATTATTTTAAAGGCAAAATATTTCCAATACCAACTATGCATAATCATGATACACCACTTGATGAGATAGAATTTGTTAGGTTATCCAAATCTTTTAAAAGTGTTGTTGATAAAATGGAGGAGAAGGATAAGGAAAATGATTAACAATCAGAATATTGAGAAGAAATTAGAGATATTTGAAAGTTTATTGATGCAGTTTATAGATTCAATAGATATTGAACGTGACAACATAAGGCTTTCAATACCGTCATTGGTTAGTATTGTTACTGATGCAGAAATTGATATAGAAAAAGAAAAAAGGTTTCATAGTTTGTCAGGTGTATCGGAAGCACGAGAAATCTCATTAATCTGCTATTATATATTGAGAAGAAAACCTATAGTGATAGATGATACAGATGGTGATAATGTCAACCTGATAAATGAGAAGTTTTGTGCGTATTTGTTATTGAGCAGTTTAGCAAGTATAGAACATATAGATAAGAGCTACGTTGATTTTTTAATTAGTATGCTTTATAAGGGTGAACTTTCAAAAGATGCGCTTTATTTATTGGCCATAACACTCAAAACAGTAAATAAATAGGAGGAAGTATTAATGGGAGTAGACTTAAAGGACATTACAGACCTGCTTCCTTTTATTGTAGAAAATTTATCGAAATGCATTTATATTATAGTAGTTTGCTTGATGGCAGGTTTTATTGTTGGAAGACTATTACAAAAGAGTAAAATGAAACCTAAAATGCAGGAATTAACGATAAAGTTAACTGAGAAGGAAAAGGAATTAGAAATATTAAAAGAGGAAAAGAAAGATTTAGAAGAAAAACTTGATAAGTTTTCAGAAAAATATAAGATCTTACAAAATCAAATGGCATTGATACATAATGATAGGAATGCTAATTCCAACTTTTCTACCTTAAATGAATTAGGAAGGATTATCAATTCTAATGAAGGCAGAATGGAAATAACGGCACTTATTGAGTTGAGTCTTAAACGAGATAAAGATGTGAATAAAGTATCTGAGGAAGAAAATAGATAAAAATGAGGTAAAATATGTTATATGAACGAGATTATCTTTTGGGCTTAACAGAAGCAGAGAAACAACAATATGAAGAAGTAACGGGACGGAAGTTTGGAGAAAAAAGAGTAAGTGGATTTGGAAGAGTTAATAATTTTTTGGCATATCCTAAAGCTGCAAGAATGTGTAAATCACTTTTTCCTAATAATTATTTAGATGTTGCAGAATTGCGAGATGCAGAACGATTGGCTGCTGCGAATGAAGAATTTTTTTCTTTATTAAGTGATGAAGCATGTACAGAAAGAAGCATATTGAATTTTATAAAGGAAAAAAAATATTATCATATAATAGGCTCTATCATTTGGGGGTTATCGATTAACATCGGAAATCATGGGGCGTATTTATTTCCAGAATTTCAGTTGGGTAATTCATATAAAGCTGATTATCTTCTTATGGGAAAAAGTTCTGGAGGTTATGAATTTATTTTTATTGAATTGGAAAGCCCATATGGAAATATAACATTAAAGGATGGACAGCTTGGTGCAGAATTTAGGGATGGAATATCACAGTTGGAAGATTGGAAAAGATGGCTTCCGGCAAATTATAGTTCTTTCGGAGAAGTTATGAGGAAACACAAGAATAGTGCACTTGATTTGCCAGAAGAATTTTATGTTTTGGATATGTCTCGGTTTCATTATGTTGTTATTTCTGGAAGAAGGTCGGATTTTCAAGATAAGACCTATATTATAAAACGAGAGCGGAAAAAAGCCGATGACATCGATATAATACATTATGATAATTTATACGATTTTTCTAATAATTTGATAGGAAAGTTAACATATTAAAAAGAGGGATATTGCTGAAAATGCAGAAAGATATAATAGAAAAAGAAATAGCGGAAATAATTAAGGGCTTTAGACAGCCTTCCATTGAGATAGAAATAAATCAGGAACATGTGCATAAATGGGTTTCTCAGTTTAGTCCTAATACGCAGGATACAATTTTGGAGGAAACCCTACATATTTTGAAGGAATGGTATTTTGACAGAAATAAGATATGTTTATTTTTAAATGAGATAATGGATTATTTGAAAGCAGAGAATGAAAATGCAACAGATGTAGATCCATTCAAAGGCATATGTTTTTTAGATATCCAAGACAGTGGTAAAAGTCAATCTCAGTTAGTTGAAATGTTAAAAGATGAAGTAAACAAAAAATATGGATGTAGTATAAGAACTGGAAATCCGGAGCAAGCGAATTACTATGTATATCTGGATGATGGCTTATACACTGGAAGTAGACTGAGAAAAGATATTAAACAATGCCTGCAAACTATACCAGAGGGTTCACGTATAGATGTTATTTATTTGCTTGCGTGTCGAAGTGGCATGGATTTTTCAAAAAGCGAACTAGAAAAGGTATGCAAAGTCAAGAATATAAAAATAAATACTCATAGGTGGCGAGAGATATGTAATAACAAAAAAATTACGAGAATTGACAATGTTACTTCATACGAACCAGTTCAGGAATGTTTATGGCCTTCATCAAGGTTGGCTAAATTACCAGAGATTAGTTCGTATATTGAAAAGCTAGAAGGAATCAATGGAAAAAAAATATATTACTGTTTTCGTAATGCCGGATACCAGTATACAGAGGGAATATTTTCAAATTTAGTAAATAGGGACATAGTTGAAGAAGAATTTCTGAAAAAAGGGATTGCAATTACAGAAAATATACAAGATCATAAAGGGCTATATCCTTTGGGGTATAATCTGACACCATCATTTGGTTTCGGCTCATTCTGTGCAACCGATTTAAACATATCAAACACATGTCCAATAGTGTTATGGTGGGGAAATGTGATTGAAAAAGGGAATGAGTTGGATTGTTGGTATCCTCTGTTGCCGAGAAGGATTAGTTATAAGGATGTTAATCCATTCGATGCGGATTGGGAACCTGAAGAAACCGAAGATGATGGATACAATTACGTTTTTGATACATGTCCGGATTGTGGGTGTGGTATAAGTTTAAGAAATGATGGCGGTAATGGTTTTTGCATTGATTGCGCTTGGAATCATTAGGAAGCGTTTTAGAGGGGAATGAGTGTCCGCCTAAGTGAGGAATGATTCTTAATGATGAATATCGATACATAAGTTTTATTTATTAAATCACAGATAAATTTAAATATATGAGAGCTTGTAAATGTATTAAGAGGTGAAAATTATTAGTAAATTATCAAAATATTTAAAAGAGTGTGTTATAAATGATTTATCTCCAGCTGATTTCAATCTGATTAGGGATGGTCAGACACAATGGATTGTTGAAAAGATAGCTTCATTAGCGAAAAATAAGGAATATGTTTCTGTTTTTGATTATGGTTGTGGCAATATGCGATTATATAATGCATTATCTAAAACGGATATTAAGTTTGAATATATAGGTGTAGATTTTGAATCGAATGTAGTTATTGAAAAAATAGTTGTTGAAAATGATAACTGTAAATTTATATGTTTATCAAAAGTCCCGGAGTTAGAAAGAAATACAATTGATATAATATGTTTATCAAATGTGATTCACGAAATTTCAATCATGGATTTTGTTGAAATATTGTTTAATACAAAGCTTTTACTTAAGGAAAAGGGGCATTTTTTATTATTAGATATGTCTGTGTTACCGCAAGGAGAATTATTAGGATTACCATATTTCCCTGATGAAATTTTAGATTTGCTTGCACCAATTGATTACACTTTTTCTACGAAAAGCGGATATCCTATAATTGCTTGCGATATTGAACCGAACAAAATTAAGTTACCACATAATATGCTTGAAAAATTATGCTATATTGTACTAAAAAAAAGAGATGAATTTAGTTTTCTATCTCTTACATTTATGGATAAATATGGAGTGGATTTTTTTAATGAAAAATTTAAAAAAATTAATAGAAAGATGAACAATGAGGATCTGCTAGGATATACTCTTTATTTATCTGGATTAGCTAATTTTCGGCTTGTGGAGTTTCGCCAGAGTCACCATGTGGATGATGATAATGAATTTTATGTGGATTTGATTAATTTATATGTAAGTACCTTTGAGAATACTGGAAAGCAATTAACTTTACAAGAAATGTATAGCAATTTTTATCCCAAATATTCTATTAAAGAAATTATTATAAAATTAAAAGCAGCAACTGCTCCCCATTCATTGTTTGGTTATGATAAAGATGAAACTTTATATGCTACAGATCGGCTTGAGTATTTCTTTGATAACTATACTTTTGATGATTTAAGAAAAAGTGGTATCTTGGTTATTTCGGCAATGTGTGAAATGGATTGATTTAGATTCATTTTAAATGGGGTGAAAGCTATCCCCTTAAGTGGGGTATAAACTTTTTTGCAAAAAGTGACGGTTTCGCTATTTAGTATAAGAAGAAATTTTCATCGCATTGTGAGACGGTAGTTCTTTTGTTCCAACGAAAACTGGATGTAATTTAGTTTGAGATAGAGTTAGATGAGCTGGATTTGACTTCAGCAGAAAGTAAGGCGACATATAAGGAAATTCAGGAATATGTTCTGAAGTAGTATGGGTTGAAGGTTTCTAATCTATATATTTCACAGGTAAAAAGAAAGTGTGGAATAGAGGTAGGGGAGAATTATAATCTGCCGAAATCGGAAGATAGCAGACAACCTCAGTGTCTGGAAGAGAAGGATAAAGCGATAAAGGATGCATTGGAGCATTTTGGGATGATTTAGTGAGGTGCAATGCGTCCGGGCGGATTGCGGGATTATGTGGATGTGTGGAATGAGTTGAATTAAGGGTATGAAAGAGAGTGTATCATTTTGGTGATATGCTCTTCTGCCTTATGGAGTGATATGTAGAAGTGGAGGATAACAGGAAATGTGTGTGTTTTGTGAGATAATCAAAAGAAAATCACCAGCTCATATTGTATATGAGAATGATAAATTGATTTCTTTTTTGGATATAGAACCGATTAATGAAGGGCATGTTCTAATTGTACCTAAACAGCATGTGGATACGATAGAAGAATTATCTGATGAAACATTAACGGATATAATGGGTGTTGCAAAAAAGATTGTGACAGCGTTAAAAGAAATCTATGGAAATGAAGGATATAGCATAATGCAGAATGGCGGAAAGTTTTGTGATTTTGGACATGCTCATTTCCATGTGTTGCCACGTTATGATAATGATGGGTTTGGGTGGACATATGGAAGTGGAGAAAAGGCTGTAAATGAAGAGATAGCAGAGAGGATAAGAATACAGTTAGAAAGCAATTTATAATACGGAGGGTGAGCCATGGAACCAAGAACATTATTGGAAGCATTAAGTGTAGCAGAAAGGCTCAAAGATACAACAAGACATTGTTACACAAGAAATGGTAGACATGAAAGTGTGGCAGAACATTCGTGGATGATGACTTTGATGGCGTTCTTTATGAAGGAGGAATTTCCAGAAGTTGATATGGACAAAGTTATCAAAATGTGCATTATACATGATTTGGGAGAAGCATTTACTGGGGATATTCCTACTTTTAAAAAGACAAGGGCAAATGAAGCAACGGAAGAAGAATTATTATATAGTTGGGTAAAATCTTTACCTGAGAATTGCGCAAAGGAAATGCGTAATCTATATGATGAAATGGCAAAAAGAGAAACTGTTGAAGCGAAGGTATATAAGGCTGTTGATAGTTTAGAGGCATTGATTCAGCATAATATTTCTGATTTGTCTACATGGATTCCGAAGGAGTATGAGTTGAATAAAACTTATGCAGATGACAAGGTTGCTTTTTCGGAATATTTAAAAACATTAAGAGAAGAAATTCGTAAGGATACGTTGGAAAAATTGGGAGAGCAATATTAATGGGCGGAGGAGTGTTATGCAAAATTCATATGTAAGAGTATTTAATAATCTGTTTTATAATGTGGAAGATAATAACGATGTGAAGCAAGTTATAGAACAAGCAAGTGGTGTCTTGGATATGGTTATTACAAAATTTGGAGAAATAGAAAACGAGATGTCAATGGGGATTTCTAGAAAGGACGATTTCGTTGATGTAGTTATTATATTGTTCGTAAGAAAAATTATGGAACAGTTAGATGCTATTAATGTTTTGTATTCAACGGGGCTATTTGAACCTGCACAAGTTATCCTGCGTTCTTTGATAGAGAATATAATTGGATTGGAGTTTGTATTAAAGGACAATACGGAAAAGAGAGCCGCAGCTTATTATCTAGAACATCATTATCAAGAGTTGGAAATAAGTAAAAAATATTTTGATAAAAAGTCTGAATATGGGAAACTGATTATCGCCCAAAAGGGAGAAGAGGGATTTGATAAGGATTGTGAAAGATTAGAAAAGAAAAAGCAAGCATTAGAACGAATAATAAACTCAAAAACTATTTTTACTGAAATAGATATTGCAAGAAAAAAGAAGGTTAAGTTGAAAAGAAAACAAGCTAGAGGTAAGAAAAAAGTTCATGTTCAATGGTACGAAGTATGTAGTAATATAACAAGTATATATGGCTTGATGAAGGAAGTTGGATATGAAAAATATTATGAAAGTATATATGGAGGTTTATCATTTGAGTCACATGGGTTGAATGCGACAATGGGTATGAGTGTAGGGAGTAATGGGATATCATTAAAGTGGATTCGTAATCCAGAAGGTGGAAGAACAATATTTGATTTGGCGTGTGCCTTTTCTGTGGGTGTATTGCCGAAATTATATAAATATTTGGGAGATGGAAAAAGTGAAATGGATGAATTTAAAGAATTTTTTGTAGATTTCGTAAAGAAACGCGATATTGCAGGTAATAATCTTGATATGATACGAAGTACATCAGTGTAGCTTGTCATAAATTAAATGCGATACGAAAAAATTATAACGATTAGGCATCCTGTTAGTAAGCTGAAAAATGTATAATCTCTCTTTTTTGTGTATGCAAAAGAGAGGAAAAGGTATTATAAAGGTGGTATCATTTTATGGAATGGATTGAGCGATTAAACAGTGCTGTTGAATACATGGAAGCTCATTTGCTTGAGAAGATAGATTATGAAAAGGTTGCTGAGATTGCAAATTGTCCGGCGTATCATTTTCAAAGAATGTTCTTTTACATGACAAATATTTCAGTTTCTGAGTACATCAGAAGGAGAAGAATGTCTTTGGCAGCAGTTGATTTACAAGATGCAGGAGCAAAGGTTATTGATATTGCTCTGAAATATGGATATGATTCACCGACAGCTTTTAATCGTGCATTTCAGAGTATACACGGTATAGCACCATCTGTAGCAAAAAAGAAAAATGCAACTTTGAAATCTTATCCGGCAATAAAGTTTTCTATTTCGGTACAAGGTATGGAGGAAATGAATTTCAGAATTGAAACAAAAGAAGCCTTTCGGATTGTTGGAAAAAGTTGTCCATTAAGTAAGGTGCTTGAGGAGAATTTTGCAAGAATACCATACGAATGGGATACAGCACTGGAAAATGGAACCCTTGCCAAACTTTATGGAATAATGAATGATAAGCCGGAAGGATTGTTGGGTGTAAGCGTACATAATGAAAAGGAATGGAAATATTTTATTGCGGTAAGTTCTACAGAAGGTAGTGATAACTTTGAGCAGTATAATATTCCTGTTGCAACTTGGGCTGTGTTTTCAGGACGTGGAACCAATGTTTCTCTGCAAGAATTGGAACGCCGTGTCATAACAGAATGGTTGCCCACATCCGGGTATGAGTATGCGGAGATACCTGATATTGAGGTATATATAAAA
>JAZNRI010000007.1:0-75580 GCA_045590655.1 Lachnospiraceae bacterium | reverse complement strand
CCCCGTATAACAAAAGGGTATTGGCAGTTTTCATCTGCCAATACCCTGTCTTCTACATTTTCTGACTGTTCACGCCGCCTTGCAACGCCCAATCTTGCACCTCCGGTAAGACTTTTATGTCTCCGGTAAAGATTTTATACTTCGGTAAACTCTTATGCTTCCGGCTCGATCAGACCGTATGTACCTGCTTTTCTCTTATACACAACATTTACCTGATCGGTCTCAGCATTGTTAAATACAAAGAAGTTATGTCCTAAAAGTTCCATCTGAATGCAGGCATCTTCCGGATACATAGGCTTAATGTCAAACTTCTTGGAACGGATGATTTTAATCTCTTCGTCATCCACAAATTCCTTCTCAATGTAATCTGCTTTAAAGAAATCTGTATTATGCTTCTGGTCAACAATCTTATTCTTATATTTCTTTAACTGTCTTTCGATAATTTCTTCTACCAAATCGATAGAAACGTACATATCGTTGCTTACCTGCTCGGAACGAATGATTTTGCCTTTCACAGGAATGGTAACTTCAATCTTCTGACGATCTTTCTCGACACTAAGCGTTACATGCACTTCTGTCTCCTGTGTAAAATACTTCTCCAGCTTACCGATCTTGTCTTCTACTGCGCTACGCAGTCCCGGTGTAACCTCAATGTTTTTCCCAATAATAATAAATTTCATACTGATCACCCTTTCATTGGTTTATCGTAGATCGTACCATGATTGGCTTAAAATGCTTACTCATTGTGTACACATTGATTATACCATATTTGTCCATATATTTGCAATATTTTCTGTAATTGTAGTGAAAATTTATACAATTGTTTCATTCTTTTTTGACATTAAAAAAGTCAATAATCCGCAGTGTTTTTTTTACAAAAATCGACATTTTCTACGTAATTAACAAAACGAATGTTTTGTTGGTTTCCATAAAATTACCGCTTTTTTCGTCATTTTTTCGGTGGATAATGTGTATAACTTGGTGTATAAATGATTTTTCGGCTTTTTTCGACAATTATTGCTGTGGATATCTTTTTTGTCGTTTTTTGCATTTTTTGCTTGCATTAAACGAATTTGTGCAACTTGTACAAAACCCATATCTATATTTAATTCACAGTTCTTCTATGCGCTGTTTTACAACATCCTAAATATATTCACAATTTACAACTATTCAGTGCAAAGCAAATTTAAGAATTGCAGAACAGGTATGCAGAATGGCGCTTGCCTTGTTGCATAACAAAAAGACGGTTCCCTCAGGAACCGCCTTCATATACTTTTTTAGAAAATTCTACGAACCGCTAAAACCTTCTTATAATCGGCATTTGAAATAATAATACCTGTCTTGCTTGAACTTGCATGTACAATCTGTCCGTTACCAATGTAGATTGCAACGTGGCCTGAATAACAAACCAAGTCACCGGGCTGAGCATTTGCCAAGCCATCTACCGCATATCCCTGTGTACGATCAGCAGTGGATGAATGAGGTAATGATACACCGAAGTTAGAATATACACTCATTACAAAACCTGAACAGTCAGCACCATTTGTAAGGCTTGTTCCACCCCATACATAAGGGTTACCAACGAACTGGCAAGCGTACTCAGCAACCGCAACACCCATCTCGCTATCGCCTGTAATAACAGGAACTGTGGTTGTATTGTTAGAACTGTTAGACATTGCCTGCTGTGCTGCCCGCTGTGCTTCCGCTCTTGCAGCAGCTTCCTCTGCCAAACGCTGCGCTTCTTCTTCCTTGGATTCCGCTTTCACGAAATCGGTACGCAAACTTACAAATTCCGTAGAAACATAACCTTCGCCTTCTTCAATGGAAATTTTAACCCATCCATCTACAGGCTCTTCTTCTTTTACAACAACCAGTTCTTCGCCCAAAGGAAGAAGTCCCATAACAGAAGACTCGAGATCTGCCTCTGTACGAACCTTCAATGTGGTCGTATTTACGGTTGCAATCTTTGTTCCAACCTCTTCTGCCAATGCAACAGCATCTTCGCCGGTTACACAAAATTCTGCTTTTACATATCCTGTTACATTACCGGAGGTAATCTTATACCATCCGTCTTCTGTCTCTTCAATAAAAGTACCTACGGATTCATCATAAAGTTTACCTACAATTTCTGATTCGGTATTTGCTTCTGCACGAACATTCACATAATCATTTACCTGTGCAATAACCAAATTCTCAAACTCAGAAGGAATTTCTTCTTTCACGGCTACGTTTGCCCCGGGAATTTCAAGTTCTTCAGTTGGAATAATCTTAGCTTCCTCTACATTTTCTCCTTCAGAAATATCCATTGCCGTTGCATAATTAGCCCTTACTTCAGATATTTCATTACTACTATCTGCTACACTCCCCATTTCATTCAAAATGGTATCCGCCTTAACAACTTCCGGAGTTGATGAAGTCTGCTCACTGCCTGTTGCTTCAGAAGTTGCTTCCTCAACTGTAGCTGCTGTAATCGGTTGAATAGTTTTAGCTTCCGCTACAGTATAGGCAGCTTCAGAAGAAACTGCTGTTTTAAGCACATTACTTGTTGACTTATCTTCTGTTGCTCGAACTACAGAAACATTATTCTCAATTGTCGCCAACCCAACAGAACTGTTTCCTGTCGGATAAGACTTTTTATCTTGCATAATTGATTCGATAGAAGCTTGCACATCAATATAAGAAGAACCCTCTCCCATATCAACTGCTGCTCCTGCTGCGGGCAATTCCGTGAACTTTCCGGTTGCTTCTGTTGAAAGCGAAAGTCCTGCAACGACAATACCGATTGCCAATGCACATACGCCCAGTATCAGCTTTTTACGTCTCATAAAAGTACACCGTAAAACCTTTCCCATCCTCTAAATTGATGTTAAAATATTACGAAATTATTACGTTCAAGTAACAATATATCAGTTTTCGTAACATTTGTCAACATATTTTATGTCTACCAATGTCTGGAAAGGCTTATTTTTCGGGACTTTTCTAAAAATGCGCTTGTAAAATCATGAAATTATTTCGTAACAATTAATGTAACATTTACTGTAACAAATCTTTTTGATAGCTTGTAACCGCATTAGCGCCGTCCGCTACCGCAGTAACCACCTGACGCAAAGGTTTGGTTCGCACATCACCTACCGCATAAACAAAAGACTTGTCCGTAGCACAATCTTCACCGGCACAAATGTATCCGCCGGCATCTCTTTTTACAAAGCCGTCAAAAGCTTCCGAGTTAGGCAATATGCCTACCGCAATGAATACTCCGGCCACCGGAAGCAAACCGTTCTCTCCGGTAAGTTTATTTTTAATGGTAACCGTTTCTACCGCATCACTACCGTTAATAGATTCTACAGTAGTATTCCAAATGATTTCTACGTTATCACAGGCCTTAACCGCCTCCTGAAGAGTTTTCGCCGCACGTAACTCATCTCTTCTGTGAATGAGATACACCTTACGGCAATTTCTGGCAAGGAAAATAGCATCCTCCACTGCCACATCACCTCCGCCGACAACTACTACGTCTCTACCCGTAAAAAATGCACCATCACAGGTTGCGCAGTAAGAAACACCCATTCCTGCCAACTCTTCTTCGCCCGGTACATTTAAGTGTGCATGCTTGGCACCTGTGGCAATAATAATACCTTTGGTCTCATATGTGTTGTTTTCGCCCTTAATAATGTAGTAATCACCTTCTGCTATGATTTCTGTCACATCATCTTCTGCAGTCACTGCATTCAATTTGGCCGCATGCTCGCTCATCTTCTGTGCAAGCTCAAAACCGCTAATTCCAGGCAATCCGGGATAATTATCCACTTCATAAGTATTTAAAACCTGGCCGCCGCCAAAACCTGTACGCTCTAACACCAGCGTATTCAAGCATGCTCTCTGTGCATAGATTGCAGCTGACATTCCGGCAGGACCGGATCCTATAATTACTAAATCGTACATTTTATTTCCTCCGATTTTTTATTTCTTTGCTTCCGTATTTACTTTCGAAACTTATATTTTCCCATAATCCAATGAAAAATATCTACTCTTTTACTCTATCAGTTTTTAACATAAAATTCAATTACAACAGCCATAAAAACTTGCAGGCATTTACCGAATGGAATATACTAAATATAGTATTTAATAAAAGGAGTGCCCCTATGAACAAATATGCCCTTGTGACCGGCGCATCACGCGGTATCGGTAAAAGTATTGCACAGGCTTTGGCAAAGGAAGGTTATCATTTGATTTTAACTTGTTCCAAATCCCAAAAAGAGTTGCTTAAGTTTTCAAGTCAACTCGAAAAAGACTATAATATCTCCTGTATCGCTCAACAGTGCGATATGAAAAATGTCAAAGAGGTACGTCTTCTTTTTGACAGCATTCCAAATTTAGACGTGCTTGTAAACAATGCCGGCATTTCTTATGTAGGCTTATTGCAGGATATGAAACCGGAAGAATGGGACGAAGTAATTGGTACCAACCTTTCTTCTGCCTTTTATACTTCTAAATATGCCATTCCGCTTATGCTTCAAAATCACGCCGGACATATCATTAACATTTCCTCCATATGGGGAAATGTCGGTGCAGCTACCGAGGTGGCATATTCAGCCTCCAAAGGCGGTTTAAACAGTTTTACCAAAGCATTGGCTAAGGAACTGGCCCCCAGCGGAATCCAGGTGAACGCAATCGCCTGCGGCTTGATTGATACGCAGATGAATGCACATCTTTCCGAAGAAGACCTTGATGCATTAAAAGACGAGATTCCGGCAGGACGTGCCGGAAGTACTGATGAAGTAGCCGAAACCCTTTTAAGCATTCTTAAAATGCCCCCCTACTTCACCGGGCAAGTTGTAACATTAGACGGTGGCTGGACATAAGCGCTGACCATCTCCTCTTCCGGCAAATCATTACCGCAGCCGAAGAGACACAAGGCTGCAACAACCACAATAAATACAATACCAAGTTTTTCTTTCATAAAAAATGCCTCCTTTTATCACACTATAAATAGTGTCTGATAAAAAGAGGCTTTTTATTCTTTTATATATTACTTTGTACGCGACTCAAGCGGAACATAGAAAATCTCTCCGTCTTCAAGGCGCATACATGCAAGCTGGCTTGATTTGTTATTCAATGCCATACCGCAATCGATATTATATATGTGGTATCCGTGGTAATCCGTATTATGATATACCAATCCTCTGCCCAGTTCATCAATACAATCCAAACGCTGGGTAAACGTGTGCCCACATATGTATATCGCTTTTTTATTCGGATACAATTTCTCCGCATTTTCTCGGATAAAAGCGCGGTCAAAAATATTCATCCACACAATATCCCATATTTCATCGTGGGATAAATCTCCATAACGAAAACCTTCTTTGCTCTTCCTTAAGGTCGTATAGGCGTGTGAAAGATGATAGTTCTTGTTTCCCACTTTGATTTTTTTAATAATCCAGGCATTCTCCAAATATTGAATAATTGCCTTTCTCTTCTGTGCCGATAATTTAACGTAATTATCATAAGTATATTCACCGCCGTTGCACGGATCCAACCATAAATCGATATCGTCCGTATCATGGCGGTCTTTACTTTTAATTTCATCAAAATTCTTCAACGCATCCAACATCAGCAGCTCATGATTGCCCAATATTAATTCCACATTGGGGCGTTTCATGATATCGCTTAAAATCTTAATTCCGTCAGGGCCTCTGTCGATTGCGTCACCCAAAACATATAAAGTATCTTCTGCCTTCAGGTCAATTTTTTTCAGCATCTTCATGTAAGACTTGTATTGACCGTGGACATCGCTCATTACGTAATTGCTCATTGTCACAGTCCTCTACACTTCTACAATATCACTGATATCAACCTGAATAATCGGTCTGATACCCATCGGTATACTTAATTTCCACTGTTTCATTTTACCGTTCTGGATGGAATGTCCGTCACAGTTTTCTCCGTAAGTAAAAGTTGCGCTCTCTGCATTAATGGTACCTCTGGTTCGAAGGGCATAACCCATAGGCAATGCTTCATCCAGCTTCTTGGCAGCCGCATACTGTGAGAACAGAATCTGGCTTTGATTTACCGGCGTCTTCAAGGCATTACCGCCTCTAACCGCTCGATTCTCAAAACCATTCATTACTTCTTCCACGGAAGGAAGGAATACGCGGTCGTAAGTTACCTGATCCGTAAAAGACGAAATCGGTGTCTTTACTTCCTTGATAATAATCTTCTCCTGCTCTTCCTTTGTAAAAGCTTCGCGGAAGAAATCTCTGTTCAACCATTCGCGGATTTTACTGAATTCCCAGCTGATGCCGGTACGAACCTTAGTTACTTCTCTATCTGTCATATCCAAATAGCTCTTCTCATCAAACATCTGATAATCCAATACATATTCAGACTGAAGAATCATTTTATTTCCGCTCTGGTGTAAAATCACCCAGGGAATATCTGTATATTCGAAAATACGATACATTCTGCTTTCGTCTTTGATTTTTTGTTTGTTAACCAAACGGTAATCCTTAGACATCAAAGCATCTTTTACTGAAAATCTCTTAAACTTGCCCACATCCAAAACAGCCTTGTCATTGCCGTCATAATTTGCATAAATGATATCCGTGGTAAGACGTGAACCCGTTACCTCATTCATAGGATAATGACCGAACCATACACGACGGTTCTTCTTATCATACATCATCAAAGCATTTCCGTGAGGATACTGGATTTCGTAGGTTTCAGCAAATTCTTTGTTAATCTTCTGACCGTACAAATGTCTCTTTAACTGACCCATATCCTGCTGACGGTCCTTACACTCCATAGAAAGACCACGCATAATGGCATCCGCAATTCTGCGTTCCATAGGAATGCCGTAATCAGCAATGTGCATCAGGGGCTCGTTCTGGCTTCTCTCGAATGCATCGGTAGGAATATCACCGGTAATCATGCAGTACATAGTTGCACAAATTCCGTAAACGTCGGTCCAGGGTCCCTGGCCTTCACCCACCATCTGCTCTAAGGGCGCATAACCGAACTTACCGAAATAAATCTGCGCCGTCTTATTGCTCAACTTCTTGGTTGCACCGAAGTCAATTACCTTAATACTGCCGTCCTTATCAAGCATAATATTCTCAGGACTGATATCACGATGAATCAAACCACTCTTATGAATTTCCTCCATTGAAGTAATGACCGGTTCCATCAATGCAAGTGCATGATCTACATCAAGCTTGCCGCCATGATTATCAATATATCTTCTAAGCGTGCCGCCCTCTAAGTACTCCATAACCATATAAGCAGTATTGTTTTCATAGAAAAGTTCCTTAATGGAAACAATACCGGGATACTTCGAGAACTGGGCCAAAGTCTTGGCTTCGCGCTGGTAAGCCTTCAATTCTTCATAATATTCTTCCGGTGTGGTTCCCTCTGCTACATACAAAGCGTCATTGGTATCACGCTCTACCATTTCATCCGGGAAGAATTCCTTAACTGCAACACGATATTCCAAAAGCAAATCAAACCCCATATAGGTAATACCGAAATTACCCATACCGAGAATATTACCGATCAAAATCTTTCCATTCAAAATAGTGCCGGGCTCCAAAGCTCGACCGTAACTCTTCAAACCTCTTTTGGCTTTACCGCAAACAGGACAGAATTCATCCTCTTTACTCATATGCATACAGTTCATACACAATTTGCGGATTTCAGACATTTCCATTTCTCATCAATCTCCAATCCCTATACTTTTCGTGCCCCTTTTATAATTAAAACGGGTGCACTTCCCCTACTACACATTATACTAGACTTTCCACAATTTTTCCATTAAAATTTAATTACATTCCAAGAAAATTGCATATTATAAAGTATTATTATATTTTCAGTCTATCAATTTAGAACATTATTTAACATTTTCTTAAAAAATAGGTGTTATATTTATCAAAAAGGGAATAAATACCAACTTGTCGTTTATATTGTTTTTGTGTAAGAGGTGATTATTTTGAACAGACGTGAAAAGCGAAAACAGCGCGAATACAGTTATGTCAAAACTTTTATGCGCTTTTCTTTGATTTTTCTACTATTCCTGGTAGACCTGGCGATTATTCTTGTAGGTTCATATGTTCTGAATCAGTACACGGTTTATTTGTATGCATTTATCGAATTATTAAGTATTATCGTTATGATTCCTTTGATTGCCAGTGACCGAAATGCCGCGTATAAATTATATTGGCTGGGCGTTGCCCTTGTACTTCCCATTGCGGGCCACGCTATGTACTTATTCTGGGGACGTTCCGTGATTAACCGCAAGGCCCACCGCGAAATTCAGTATGCCATTGACAAGGCAAACGAATGTCAGATTATGAATCCGGAATTGATCACCAAATTATCCGATGAAGATGCCGATAAAGGTAAAATTGCCAAATACCTTTATAACCAACAATATCCTTTATACGAAAATACTGCTGTCACTTATTTCGAAGTCGGTGAACGCTTCTTTGAAGACGTGGAAGAGAAACTGAAATTAGCCGAGAAATATATTTTTATCAGCTTTTTTATTATTGCAGACGGTTCCATTTGGGAACGCTACACCGAAATTTTGGAAGAGAAATTAAGCCAGGGGGTTAAGATTTATATTATGTTTGACGACACCGGTTCTTTTATGCAGATGTCGGATACGTCTATTAAAGAATTAAAAAAGAAGGGCTTCCATGTACTCATTTTTAACCCGGTAGAACGAAGCTATCATCGATTATTTTTCAACTATCGTAATCACCAGAAAATTCTTGTAGTAGACGGCAAATACGCATATACAGGCGGTATCAACATCAGCGACCGCTATGCAAATATTATATCTCCGTACGGACATTGGAAAGATACCGGCTTACGCTTGGAAGGCGATGCCATTTACGGACTGCAGTTGATTTTTATCGGTATGTGGAATGCTTCCGGCGGTAATATTCACATTGATAATTTTCCGATTGAGAAACGGATAATTCCCGGCGGAACCTACTGTCAGCCTTTTGCTGACGGACCTTCCAACAATCCGAACAACCCGGCAATGGATATGTTCCTTCACATCATCAGCAATGCAAGGGACCACGTAAACATTATGACACCCTACTTAATCATTGATGATACCATGCAGGACATTCTCTGTTTGACAGCCAAATCCGGTGTAAAAGTACGTATCATCACCCCGGGTGTTCCGGACAAAAAAATTGTCCGCCACTTAACCGTGGTGCACTACGGTACACTTCTTCGTAACGGCGTAGAAATATATGAATATACTCCCGGATTCCTTCATGCAAAGCATTGCACCAATGAATCCTCAGCCATTGTAGGCACCATCAATATGGATTTCCGAAGTTTTTATACGCACTTCGAAAACGGTGTCTGGATTCCGAACGGCGACGTATTGAAAGATATCGATGATGACTTTGAGAAAACAATTGCGGTATCAAAACGCATCACCTACGAAGAATGGCAAAACAGACCTTGGACCGAAAAACTTTTACAGGCATTTTTATATTTCTTTAAATGCCATTTCTAAAAATATCGTTGTAAAACATCTTAAAACCCCGAACGCAGTTCACTGCATTCGGGGTTCTTATTTACATATAAAATCTTTATTTCCCGCCGCATCACTACGGTCGGTTCTTTTTACAATCGGTACAGGTGCCGTAAAGAAATGTTTTCTCCTGGTCCAAATCAAATCCTGTAGCGCCCTGCATCCACTGACGTGCCTCTTTCGTTGCCTCGTGACTTAAATGCACAAGCTTACCACATTCCGTACACTGTAAATGCAAATGGGCGTGACATTCTTCACTCTCCATAATCTGATATACGTACTGTCTGGAATCCTCTTTGGAATGACGGCGCACCACACCCTCTTCCACCAACTTTTTCATCAGGCGGTAAACAGAACTTTTGGGTACGGATTCACCCTTGTTATTCAATTCATCGATAATCTCTTCAATGGTAAACTGTCGGTCTTTGGCAGAAGCCAAAAAGCTTAATAATATTTTACGTTGTTGAGTTTGATACGTACTTTTCATAAAAGCTCCTCTATCCTGTACACCTATATTACAAGATAGTTGATTTTGGCAAAACTGTCAATGTATCAATCTCTTTTCCCTTCTACGGAATAAATCGCCCACTCTGCCACATTGGTACAATGGTCGGCAATGCGTTCCATGTATTTGGCAATGATTAAAAGATCCAATCCCGCCTGTGCATCCGGGTGACCGGTTTCAAACAAATGAATCAACTGTTGTTTTTGTGCAACATACAAACTGTCAACAATATCATCTTCAGCAATTACTGTCCTGGCAAGCATAATATCGCCGCCGGTAAACGCAACAATACTTTCCGATAACATCTTCTGACAATGCTCTGCCATAGACAAAATCAACTCGAGATTCTTTTGATCCATTTTTTCCACATAAGGAATCAATTCGTCAATATCCAAAGCCTGGTCTCCTATGCGCTCCAAATCAGAAATCATTTTTAACGCTGCTGATACGTTTCGTAAATCCTGCGCTACCGGTTGCTGTAAAAGAAGCAGTTTCATACATTTGTGCTCAATTTCCCGCTCTTTTTCATCAATTTGAGACTCTAGGTTGCGCACTTTTTCCAAGTGCCCTTTTTCACCTTTTAAATCTGCAATAACCACTTTTATAGCGTCTTCGCAAAGCTTACCCATATAAAAAAGCTCCTGATTTAATATTGCAAGTTCCTCATCGTATAATTTTCGCATTATCCAAACCTCCCTGTAATATAATCCTGCGTCCGCTTGTCTTTCGGCATAGAGAACATATTCTCTGTCGTATCGTATTCCACCACTTCACCCAGAAGAAAGAATGCCGTGCGGTCTGCGATACGTGCTGCCTGCTGCATATTATGGGTAACAATGATTATGGTATACTTCTTTTTCATCTCCATTGCCCAATCCTCAATTTTTAAAGTAGAAATCGGGTCTAACGCTGATGTTGGCTCATCCATAAGCAATACTTCCGGTTTTACCGCCAATGCTCTTGCGATGCAAAGCCTTTGCTGCTGTCCGCCGGATAGACCCAACGCGCTCTTTTTTAAGCGGTCTTTTACTTCATCCCAAATGGCCGCATCTTTTAAAGCCTGCTCCACAATTTCATCAAGTTTCTTTTTATTTCGAATACCGTGAGTTCTCGGCCCATAAGCTACATTATCATAGATACTCATAGGAAAAGGATTTGGCTTCTGAAATACCATACCAACCCTTTTACGCAGGGTATTTACATCTTTTGATGCATAAACATCTTCCCCGTCCAAAAGAAAATCTCCCGTGATTTTACACTCCGGCACCAAATCATTCATACGGTTCAAGGACTTTAAAAGTGTAGATTTTCCGCATCCCGACGGACCGATAAACGCAGTAATTTGATGTTCCGGAATAGAAAGGCTTATATTTTTTAATGCCTGAAAATCTCCATAAAAGAGATTGGCATTTTTAATTTCAAACTTATTCATATGTTCTCCGTTTCTTTTTACTGATGTTTCTTTCCCAGCATTTTAGCAATTCGATTGGCCGCCCAATTGATTCCGGCAACAATCAGAAGAAGCACTACCGCCGTAGCATAGGCCTCATCCATATATAATCCTTCCGATAAAAGCGCATACATATGTACCGAAAGGGTACGTCCCGAATTCATTATATTATCCGGCACACCGGCTACCGTTCCCGCCGTATAGATCAGTGCCGCCGTCTCTCCTACAATTCGCCCGATAGCAAGAATTACCCCGGAAAGAATTCCCGGAATTGCTGACGGAAGGGCTATTTTAACAATGGTTCTGAACTTTCCGGCACCAAGTCCAAGACTTCCTTCTCTGTAACTTTCCGGCACTGCAATCAATGCTTCTTTGGTAGTTTGCAGAATAACCGGTAGCACCATAATTGCCAAAGTCAGCGCACCACTCAAAAGTGAAAAGTTAAATTTCAATTCAATGCAGAATGTCAGATAACCGAACAGACCATAAACGATGGAAGGAATACCTGCCAGCGTTTCTGCGGTAATGTCAATACATTTGACAAAAAAACTATCCTTTCTTGCATATTCCGTCAGATAAATTGCACCTCCGATACCAAATAACATTGCCGGAAGCAAAGCAAGAACCGTGGTCGTTATCGTATTAATAATCGCAGGCATCATAGAGACATTGGTACTGTTATATTCCCACGCAAATAAAGACCAACGCAAATTCGGCAATCCGCGTATTAAAATATACCCAATTAAAATCAAGGGAATCAAAATCATCACAACAGCCGCCGCATATACTGCAACTTTCAGTATCACACTCTCTGCATCCATATGTACACTTTTTCTCTCCGGCTCTGCCAAAGTCTTACTTTGCACATTGCACTCCATCACTACTGCACCTTCTTTCTTTTTAATACAGAAAAGCTAAAATTGATAAGCAGAATAAATACAAACAAAACCACTGCCGTAGCAATCAATGCTTCTCTGTGTAAATCTGCGGCATATCCCATTTCCAATACGATATTAGCAGTCAGGGTACGCACTCCCTTAAACAGGCTCCCGGGTATTACCGGCTGATTTCCTGCCACCATACTGACAGCCATCGTCTCTCCGATGGAACGCCCTACGCCCAGAATCACACCTGCCACAACTCCGGACTTTGCTGCCGGAAGAACGGTATGAAAAATACTTCTCTCATGGCTTGCGCCTAACGCAAGTGCGCCCTCATAGTAAGCAGTTGGAACTGCCCGCAAAGAACTTTCAGCCACACTGATAATCGTTGGTAAAATCATAATTCCCAAGAGTATCGATGCCGTTAATACACTTTTACCGCTACCGCCAAACCAACTTTGCATAAGCGGAACAATCACCACAAGGCCGAAGAAGCCGTATACAATAGAAGGAATTCCCGCAAGCAGGTCAATCAGCGGTTTAAGCATTTTATATATTTTTTTCGGACAGTAAAACACCATAAAAATCGCGCCAAAAATACCGATAGGAACTCCCATCAGTATAGACAATGCCGTTACAATCACACTTCCTATAATCATCGGAAAAATTCCAAACAACTCATTGCCCGGCTTCCATTTCATTCCGAACACAAAATCCGCAAAACCGATTTCTGCCATAGCAGGAATGCCATTTTTAAAAAGAAAAAAACAAATAACCGCCACGGCAATAATACACACCAAAGCAGCCAGCATAAACAATATTTCAACACACTTTTCCATTAAACGATTCATTTTATCTCTATAATCCTTTCACCCTTCAAAATCGGAAGCCGGCTTACAAAAGCAAACCGGCTCCCTTTATGTAAAAGGAGAATTTTACCATTCAGTTACTTCGCCCATATAAATTGCTCTGACCTCATCCTGTGTCATATCCGCTACTGGATTATCGTGATTTACAATAACTGCAATACCGTCCATTGCAATAACAGTAGGCTTCAATCCAGCTTCTAATTCAGAGTCTTTTAATTCTCTTGAAGCCATTCCGATGTCACATACACCTTCGATGGTGCTTGTCATACCGGTTGTAGAATCACTCTGCTGTACTTCAATTGTAACTTCGGGATTTAATACAATATAGGCTTCTTTCAATGCTTCCATCACGGGTGTTACGGAAGAAGAACCTCCAACGGTAATCTTACCGCTCATACCGCCGCCTGTGTACGAGGGTGCCTCACCTACACTGATGTATCCCTTTTCTTCTACGACTACCTGTCCCTCAGCGCTCATAATGAAATTAATAAAATCCTGTGCTACATCACTTATCTCTTCTTTCGTTGCAATATTAAAAGGTCTTGAAACCGCATAAGTACCGTTTGCAACATTTTCCACTGTAGGCTGCGCCCCATCGATACAAACCGCTTTCACGGAATCGTTTAAAGAACCCATGGAAACATATCCGATTGCGTAAGGGTTACCTTCCACTGTAGTAAGCATTACCGAAGTACTGTTTGTGATTTCGGCCATATCTGTGGTGTAATCCACTTTTTCGCCATTTTCATCTTTCTGCTCAATACCAAATAACTCAATAAAAGCACCTCTTGTTCCGGAACCGTCTTCACGTGATACCACTGTAATATTACCTGCGAAATCCACGTTCTCCTCCACACTGTCTTCAGCCACAACATCACCTGCTGTATTGCCTGCTTGTGCGTCACTTTCATTTGCACCTGCGCATCCGGCGAGCAAAAATGCCATTGACGCAACTGCTACCATAATCCATTTCATTTTCTTCATCTTTTTATCCTCTTTCTGCAAGCTCTTTCTGTCGGCTTGCAAATTCAGTCTAGCAACGGAATGTAAAATCTACACGCAAGGCATTGTAAAAAAAAGGTAAAAACTACATAAAAAAAGAATGCGGTTTTCACCACATTCCATTTCTTTCAAAATAATTACTTATTTTCACCTTTGATAATAATTTCTTTACAATGAGGACATTTATCAGGTTCACTGCGAAAGCCCAACGGAAGTTTCTTTTTACAATGAGGGCATTTGGAATATTTCACGCGCAGAACAATCGCCATTACAATTAATACCATACCGCCCACAAGACAAATCATCTGAAGAATCCACTGCTGAATCAAAAGGGATCCCACAAATAACACCATCGCAATGATTAAAAATGTATTCGACTTCGAATTTGCTTCTTTATAGTTCATTTTAACACCTATCCTTTCAACGCACCAATCAGTGCAAATATTCCAAACACAACCATATCTGCCGCTACCACTGTAGCGCCAACCGGCGTAGAAAACAGAATGGATACCAACATTCCTACCAATGCACAAACTACAGAAATCAACGCCGAACAAATAATTACATTTTTAAAACTTTTAAATACTCGCATAGCCGACATAGTCGGAAAAATAATCAATGCCGAAATCAGCAAAGACCCCACCAGCTTCATGGCAAGTACAATCACCACCGCAATCACGGTTGCAAGCAGAATATTGTAAGCCTGCACTTTTACACCGGTCGCAGCCGCAAAATCCTCATCAAAGGTAATGGCAAACAACTTATGATAAAAGAATACAAACACACCGATTACAAACACCGATAAGCCGATGCACAACCACACAGCTTTAGATGACAAGGTAAGGAGTGACGCACTTCCGAACAAAGTGCTGCACACATCTCCCGCTACATTTCCGGACTTTACCATTTCAGGGAAAATGTTCAACACCAGATAACCTAAGGCCAGCGCACCTACCGAAAGCATGGCAATGGCCGCATCTCCTTTAATCTTGGTATTCTTCCCCGTGCAAAGCAGAAGAATTGCCACTAATACCGTTACGGGTAGAATTAACAGCATCTGATTGCTGAAATTCAAAACCACCGCAAAAGCCATAGCCCCGAAGGCCACATGCGATAAGCCGTCGCCGATAAAAGAAAGTCGCTTTAATACAAGTGTCACGCCCAAAAGAGACGAACATAAAGCAATCAGCACACCTACCACCAATGCGTACTGTACTAGGGGATAAGATAAGTAGTAGACAAGTTTATCAAACAGTTCCATCGCTTACCTCCCCGCCTTTTTTATTTAATTTCAAATACTCTTCTTTCGTACCGAAAAATACCGGATCTTTTACAAGGTTTAAAACGTGACTTGCATACTTTGATACCGCATGTAAATCATGGGAAACCATTAAAATAGTTACCTTCTCTTCACGGTTTAATCGTTTTACCAACTCATAAAACTCTTCCGTGGTTTCCGGATCCAATCCCGCCACAGGCTCGTCCAAAAGCAACATCTTCTGTGTAGCGCACAAAGCTCTTGCAAGCAACACACGTTGCTGTTGACCGCCGGACAATTCACGATAGCTTCTTTTCTTCAAATCAAGAATTTCCATTTTGGCAAGCATCTCGTCCGCCAGCATTTTATCCTGCTTGGTAAAAAAGGGACGAAGACCGCTTCTGCTAAGGCAACCGGAAATTACAATTTCTTCCACGGATGCCGGAAAATCCTTCTGCACAATGGTCTGCTGCGGCATATAACCGATTTCATTCTGTTTCAAACCATCGCCGAAAGTAATTTTACCTTCCATCGGTTTGCGCAAGCCGAGAATCCCCTTCATAAGGGTAGATTTGCCGGAACCGTTATCACCGATAATGCACAAATAATTGCCCTTATTCAGCGACAAATTAATGCAACCGGTTACTGCGGTTTTCTCATATCCCAGTATTACATTTTCACATGTTAACTGTGCCATTTGTTTCTCCTGTTTTATTTCAACACTTCTTTTAACACTTCAAGATTTGCTTCCATATATCCTAAATAAGATGCGCCCGCTTCCACATCACTGTTGTAAACAACCTGCATGGAATGAAGTACCGCTGTCTCTCCGGATAGCTTGGCATTTTCAAATACGGTATCTGCCAATGTATCCGTACCGCTCTCCGTAATAAGCAAAGTATCAGCATCACATTCCTGCACCTTCTCGGCCAGAAATACCACCGTCTCAAAGTCCGCCTCCGACTCTGTGGAACAGCCGGGAAATGCCGCATAATATTCAATGCCGTAGTCTTCCATCATATACATAAAAGGAAAACGGTCTGCCACGATAACCATATCCGTAGCCTCATTATCCGCTACCATATCAACATATTTTTGGTCCAAAGCTACCAACTCTTGGCAATAAGCCTCTGTGTTGGTACGAATGCGCTCCGCATCATCCGGCAGCACCTGACACAATGCCTCTTCAATGGCTTCGCAGGACTTTACCGCCATACGTAAAGACAACCAAACATGCTCGTCCATAACGACTGAATGACTGTCCGGCACCACATTGCCTGTCTCATCATTTTCACCGGCCAAGTGTTCATCATGGTCATGCACTTCTACACATACACTGCCATCTGCATGCACATGCTCCGCCTGCATTCCTTCCGTGTATACTTCTTCCTTTAGGTCTGCTTCCAGCACCTCCATCAGGTTAACAACAACCCTGTCTTCCTTTGGATTCACTTCCAGGGCATCTTCCAGCCAGGCATCAGACTCACCGCCCACGTGTACCAGCATATCGCAATCGGCAATCTGAATCAGTTCCTCTGCCGAAGGCTGAAAACTATGCATATCCGTACCGTTATCCAGAAGCAAAATCACTTCCGCTTCGCTCTCGCCAAGCAATTGACTTGTCCAGTCATATAACGCAAAATTCGTACAAACAATGGTGATTTTACCATCTGCCGTATTGTTACAGCCTGCGCACACCAGAATGCCAAGCATTGCCATCAATACCGCACACATCTTTATTTTATTTTTTATAAAAGAAGTATTCTCACTTTTCATATATCCCTTCGCTTGCGCTTTTACAATTTATCTCCCACTGTAAAAGCATCACTTTTATAATTCGTATTCTAATTATCTCAAACCGAAAAACATCACTTATCTATTCTAGCATTTCATTCTCAATTTGAGAATTATTCTCATTTTAGTATACTCACTTTGCTTTTATTGTCAAGACTTTAACTAGAACGGTCACGTAGCCTTTTCTGTTTCAATTGTCCCAATTCGCTTATTTGTACTTTTAAGTAAATGCTGTATGGATATTTTCATTCCTAAAAGGACCGTTTCAACTGCGTCAGCACTTAATGAGCAAGGTTTTCCTTGCGAATTTAGTACTGCTACGTCAGTTGACCGAACGAAAGTGTGTCCTGTTGGAATGTAAAATAATCCATACAGCTTATTTAACCACTAACCATAAATAAACGAATTGGGACTTTTAATTTTTAATCTTCCACGATCAAAGCCTTAATCGCATCTGCCGAAGGGTTATACTGGAACAGATAAATGGTGTAGTTTTTATCACGCTGTAAATAAATGGCAGACTGTAACAAAGTCGTGCTGCCCCATACGGGATACATGGGGTTTGATGTCCGACTTACTGTGTAAGGGTATTCGCCCGGCCAAATGGTCGCAAAATCCGTCACTTCACCGGAATTTACATTCCTGAAATTCACGTAACGGTTGCCTACAACCACATTCAAAGGCCCGCCGTTGTATGTCAAATTACCGACTCTCACACAGGAAGCGTTGCGGTTTCGGTCACAATTTACGTCATTAATCACTTTTATACCAAGTCCCGAATCCGTATTCACAATTGCCATAGTCAATGTACTACCGCTTGATACTTCCACAGGCTGTTGCAAATACACATATCCGTTTTCGCCCATCAAAGTGATAACAGGTCTTCCCGATGCAACATCCACATACTCCGTTACATCTGCGAAACCAAAATCGTTTACAAGAAGCTTATCATTGATATATACCCAAAACGGGTTATATCCGTTTGATGCATTCATAAAACGTACCTTGCCGTTGCGGTCACTTCCGGGATTACAGAAGGAACAATTCTCGTTAGGTCTTGGATAAGTAATAATGATTGTGCCCGGAATGCTGGGAACAAAATTATTTCCCGGTCTGTTATTATTATTGTTGCCGGGATATACGGCACCTCCTTCACCGGGATTCGGTAAGGGAATAACAGGCGTTGCACCGACATTGTTATTACTTCCGCTATTATTACCGTTATTGTTTCCGGGGAATACTGCTCCGCCCTCTCCGTGATTCGGCAGTGGAATGACAGGCGTTGCTCCGGCATTGTTATTACTTCCTCCAATATTACCGCCATTCATATTTCCGCCATTATTACTGCTGTTGTTCATTTCAGTGTCGTTAAGCGCGCCGTCTGTCTCCCCGTTTACTTCATTACCGGAATACACAGGTCCGCCTTCTCCGGGATTCGGTAAAGGAATCGCAGGCGTTGCCTCTCTTACGTTTCTCAAACTCATGCTTGAAAGTGGTAAGTTATTGATTGTTCTCATTTTGCCTCCACAACAATATCTATAAAATTATCATTCTTTTATATGATATGCAGGCAAATAAAAAATGCACCTTGGCAGGCAATTCTTCCTGCCAAAATACATTTCATTTATTACTTATATTTTTCTTCACAAAGAAAACATTCTACCTTTTTACTTATGCCTCTTTGTCCTCTTCTTTTACTTCCGTAACAGTCTTCGCACTCACAGTCTTACGCGCACGCAAGGTATTCCATACGAAAAACGCAATACCTGCTGCCACAATAAAAATAGAGATAAACTGGGAAGTAGACAACGCACCTACCGCACCTCTGGAATCATTTCTTAAAAACTCAACCGCAAATCTTCCCACGCCGTACAGAATCAAATAACCGGCACCGATGTTACCGTCTACTTTATTCTTACGTGCGTACAGAATTAAAACAATCGCAATCAAAAAATCTCCTGCCGACATAAAAAGCTGAGTCGGTAAAAGTTTCACGCCGGAAGGTGCAAGACTTCCCGCCGGAAATTCCACGCCTAAGAAACAATCGGTCTCTCTACCGTAGCAACAACCCGCAAGGAAACAACCGATACGACCGAACCCTTGGGCAATTGCAATTTCAGGCATTACCAAATCAAAATATTTGATAAAGGAAATCTTCTTAATTTTGGTATAGATATATCCTGCCAACACACCGATAATAATACCGCCGTAAACTACAAACCCGGAACTTCCAAGCACGCTCCAGGGGTCTTCCATAAAACGCTTCCATTCGACAATAACATATAAAATTTTACCGCCTAAGAATCCGAACAAAATACCAAAAATTGCGATATCAAGAATCGCTTCCTGGCTCATATCTTTCTTCTTGGCACGGTACATACCAATAAGAACCGCTGCTAAAAATCCGATTCCAATCATCAAGCCATATCCGTGAATGGTAATCTTCCCTATGGAAAAAATTTCATTGTACATATTTTACTCCTACTATTTTAATTCTGCGCTTTGGCCAATGCTTTTTTACGATTTTTCTCCTCGTACATCTTCTTATCCGTTACGCGAATGCAGTCTTCCAGATAAGTTTTATGGTCAATCACAAAGGTATCATAACCGAAACTCATGGATAAGTCAGCATGTTTTTTGTGATTCGCATTATAATCATCAATATCTGCCTGAACTTTCTTCCAGTAATTCTCAGCCTCTCGCTCGCTTTGCACCGTACCCATAACAATGAATTCATCACCACCGTAACGGATTACACAATGCTTGCCTGCATTCTTCATAAGAATTTCTGCAGCGGCATTAATGATACGGTCACCTTCTTCATGCCCGTACTCGTCGTTGATTTTCTTCAAGCCGTCCAAATCCATAAAAGAAATCTGCATCTTGCTCTTAGACATCATGGACTTCATCTTAATCTCTACGAAGAAACGTTCCATACCGAAACGATTATAGGCTCCGGTCAGAGAATCTTTAATATACATTTCATCCAAACGTGCCATGGCATTTCGAAGAAGGTTCTGTCTGCGGATATTCTCAATGGAATGTCCCATGGACAACAGCCAATACGCATACAACTGGTTGCCCATAACATAATCACTGTCAACAAATACCATATATCCGTAATTTCGCTCCAGACAATGCACCGGCGAGAAGAAATATAATTTCCCCTTATCCTTATCCATAAAAATATCATCTAATGCATATTTGGAGTCGAAAGGTTCTTTCGCTTTAAAAACACCGTTCTGATAAGCAATAAGAACAATGCTCTTTTCGGTATAAGCAAGCTTCTCTTCGTCGCTCATACTCTCCTGTTCCATGGAACTGCGTTCAAATACATTTTCTACGAAATCTTCATTGGCACAGAAATAAAATTCCGGCGGATTCACCAAAGCAATGTACTCTTTCATTGCAGAAAGCCAGCCGTCATAATCTTCCGCCACCATAATGCTCTTTTCAAGGTCGATCATCTCATGAATCATTTTACGATGAAAAACTTCATCATGCTGTTCCTGTAATTTCGTGGTATTTTCATTGCGCGATTCACAACCGCAACTTCCTCCGTAAATCACTTCATCTGCAAGCAATGTTTCCTTCGGAATATCCTTACCCCCAAGAACCTCTAAAAGAATCTTACACGCATTTCCGCCCAATCCTTCGAAATTGGTGCGCACAGTAGTAAGGCTCGGATTATAATTCTGACCTTCAAACGAATAATCATATCCGGATACCGCAACATCTTCAGGTATGTGATAACCGTTTCTCTTCAAACAATCGCACATGGTAAGCGCCATTGTATCGTTAGCACAAATAATCACTTCCGGGAACGGAAGCTTGGAACTCATAATTTCCCTTGCTGCCTGTTCCGCGCCTGTCACATAGAAGTCACCCTGACTGATACGCTCAGAGATAACCGGAATTCCGTGTTCGGAAAGCACATCCACATAAGCCTTAAAACGCGCCTCCGCATCCGGGTTTCCCACAACACCTTTTACAAAGTGTAAACGTTTCATCTGATGGTCCACCACGTAATGCTCCACCAATTTACGCATAGCGGTATAACTGTCTGTCATAATACTGTAATAGTCTTCCATTTTTCCGCCGACACATACAATAGGACAGGTCAAATCTTTTAAGATATCTTCTATTTTTCTACGGTTCCATTCAATATGACCGGTATTCGCAAATACAATAATACCGTCAAATAAACTCAAATCGGGAAGACTTGCAATATTAAGTTCGCCCACATTGTGCGGTCCCTTCTCATATGCCCCCGTAAACCAGCTGAATGCCGCAATATTACAGTCATTTTCCTTGCCGTACTGTTCAATTCCCTTTAACATACGTGCCTGGATATCAGAATCCACACCCGTAATCAATACACCGATATTTTTGTGTTTTAATCCCATACGTTTTTCCCCCTAAAAGCAAACGCCTATATAGAAACATTATAGCACTCTTGAATAGATACTTCAAATGCTTTTATGCGACGCCCTATCTTATGTATAAAATATACCTTTTACACCCATTGTAAAAGCAAAAATGCCAACCGCATCATTCCGACACAGTTGGCACTCTGTTACTTTTATGATTATCTCTGAACGCGTCCCGAACCGTCGCCTTCTGCCAATTTCTTCACTTCATCAACAGTTACCATATTGAAGTCTCCTTCGATGGTATGCTTCAAGCAGCTTGCCGCAACTGCAAATTCAATCTTCTTCTGTGAATCGTAGTTGTTTAAGAATGCGTAGATTAAACCTGCGCCGAAAGAATCACCGCCACCTACACGGTCAACGATATGAACATCGTAGCTCTTACTGAAGAAGTATTCACCGTTTTCGTAAAGCATTGCAGCCCACTTGTTATCGTTTGCTGAAATAGATGTTCTTAAAGTAATTGCAACTGCCTTGAAACCGAAACGTTCCTGTAATTTAGCTGCAACCTCTTTGTAGCCTTCGTGATTTACCTTACCGCCGGTTACATCTGTACCTTCGGAACGGATACCGAATACATCCGATGCATCTTCTTCGTTTGCAATGCAAACATCCACAAACTTACAAAGTTCTCCCATTACTCTGCCGGCTTCTTCCTTGCTCCAAAGCTTGTTTCTGTAATTTAAATCACAGCTTACGGTAATGTTTCTTTCCTTTGCTGCCTTGCAAGCTGCCATACAAAGATCTGCCACTGTAGGATTCAATGCCGGTGTAATACCTGTAAAATGGAACCAGTCTGCACCGTCAAAAATCTTATCCCAGTCAAAATCTTCCGCTGTTGCTTCGTAAATTGCTGAACCTGCTCTATCGTAAATAACCTTGGAAGCTCTCTGGCTTGCGCCCTTTTCAAGGAAGTAAATGCCTACTCTGCTGCCGCCACGTGCAATATAAGAAGTATCCACACCAAATTTTCTCAAAGAATTCACTGCTGCCTGTCCGATTTCATGCTTCGGAAGCTTTGTTACAAATGCTGCATCCAAACCGAAGTTTGCAAGGGAAACAGCCACGTTTGCTTCACCACCGCCGTATGTTGCAAGATATTTCTCAGCCTGTAAAAAGCGATTGTATCCTTCCGGCTCCAGTCTTAACATAATTTCGCCAAATGTAATTACCTTCATTTCTTAACCCCAACCTTTCTTTGTTCTGAAATAATCGTGAATACGTAAATTTTATTTTCCTTATCATTCCCTTGAAGCCGTATTTTTATAAAAATCTTTAATGCGACTTCGTTAAAAATGTAAGTGCTTACATTTCGATATTACAATGGTTTCCCCAGTTCGTCAAGTGGAATTCTTTAGAATTTTTCAGTTTTTTGCATATTTTTCCAGTGTTTACAAAAGATTTGCAATTTATCCATAAAATACGTAATTTTAGGGCTTGCGCAATTTCTTTTTAAAATGTATACTCTTATATGTAAGCACTTACATTTTGTGCATTCAGTTACAATGCAAGACTTTTGCACATTCCTTTTTAATGTGCTACTTGTTTAGTAATCAAACAAAATGTACTACTTATGAAACGAAACATTTTACAATAACGATAAATCACGGAGGACAATTATGAGTCTGACAATTTATGATATATCCGAAAAAGCCGGTGTTTCCATTGCAACGGTTTCCCGTGTATTAAACAACAGTAATAATGTAAGCGAAAAGACGCGTCAAAAGGTTTTGGACGTAATGGAAGCCAACGGCTACACGCCGAATGTCTTCGCCAGAGGTCTTGGTTTGGATACAATGAAAACCATCGGTATTCTTTGTGCGGATTCTTCGGATTTATATTTGGCCAAAGCGGTATACTATTTGGAACGTTTTTTGCGACAGAATTCCTATGATACCATCCTCTGCTGTACCGGCTATGAACCGGAATATAAGAAGAAAAGTATGGAACTTCTTTTATCTAAGCGTGTGGACGGTGTTATCCTCTGCGGCTCTAATTTTTTACATGAGAAAGATAAAGACAACGAATACATCAGACAGGCTGCCAAACAACTCCCTGTAATGATGTTGAATGCAGATTTCGACTATGAAAACGTCTACTCCTGCTTCTGCGACGACCACCGCTCCATGGTAAATGCAACCCGAACCATGGTCGCTTCCGGACATAAAGACATTTTATATTTATATAACTCTGATACCGCCAGCGGAAAACGGAAATTAAGCGGTATCATTGCAGGGCTTGAAATGGCCGGGCTTCCTGTTCACGCGGAATATCAGCAATTTTATGGCGGAAGCCACGAAAACATCGATGAAATGGTGGCTTTCATTCAGAAACTTGCCGATGGCGGACTTACCTTTAACGGTATCATCGCCGCCGACGATGCTTTAGGCCTTGCCGCAGTAAAATATGCCCGCAGTGCAGGTCTTTGCATTCCCAAGGATTTGGCGGTAATCGGATATAATAATTCCCTGCTTGCCAAATGCTGCGACCCGGAATTATCAAGCGTCGACAATCAGCTTGAAAATTTGTGCCAAACCTTAATCCACAACCTGATTCAGGTTTTAAACGGCGAAACCACACCCCAGAAATCTATTTTTAACGGTGAACTGATCGAACGAGGCACTACCCTTTCACCGAAAGCCGACTCATAGTTTTTTATGATTATCACATACTACTATACATCTATAATGAAAACGGAGGCATGCTATGAAAACTTTTATGGACAAGGATTTCTTATTATCCAATCCTACTGCGGTCAAACTATATCATGAGTACGCAGAAGTAACACCCATTCTTGATTACCACTGTCACATCAATCCCAAGGAAATTGCAGAAGACCGAAAGTTTGATAATATTACTCAGGTCTGGCTTGGCGGCGACCATTATAAATGGCGTTTTATGCGTTCCTGCGGTGTAGACGAGAAATATATCACCAGTGATGCAAGTGATAAAGAGAAGTTTTTAAAATGGGCAGAGGTCCTTGGCAAGGCTATCGGCAATCCTCTCTACCACTGGAGTCATTTGGAATTGCAGCGCTATTTCGACTTTCATAAACCTTTAAATAAAAATACTGCCGAAGAAGCCTGGGAAGTATGTAACAAAGCTTTGGCAAGCGATGATATGAGCGCCCGCAACATCATCCGCCGTTCTAATGTAACCTTGCTTTGCACCACGGACGACCCTGTGGATGATTTACAGTATCATAAAGTAATCGCTGAGGACGATACCTTTGACGTGCAGGTTCTTCCCGCATGGCGTCCCGACAAAGCTATGAATTTAGAGAAAGAAAACTATCTTGACTATTTAAGTCAATTAGAAAAAGTAAGCGGCATTACCATCAAATCTTTCAAAGAATTAAAAGACGCCCTGATAAAAAGAATGGATTTCTTTGCTTCTATGGGATGTACGGTTTCCGACCATGGACTTGAATATGTAATGTATCAGCCCGGAACTGAAGAACAGATTGAGAAAATTTTTGCCAAACGTCTTGCCGGCCAACTTCCAAGCCGCGGCGAAGAACTTACATTTAAAACAGAATTTCTTCTGTTCGTATGCCGTGAGTACGCGAAACGCAACTGGGTATTGCAGCTTCACTACGGTGTAAAACGCGATAACAATGTGAAGATGTTCAACCGCTTAGGTCCCGACACCGGTTACGACTGCATTAAGAACGAAACTTCCGCAGCAGAGCTTGCTGATTTCTTAAATGCACTGGAAATCACAGACTCCCTGCCCAAGACCATTATCTATAGCTTAAATCCTGTAGACAACGCATACATCGGAACTATTTTAGGATGTTTTCAGAATTCTGAAGCCGTTGCCAAAATCCAGCAGGGTTCCGCCTGGTGGTTTAACGATCACAAAGTCGGAATGCAGGACCAGATGGCTTCCCTTGCAAGTTTAGGCAATCTCTCCGGTTTTGTAGGAATGTTGACAGACTCAAGAAGTTTTCTCTCCTACACCCGCCACGAGTATTTCCGTCGAATTCTCTGCAATTACATCGGCACACTGGTTGAGAACGGCGAATTCCCCGAAGATTATGAAATCCTTGGCGAAATCGTCAAAGACATCTCATATTATAACGCAGTCAGATATTTTAGATTTTCATTATAAAAGTTACCAGTAAAACACCAAATAACAAACGGAGGTATCCCATGAACAAAATTGTTGAAGAACTTAGTAAAATCGGTATTGTACCCGTAATTGCAATTGATGACGCTGCTGACGCAGTACCTTTGGCCAAAGCTTTGATGGCAGGCGGACTTCCCTGTGCCGAAATCACTTTCAGAACCGCAGCTGCAGAAGAAAGTATCCGTTTAATGGCAGAAGCCTGCCCGGATATGCTGGTTGGTGCCGGCACCGTCCTTACTACAGAACAGGTCGACAAGGCAATTAACGCAGGCTCCAAGTTCATTGTAAGCCCCGGCTTAAATCCTGAAATCGTAAAATATTGCCAATCAAAAGGTGTACCCGTACTTCCCGGTTGCAGTAACCCTTCCGACATTGAAATGGCACTTTCTTTAGGTTTAACAGAAGTAAAATTCTTCCCCGCAGAAGCAGCAGGCGGTCTTAATATGATTAAGGCTATGTCCGCTCCTTACGGCAATGTGAAATTTATGCCCACCGGCGGTATTAACGCTAAAAATCTTACTGATTACCTTGATTTTGATAAAATCCTCGCCTGCGGCGGTACCTATATGGTAACCAAGGATATGATTGCCAACAAAGAATTCGATAAAATCGAACAGCTGACCCGTGAAGCCGTAAAAGCAATGCTAGGCTTTGAAATCCGCCACGTTGGCATCAATGCAGAAAACGAAGAAGAAGCCGTTGGCATTGCAACCTTAATTGCAAATATGTTCGGCTTCCCCGTAAAGAACGGCAACTCTTCCGTTTTTGCCGGAACAGCCGTAGAAGTTATGAAAGAAAAATATCTTGGAACCCACGGCCACATCGCCATCGGTACCAGATACATCGAACGTGCCATTTATCATTTGGAACGTCAGGGTGTTGCTTTTGATTACGATACTGTTAAAACAGACGCCAAGGGCAAGAAAACTGCAATTTATATGAAGGGTGAATTCGGCGGTTTCGCACTTCACCTTGTACAGAATAAATAAGCTTATTTCATTCCTTTTAAAACTTTTATAAACTACACAAAGAAACAGGTAGCCGTTATGACTACCTGTTTCTTTATTTATGGCTGCGGTGCCATCTGTATTAAATCTTCTTTCGTGTAAATCGGAGCCTCATATAAGCCGTTATATCCGCTGATATAAACCTTATTCTGCTCTATATCCACTGCCGCCATATTGGGAATGTACATCACTTTTTTATAATCTTCCGAAAGCACATATCCGCCTCCGATGCACGAAACGAAAGTATACTCCTTTGTTGTACCTTCATCATCTACAACGAATTCTCCTTTTCCGAAATAACCCGTCAACATGTTGCCGTCTTCAATTCTATAAGTCAAATCCTCGTAGATGGAATAAATAACAATATCGCCATTGTAATATGTTGCAAATGCTATCATCTCATTATCATCCGTAAACAATGACTGCACATAATTTGCATTTTCAAGATTATACTCTTTTGCCAGCGCCTGGGCCTCTTGGTTGTAAAAACATATCAATTCCGGAATCTCTACTTCATCTTCCGTAAGAACAATTCCTTCTGCGCGCTGTTTGGTATATGCCGTAATATGATTATCGCTTTCTTCCACAACAAGAATTTCATATGGCGTAACAGCATACAACTTATTATTGTCCGTCTTACAATCAAAACTCCGACTAAGATCCATAGGATAAATAACCGTCGGATCTGCCACTAAATACGTTCCGTCTTTGCAATAAATATCAAAGGTAGTACTGCCTGCTGTGCTATATGCCTCTGCCACCGGAGAACTTGTGGTCATTTTACATATAATTTCGCCGTTATCCATATCCATCAGACGTAAATCATGATCCGTTACTACAAGCAATGCATTTCCTGCATCCGATTCAGGCAAACATATCATTTCCGAGAAACAACTTAATTGCTTATCTTCCCATAAAATCTCACCGGTATTAATGTCCGCCGCACACACATAGCAGAAAGATTCCGTCGGCGATTCAGCAAAAGTATGCGAAGCAAGAATATATGCGGTATTCCCTTTGACAGCAATAGCATCCACTGCATTAATGTCTTTCAATATAAGGGAAGATTTCATCTCCATTGTATTACAATCCGCAAAGTAAACTTCGTACAAATCTTCTTCTATACCAATATCATATGCCCATGAAAGAACACCTTCCGCATTCACTGAAACACCAAAAGGTAATCCTCCGCCCTCACCTTCCGGTGCACGTCCAAGACATTCCAACGTGACAGCATCATAAATCAAAAAACCGCCAAATAACCGCCCGGCAATCAGATACTTTCCTGTCGAGTCCGTATATACATTACTAAAATGATCCGCTTCCAAAGTTTTAATTATTTCTCGCTTCCCGATATCATATATTTTCACTTCCGAAGAGGCATTCGAGAATGCGAAACGATTTTCTGCAAGAAATACATAACCATCCTTATAACTGGTTCCTTCTCCTCCCGAAGGAAGTTCAAAAATCTTACTTCGGGTTGCCAGGTCATACAATTCCAAGGTACCCGTATCATCATAAACAGCAAGGGTATTGCCATCTTTTGAAACACTGATATCACGCACAATTCCCAATGTTTCAATCTGATATTGCGGTGAAAAAGCATTACCCAAATCATATGCACGTAAACTTTGGGTCAATGCAAAATGTGCTTCCTCTGTATAAGGCATTGTCAAAACTTCATATTGCGTCATTGCCATAGTTGCAGATTCAATCGCAGCTTCTCTGTTACCCTCATTCAAATATTGTAATGCCTGGTTTGCGAGACTTTTGGCCTGCTCAACCTTCATTAATTCATTCTGCTCACTTAAATTATCCGACAAACTTTGAATTGTCTGATTTTTACGGTTCAATTGCAAGGCTACACCTACCGAAACCGCAGCAATTATCAAACAAATGAACGCCCACAGCGTCATACGGCGCATATTCCGTTTATGTTCCTGCTCTTTATGTCTCTGACGCAAATCATCGAAATTCAAATGAAACATCGCCGCAAGAATACGAAGTAGCTCAATGTCCATATTTTTAAGAATATCTTTTTTATTCTTACCGCGAACATCTGCTGCCAAGGGTTCTACCGGCACTTTCACTTCTTCTACGCTGCCATCCGCCTTGGTAACTGTTTTGACCTCAAACAGAAGTTCATCAGGAAAAGATTCTGACGGCTCACCTTCAACCAACACAGCCAATACTCTCTGACGGCCACGCAGCTTCACAAAGGTCTCAATTTCTTTTTTACACCAGACAGACTCACGCAATCTCGGCGAACAAATTACAATTAACCAGTCACTGTTATGCAAAGCTGCCATAATCGGATCATTCAAATCGCTGGTTAAAGGCAACTCCTCTTGGTCGCGAAAAACTCTCTCAATTTTATTCTTCATACCCGCGCGCTTCTTTGCAACATCCGCAGGCATACGATAGGCTTCTAATTTTTTATGCAAATTTTCTGCTACAAACTTATCCAAATCACAATGTCTATAACTGATAAAAGCATCGTAATGCAGTTGTGACGGCTTTACTTCCGCCCCTTGTACTGTCTTATTTTCTTCCATTTTACTTTCACTTTCTTTCATAAGATATAATTACTGTTCTTGCGCAATTTGTAATAACTCTTCGGTGGTGTATAAGGGTGCTTCGTATTCCTTACTATACCAGCTTAAGTATATTTTCCGGTTCTCCAAATCAATATGGCGCACACTTTCAATATACATAATAGGTTCCATTTCGGAATTGAATACATAACAACCTTCATAGCCGTATATGTATGTATTCTGCTCTTCATCCTTACCCGCATACCACTCTAATTTAGGAATATTGGGAATCGTATTAATAATTTGTCCTGTCAGAACATCGACAACCACTAAATCGCGATTAGCATAAAAGAGAAAACATTGTTCCCCGTTATCACTATACATTACACGCTCAACAAGCTCCGGATTCGCTAATCCCAAGGACTCTGCGATGCCCTGCTCGTCCATACCGTCTTTACCGCCAAAATAAATATCTTCCGGTAATTCATGCTGCATCTCAATTTCGGTAACATCAGGTCCGCACTCCTGCGTATATACAGTGAGATAATCATCTTCCTGTGCCAAAATCACAATGCCATACTCCGTATATAACGCATCCTTGTTACCAATCGTTCTGCATTCAAAGCGACCGGTAGTATCAATCATTTCATTATAATCCGTTCCCAAGTTTACGATTTGCCCGTCTTCACAAAGAAGGCGGAATGTATTCTCATCCTCAAATGCTTTTACATTTAATGCTTCTGACGGAATCGGGGCCGTAATGGTCATACTGCCGTTTTGCATATTATAAAGAGTTGCTGTGGCATCTGTAACAAGCATAAGATCCGTTGCACCTTCGCTTATCGGTAATTCAATGCTTCGTGCCATAAAACCGGTCTGTGTCTGTTCCCACAGTTTCTCGCCTGTTGTTGTATCAATCGCAAGCAACTTCGAATCCCAATAATTTGCATAGCCTTCGCCCTGTAATCGAACCGCAATATAGGCAACTCCGGCGTTATATTTTACATCGGTTACAGTTCCTTCCTCTATCGCATAAGAAGACATCTCCTCGCAGGATTTTAAATCAATAAAATGTATCACACGGCTTCCATTTTCATCCGTAGTACACATGAAAACTCCGCCATTACCCATATCCTGCCAAGCTGTAGTTTGTACAAAACCAGACATTCTGTCAATCCGGCCGCATTCCTCAAAGGTATCCCCATCGTAAACGCGATAATTATTATAGTCATCGGTCAGAATCAAATATTCGCCATCCGCACTGCAATAAAGCAAGGTTCCGCCAAAGTCAATTTCTTTTATCACCTTACGATTATCAATATCATAAACAAAGGCAACTTTGGTAAAATCTTCTTTTCTTGCAGAATAAACGAAATACTCCCCGCCAAGGAAACCGTAATTATCGCCTCCGCCAACTTTATAGGAATCATTTACCAATTCAAATAACTTTTCCCTGTTTTTAATATCGTAGATGGTGAGTGTGCCTACGGAATCACAAATTGCCAAAGTATCCTTATCCGGACTCATTTCGATGCTTCGAATCACGCCGGGCACTTTAATCTGATATTCCGCCCTGTATACCTGTCCGATATCATACACGCGCAGACTGCTTAACAACGCCATCTGCCCCTCGGCAGTTACCGGCATAGCCGCACCTTCATATTCTGTCAACGCCATAACCGCCGTCTCTTTAGCACTTTCCCTGTCCCCGGCACTCATATACTGCTCGGACAGGTCCGCCAGTAACAATGCCTGGTTATACGCAAGGGCTTCGTTCTGCGCAGCAATCTCAGAAGACTGCTCCATAATCTCCTGCGCCTGCACTTCAATCTGCTCTTTCTGACTTCTAATATGAAACGCCGTAATCATAAAATAAATACCAAAACACAAGCCTGCCGCAGCCGCAATAACCGACGCGGTCATTATACGTTTTAACCGCTGTTCACGGTGTCTCTGACGCAATTCATCGAAGGGCAAGCCAAACATAGCTGCAAGAAGACGAAGTTTCTCTGTTTTCATCTTAGTAAGAATTTCTTTGTGACTGTTACCGCGTACATCTGCTGCCAATGGCTCCAACGGAACACGCACTTCTTCTACGCTTCCGTCCGGTAACACCTTTTCTTCCATACGGTATAAAAGTTGCTCCGGAAAGGACTCCTTCGGGTCTCCTTCCACCAATACCGTAAGAATATGCTGCTTTCCGTGAAATTTGATAAAAGTCTCAATCTCTTTTTTACACATAATCGACTCTTTATAACGTGGTGAACAAATAACAATCAGCCACTCTGAGTCTTTTAACGCATCCACAAGTGTCTGCTCCAAGTCATCCGTCAACGGAAGTTCTTCCTGGTCGCGGAACACCCTGTCAATTTTTCTTTTTAAATTTTTATTTCCCTTTAGAACAGTTTTAGGCAGACGAAACGCCTCCAACTGTCTGTGCAGATTCTCTGCCACAAACTTGTCGGTTTCCGTATGCCTATAACTGATAAATGCATCATAATGATATGTCTGTTTCGCCATAAAATCCCCAATATACGTAATGCGTGCCGTTTCCGGCACGCCTACTTATTTCATAATTATCCCTGATATACTTCTGCAATTTCCAACAAATCTTCTAACGAATAGAGCGGTGCTTCGTAATTACTGTTAATCCAGTTCAAATACACTTTTCGATTCTCAATATCTACATCCTTGGCATGTTCAATCCACATAACAGGCTTCATATCTTTGTTCAAGACGTACACACCATAGTATCCGCTCAGATATGTATAGTTATCTTCATCCGTTCCAATGCACAATTCCGTACTGTATGCATCTTCAATGGTATTGATAATCTCTTTCTTCTGTGCATCACAAATAACCAGGCGACGGTCCCAATAAGAGATAAAACAATACTTTCCGTCAGGACTGTAATATGCTTCCAAGACATAGTTGGAATCTTCCAAATGATAAGACTGTGCAATCTGTTGTGCTTCTTCACCGATTATAATTTCCGCTTCCGGAAGTTCTACAGTCTGCTCAATCTCTTTGATATTCGGACCCTGTTCATAGGTATAAACAGTTATTTTATTATCATTGTAAGGTACAACAGCAATACCATAACCGGAATTATTTATGTATGAATGATTTGAAGTTTTGCATTCGAATTTATAACTTAAATCCATAACCTGCTTCAAATCAGTGCGAACATATAAAAATTCACCACTCTTTGTAAACAAAGTAAAATCATTGGCATCTGCATAAAGATTAATATCAATCACTTCGTCACCGATTGTGCAGTCCATCGTCACTTCGCCTGTCGCCAAATCAAGCAGAAATGCACTTTCGCTGGTAGTCAAAAGCAAATCCGTTGCATCTTCACAGATGGGCACTGCTACTTCATCCACCCAGCAATCTTCCTGCACATTTTCCCAAATCACGCTTCCGCTTCGCGCATCAATTGCCATTACATATGCATCTGCACTTTCGTACATCTCACCATATTCACCAAGCGCCACATACGCTACACCATCACGAAATTCTACATCCTGTACTTTTTTATAACCCAAGTCGAAACTTGATAAAACTTCCATAGTATTTAAATCAATAAAATACAAATCATAAAGATCCCGCTCGGTTACATCATCCGTAGGTCTCGAATATCCGCAAGCCAAAATTCCGTCCGCAGAAATATACGGTCCATCCACATAAAAGCCTGTGTCTAACTTCGGCGTAGTACCCAATGTTTCATATGTATTGCCGTCAATAATCATAAAATTGGAACCCCATTGTTCAACCGCAATGTAGTTACCGCCATTTCCCGCGGCAATTTCACTACCCTGATCCAAGGGAATCTCCTTAATCATTTCCTTTGTAGACAAATCCATAATGCAAAGTACATTATCCTTATTCATATAAGCAAAACGGGTATCGTCAACAAAAGTAAAACCATAATCTCCCAAGGTATCATAAATATTCGGATTAATGATTCTGATGATTTCTTTCTGCGCTATATCAAACAGTGTAATCGCACCGGTATTATCATAAATCGCAAGGGTGTCACAATCCGGTGACTGCTTCACACTTTCGATACGTCCTGACATTTCCACCTGATATTCTGCTTTGGCAGACACACCAATATCATATGCGCGAAGACTTTCATTCAAAGCATAGTGCGCTTCCGGAGTATAGGGCAATTCGATGCCGTCGCTCTCTGTCAGCGCTTCAGTCGCTGTCACAACCGCACTGTTTCGGTCACCGTTATTTAGGTACTGCTCTGATAATTCAGCCAAGGATAAAGCCTGCCTTAATGCAAGTTCATCATTTTGTTGCTGAATTTCCTCTGCCTGAGCCTCAATCTGCTGTTTCTGGCTATTAATACGAAGTGCTGTAATGGTGCTGTAAACACCAAAGGCAAAGAAAAGCGCACCTGCAATTAATGATGCCGTCAAAATACGACGCATCTTCTGCTCACGGTGTCTCTGACGGATATCGTCATAATTTAAGTGAAACATTCCTGCGCACAAACGCATGGTTTCTGTTTTGATTAGTTTCTTTACTTCTTTTTTATCTTTACCGCGCACATCCGCCGCTAAAGGTTCTACGGGGATTTTAACCTCTTCAATTGTACCGTCCGCACGGGGATGCTTTTCCACACGGAATAAAAGTTCATCCGGGAAAGACTGCAGCGGCTCTCCCTCGATGATCACTGCCATTACATGCTCGCGACCGCGCAAGGCTACAAAAGTCTCGATTTCCTTTTTGCACCACAGGGATTCGCGAAGTCTCGGCGAACAAATTACAATCAAATATTCACTGCTGTGTAATGCCTCCATAATGGGGTCATTTAAGTTACTGGTGATAGGTAGTTCTTCCTTATCGCGAAAGACTCTTTCAATCTTATTCTTCTGCCCCGGGCGTTTCTTTGCCACACTTCGCGGCAGACGGAAGGACTCCAATTCCCTATGGAGATTCTCTGCTACAAATTTATCCAAATCGGTATGTCTGTAACTGATAAACGCGTCATACTTAAATTTCTTTTCCATTTTTTCTCCTTTTAGATGCATAGACAATTCATATCACATCTTCAGTCGCATCGAATGCAACTGCCTTATCCTTCGCACTCTGCATAGGTCTTTGCAAAAATGTTTTTGTTAATCAAATATACATCATGCAAATCATCACATCTTATCGCTAAATAATCGCCGGTTCTTCCGCGATAATATTTGCCCCACAAGGTAAATACCTTCACATCGCCCACAACAGGTTTTGCATAAATACGCGCCTGTCCTGTGGGAATACAGGTCTTGGCGTAAGACGTAATTGCTGTATTTTCACCTGTTAAGCAATTTCGAATGGTAGGAATGTACTGTGCATCCACTACATCACGCTCGAAACAATACTCACGGTCTGACTTCTCGTAAGAACGGTTGAACTTTTCTTCCTTAATCGGATAAACTTCACCGTCCACACCAATCATAATGTAATCTTTTTCGGTTACCTTTATGATGTCCGTATCGCCTTCCATGGTTCTTACGATAATCGGTGTTCCGATGGGCACTACCTCATCTGCTTTTACATAGCCGATGGGAGTTTTTAATTTCTCGTATAACTTAAATTCGGCCAAATCCGCTTCGTAATCTTTGGCATAGATTAATTCAAAACCTTCGTGGTATTCTGCCATACGTTCTTTGAAATACGTTTCCGGTAATTTATCTCCAAATTTTTTGACATACTTTTTCTTACTGATAAAACCGCCGGCCTTCTCGTAATGACCGCCGCCGGAACCGATGCCCTCGGTTAGAAAGCTTGCCAATTCGCTGGCATTTACTTCCTGCACGCAACTGCGCACCGATATTTTATATCCTTCCGAGTTTTCATTGAAAACAACACTGGTTTCCATTTTATCCACCTGGAGAAGGAAGTCATTAATCAGACCTAAAATGTTAGGATCGCAGGGCTGTGAACGTACCACTGCGAATTTGTAGTGGTCATCATAAAAATAATCACGCATTGCTATACCCGCAATATCCAACTCCTCCAGGGAAATATTGGAATTGCGGAAGGTTGTAACCAAAGACTGCTTAAAAGGCAACATATCCCTGGCATCTCTGTCCGTAGGATTAAAAATTTCCGAGAACTGGTTCGTATCTGTATAAAGTCCGTAATACAAAGCAGTTCCCAAGCCGTTCTCATCCGTCACTTCATAGCCTGCTTCCAGAAGCATCTGCCAAACAAGAGTAGAACAACTGCCAAGCCCCGAATGAATTCTTGTAAGCTCCACATCTTCAATTTCTCTCTGATGATGATCAATAATCGCAACCTTATCAGCATTCATACGGGTTACGTTTCCTGCACCGTACTGACAATCTGCGGTAATCAAAAGCCCGGGACGATACACCGGCTCTTCTCCCACGGGTATGTACTCAACAGGAATTTTTAACATATCACGCATTAACACAAGGTTCGACTTCTGAATCTGGTTGCGTCCGCTGTATACTAAACTTACATCTTTCCCTTTGCTCTGAAAATAGCAATACAAACCATAGCCCGACGCAATGGCATCCGCGTCCGGATTATCATGGCACTGAATAGTAATGGGATTGTAGCCGTCCAAATCTTCCAGCCACAACTCCGTTCTTGTCTCTTTTAAATCCATATTCTGCTTACTCTCCTAATGCGTTGTAGTCGGTATTTTTGACATATAACTTACTGGGTCTGTGTGCCTCGCCCGATGTAGACTCCTCAGTTTCAAGCACCATAGGACTTACTTTTTTACGGAAGTTTGCCTTGTACAAAGGTTTATCCATAAGAATTTCATATACCTTCTGCAACTTCGGCAAGGTAAATTTCTCTGACATAAAATTAAAGGCAATGTCGGAATATGCCGCAGCCTTATTTTTAATACGGGTTCTTGCATAAGAAATGATTTCCTTATGGTCGAAAGCCAATTCCTTATCCGCTGCCATAAGCTCCTCTACAGGATACAGGTAGTCACGGATATTACCGTTTGCGGACTTCGCACACAACTGGTCAATGGATACCAACGCCATATAGGAAACCGAAATAATACGCATACGGGGGTCTCTCTTTACATCGCCCCAGGTATACAACTGCTCAAAATACATATCCTTTAAGCCGGTCTCTTCTTTTACACCGCGCTTTACGGCATCTTCCAGACTCTCATCAATTCCCACGAAAACGCCCGGCAACGCAAGACACCCCTTATAAGGGAATTCGCTACGCTCTACCATAACCACTTTCAAAGTATCTTCTTCAATTGTAAAAATCAACACGTCCACTGCCACGGAAGGCTTTTCAAACATGGAACTGTCATACTGCTGTAAAAATTCTTTTTCTTCTGATGTTGTCTTTTTCATACATTACCCCGTCTCTTAGTATAATAGCACTACTTTACTGTTTTTATGATAGTATTTTGCACATACTTTGTCAATAAAAAAGCGTGAAAATTTGGTGTTTTCACGCCTTTTATTCTGCTGTTTATTTTATGTTCTGCATACCGCTATAATTTGCGTTTTGATTTGGCACATTTGCGTTATTGATTGCAGGTTTTCTCATATAAATCCACCAGTATACGGGAAATGCCATCATTTGAAATGTCAGGAAAGCACCACACCATAAAGAACGGTATGTAATATCAATCTGCTGATTCTTAAAAGCAAAAATGCTGAACACAATCATATCCGCAATATCCACTGCGATAAAAACAAAAATGCACACCCAAATAGAAAGCATAAAAAGTACCGCCAGCAAATTTGTAAACTCTTCCGGTGCTTTCATCATACCCAATACAAAAAGCATTAAAAGAACCAATACCGGAATCAAGAAACAACCGATTAACGTTGCAATAGGGGCAAATGCCAACACGCCTGTCCAAAATCTTTTCATTTTATAATCCTCCTGAATTTTAGCTTTGTAACATGCAATTTTCCTGCCTTTGCTAATAACACTGTCTTTCCATGCAAAAGGTTGCACAAATGTTGAAATTCGTAAATTAATTGTGATAGATTTCTTTTATCTTTTATACTAAAATATTGTTAGTAATTTCCCTATTTAAACCTTTTTAAAAAAGGCAATTACCATAAACACCCTCATTCCGTACTGATGAACGGAAGTGGGGCGTTCAATAAAATAAAACAACGGAGATGACTATATGAACACATTAAAATTATCCCCTGAAGAAATACTTGCACAAATGACTTTGGAAGAAAAAGCAACTTTGGTAAACGGCGCATCCTTCTTCGGTATGGCCGGATTAGAACGATTTGACATTCCTGCCCTGCAGTTATTGGACGGCGGTACCGGTATGAACTTTGAACAGCTTTTTGGCGATCTGTATTCCCGCGCCGAGAAGGAAACCAACAACACCAACGGAATGGTAGGTTCCACCGTGCTGACCCACGTAATAGACTGGTATTATGAACCGGAGAAATTAACGGAAGAAGAATTGGAAGTACGCAGTTGGATTGAAGAACAGTTACGCGCCCGCACAGGACGCGACTATGCGCCCGGGTGTTTTCCGCCTGGCATTTTACTTGGTGCAACTTTTAACCCTGATGTGGTAAGAACCGTTGGAGAAGCTTTAGGCGCAGAAGCCCGTCTTTTTGGCGTACAAATTCTCTTAGGAAGTCCAAATGTAAACATTCACAGAGACCCGCTAAACGGCCGTCTCTTTGAAGGCTATTCGGAAGACCCCTGTTTGGTATCCACCCTTGCGCCGGAACTGGTAAAAGGCGTTCAGAAATTCAAAGTAGCCGCCAACGTAAAACATTTTGCGGCGAATAATCAGGAAACCAACCGCGTAGGCATTAACGAAACCATTTCAGAACGTGCCCTGCAAGAGATCTACTACCCCGGTTTTAAGGCTTGCGTACAGGAAGGCAAAGTAGAAACCGTTATGAGTGCATACAACCGTATTAACGGTGTGCCCTGTACGGAAAGCTATAAATTATTAACAGAAGAATTGCGTGACAAATGGGGCTTTGAAGGCACGGTTTTATCAGACTGGGGGGCAGTTTATCACCCGGTGGAAGCGATTCAAGCCGGAAACGATTTGGCAATGCCGGGGCCTTTACCCGCAGAACCCATTATCGATGCTGTAAATGATGGTCGCCTGTCTATGGACGTGCTGGATAAGGCAGTGCTTCGCTTATTAAAGACTATTTCATATTGTTTGGATAGCCCTTATAAAAATATTGATTCCGTAAGCATCGGCGAAAAAGAAATCCCTATGTGGGCTGTGAACACCTGTGGCGATGGTGCTCCGGATTTAGATGCAATCTATGAAGCCACCACTGTTGCCGCCTATGAGAGTGCAGCGGAAGGCATTGTTCTTTTAAAAAATGATGGGGTATATCCGCTGGCAACAAACAATTGCAATTCAGAAAGTAATGCCGGCGAACAGAATATTTCCGCAAATTCCGGCAATGCAGCTTCTCACAATATCCTTGTAACCGGCAGTCGCGACTTCTTAACTTGCGGCACAGGAAGCGCAGGAATCACTACCAACCGCAATACTTCTTTCACAGATTGTATCGGAGGAACCTATGTAGGATATGATTATAACTTTGAAGCTTTTTGCAAGGAAAATCAAGGCTTTCACGTTATTTTGACCGCTACAGTCAGTGGCATGGAGGGCAACGACCGCCCCCATATGAGAGTCTCTGATGCAGACGATATGCTACTTCGCAGACTGATTGCTTTGAAACATAACAATCATTTTAAAATAACACTTGTATTAAATGTTTGCGGCCCCGTAGACCTTCGCGATTATGAAGCGGATTTAGACGCCATCTGGTGTGTATTCTTACCAGGTATGGAAGGTGCCCACGCGTTGGCCGATTTGATGCTGGGTATAAGAACGCCTTCCGGCAAACTTCCCATTACCTTCCCGAAGCGTTACGAAGATACACCGACCTTCTTAAACTTCCCTGGCGAAGGCTATGAAGTTAACTACGGCGAAGGAATTTATGTAGGCTACCGCTATTATGATAAAAAGAAAGTAGCCCCGGAATATCCTTTTGGATACGGACTTTCCTATACTACTTTTAACATTGAAAATTGCAAGACAGACAAAGAAGAGTTTGATGGTGATTTGAAAGTAAGTCTGACTGTTACCAATACAGGCAGCTTCCCCGGTGCAGAAGTCATTCAATTATATATTTCCGATGAAACTTCCATGTTACCGAAACCGGTGAAAGAATTAAAGAAATTCAGAAAAGTATTTTTACAGCCCGGCGAAAGTAGGAATATTACATTTAACCTGGCAAAGAAAGATTTTATGTCCTTTGATATGGATTATAACGAATGGCTGGCGGAAGAAGGTTACTATCATATTTTGATTGCAACCTCAAGCGCAGAAACTGATATCAAGGGGGATATCCGGGTATATCTGGATACCCGCTCCCCTTACTCTTACGGTCTTAGCTCTACGGTTAAAACAATCTTTGAGAAGGAACCCTTAAAAGAAGCACTTTTTACCCTGTGGAACGAAATGGGCTGGGATATGCAGATTATTGCAAGCAATTACCAATACACCCCCAACCGTACCATAGAACAGATAATGCCCGCCGCTCCCAGCGAGAGCAGCAGGCAAAGTTTCTTAGCAAAGGTTGAAAAAGTGCGCCATTAAATATTCTTTCACTTCAATCAGGGATGGGAGAATGTATTCAGACAGTTCTTCCATCTCTTTATTTGGTGGTAACATATCCGGCACCATCAGAGGCCTCATATTCGCGCTATGCGCCGCCTTGATTCCATTGTAGGAATCTTCTATAACATAGCACCGTTCCGGGGCAATTTGAAGGCATTCCGCAGTTTTTAAGAAGATGTCCGGCGCAGGTTTGCTTCTTTTTACCATATCGCCGCAAATAACTGCATCGAAATAATCTAACAAACCGGCATCCCTAAGTTCCTGTTTCACTACCGCTTCTCTTGTGGAAGAAGCAAGGGCAATGCGGATGTCATTTTCTTTTAAGAATTCTAAAAGTTCTTTGATTCCTTTCTTCATAGGAAGTCTGCCTTCTCCATAACGGGCGTGAAACAACGCAGACATTTCAGCTTTGTATTCGTCATAAGGGAAGTCCTGTCCGTAGCGAAGCTTCATCTTCTCCCGTGTTGCCGTAGCGTTAATGCCAACGCATTCCGCACAGGCCTCTGCGATATTCGGAATATTATATTTAGCAGCAGTTTCTTCCCAGCATTCCACTACAAGCCTCTCGGAATCAAAGATGACTCCGTCCATATCAAAAATCACTGCATCAAAATCACGTTGGATCATAAGACACCTCTCGCACCTCGTTCTAAATGCATTTTACTCAATCCCCGTCACTTCGTATCCTTCATCTTCTACAGTTTTCTTCAACACCTCATCTGCCACTTCCGCATTCAATGTCAAAACCGCAGTTCCTTCTTCGTGGCTTACAATCGCCTCATCCACTTCTGCCATCGCCTCAAGAACCTTTTTTACACGTCCCGAACAATGTCCGCACATCATACCTGTAATTTTCATTGTTTTCTTCATATTAATGTTTTCCTTTCTTTCTTCCATTGTTTTATTTGCTTCACTAGTATTTTCACATGAACAAGCACTTTCGCTGCCGGCACATTTTTCAATCTCTGCATTCTCTACTGCTATACCTGCCATTAACGCCGGCTTTACCTTTTTATCTCTCTTGGCATTATACACCTTAACCAAATTCAAACGCAAGGCATTGGATACCACACAGAAGCTTGATAAACTCATTGCTGCCGCTCCGAACATAGGATTTAATTCCCAACCAAGCACAGCGATAAAAGCACCTGCTGCCAATGGAATTCCGATGCAATTATAAAAGAATGCCCAGAATAAATTCTGATGAATATTTCTCAAAACCGCGCGGCTCAAACGAATTGCTGCAGGTACATCCATTAATGAACTCTTCATCAGGACCACGTCTGCCGCATCAATGGCCACATCCGCACCGGCACCGATGGCAATGCCCATATCTGCTTTCACAAGGGCAGGAGCGTCGTTAATTCCGTCGCCTACCATAGCGACCTTGCCAAGTTTCATCAATTCCGTAATTGCTGCTTCTTTACCGTCAGGAAGTACGCCTGCAATCACTTGATCCACACCGGCTTCCTTACCGATTGCATTGGCCGTCTTTTCATTATCTCCGGTAATCATTACAACGCGGATTCCCATATTCTGAAGCTGTGCAACGGCTTCTTTACTGTCAGGTTTCATTACATCCGCTACTGCAATCATACCAAGAAGTTTATCTCCTTTGGTAAAAAACAACGGTGTTTTACCCTGCATTGCAAGGGCCTCCGCCTGTTCTTCCATTGCCCTGGAAATAACAACCTGACCTTTGATATATTTAAGACTTCCGCCCACCAAATAGTCACCTTCATATTTTGCTTTTAAACCGTTTCCGGGTAAAATCTCAAAGTATGAAACTTCCGTTTCTTTTACACCTTTTTCACGTGCGTATTCTATAACTGCCCTGGCCAACGGGTGCTCGCTTTTACATTCCAAAGACAAAGCCGCAATTAACAGTTCCTCTTCCGTCACATCGTCTGTCGCTACCACATCGGTAACCTTCGGTGTACCTGCCGTAATGGTTCCGGTTTTATCCAGGGCAACAATCTGCACTTTGCCGGTCTCTTCCAACGAAATCGCAGTTTTAAAAAGAATACCGTTCTTGGCACCTACACCGTTTCCCACCATAATGGCAACAGGAGTAGCAAGTCCCAGTGCACAAGGGCAACTGATGACCAGCACCGAAATTCCTCTTGCCAAAGCAAAGCCGATGCTTTCACCAAGGAGTAGCCAAATTAAAATTGTAATCACTGCAATGGTAATCACAACAGGAACAAAAACACCGGACACTTTATCCGCCACTTTCGCAATAGGTGCCTTGGTTGCGGCCGCATCACTTACCATCTGAATAATTTGAGAAAGCGTTGTATCTTCGCCCACGCGGGTTGCTTCACATTTTAAGAAACCGGAACGGTTGATGGTTGCTGCCGATACCAAATCGCCGGGATTTTTATCCACAGGGATACTCTCACCGGTAAGTGCCGACTCATCAATAGCACTGCTCCCTTCCAACACAACACCGTCCACCGGAATGCTTTCACCGGGACGCACCACAAAGATATCGCCTTTTAAAACTTCTTCAACAGAGACATTTTGCTCCTCGCCACCTCGAACCACAGTAGCTGTTTTCGGTGCAAGATTCATTAAAGACTTCAACGCATCCGTAGTCTTCCCCTTTGAACGGGCCTCCAACATTTTACCAACGGTAATCAGGGTAAGAATCATCGCCGCCGACTCGAAATAAAACTCGTGCAACAACGCATGTGCTCCTTCCATATTGCCGGCACTCACTTCAGCCGTCATAGCAAAAAGCGCATAAGTACTATACACAAAAGCCGCACCGGAACCCAATGCTACCAACGTATCCATATTGGGCGCTTTATGAAGAACGCCTTTCCAACCACTGATAAAAAACTTCTGATTTATCACCATGACTATCGCGGTCAATAGCAACTGCAAAAGCCCTAAAGCCAAAGGATTATGGACAAAAAACGTAGGCACGGGCCATCCCCACATCGCATGTCCCATGGAAAAATACATCAACACCGCAAGGAAACCGACTGAAGCGATTAGGCGCTTCTTCATCTTGGGTGTCTCGGTGTCTTTCAGTATATCTGCACCATTATTCATTTTGTTCGCAACAGATGCCGGTGTATCACTCAAAATACTTGCACCATACCCCGCATCAGTCACTGCTTTGATAATATCGGTTTCGCTTGCACTGCCCTCCACACCCATGGAATTGGTCAAAAGGCTGACAGAACAACTTGTAACACCTTTTACCGCAGATACCGCCTTTTCCACCCGGGCACTGCAAGCTGCACAACTCATGCCGTTCACTGTATATTTCTGCATAAAAACTCCTATTTTTACAGTGATATCAAATCCCTGCAATTTTTTATCTTTTACAATTTACAATATAATAAAAATTATCCCTGCAATCCTCTGGACTGTCTGTCCATATCTTCAATAACAATATCATAAATTTCGCCTAAAGATGCACAGTATTCCAAAACTTTCCAAGGCTCGTTGGTATGATAATGAATTTTAATCAATTCTTCATCTCCAACGGCCAAAAGACAGTCACCCTTGAAATTTCCTGTAAAATAATCACTGATAGCATCCTCATCCAAATCTTTTCCTTCAATCAATAACTGTGTATCATATTTAAACTCAAGCATATTACAAACCTCCTGCTCATCGCATATTAATATTATAATTATAAGTTATTATAAACCGGAAATATACATTCTGGTTCTATCAGTTAGCATAAACTAATTCACGGCAAAAATCAATGCCGCGCGATATTTTCATCTTGATTTTTTATCTTTTATGCATTATAGTTATTTCACAAATCATTTTAAGTAGGTCTAACCCACTCTGACTTTCTTAAGTCATTTCATTTATTTCTTTTTATTTCCAACAAGGATAAACAAAGTGATTTTATTTCTTGCGGTATTTCTATGCCCGGAAGGAAATCAAAATATTTTAAAGGAGGGCTATGCCTATGGCGCATACCAAATTTCTAAAGTTTCGGCCTCTTACGGAATTGAATCTTATTGATAATTTTTTATTTCATAAGATGATTGATGACAAAGAGACCGGCGAAGAGTTTTGTCGTATTCTTTTAAGAACTATCCTAAATAAAGAAATACGGCGCATTAAAATTACACCCCAGAAAGAACTGTATGGACTGGATACAGACATGCACGGCATTCGTATGGATGCTTATTTGGAAGACATTAGCGACTGCGATGCCTATGATGCGGATATTTTACCTGACATCTATGACATTGAACCCAATCTTACATATGAGAAAGACTCTATACCCAGGCGGATGCGTTTCTATCAGGGAATGATAGACGCTGCTAACCTGAAGAGAGGGCAGGCATACACGCGTCTTCCCAACGTGGTCATTATTTTCATTCTGCCTTATGACCCGTTTGGATGCGACCGTATGATCTATACCATACAAAATATGATAAAAGAAGAGCCGTCCTTCGACTATAACGACGGCGCATTAAAAATGATACTGTATACGAAAGGAAAAGCCGGAAACGCTAGTAAAGAATTGCAGGATATGTTAAAATATTTTGAGAACTCCGTATCGGCAAATGTAACCAATCCGGATATTGAATTTATACATCACGTGGTTGGCCGGCTAAAAGAACAAGGGGAGATAAATTTAGACTATATGAAATCATGGGAATGGGATAAATACAATCAAAAAATCGGACGGGACCACGGATTAATCGTAGGTCGTGAAGAAGGTTATAGTACCGGTCTTGAAGAAGGGCTTGCTACCGGACGCGAAGAAGGAATCTTGGCCCTCATTCGTAGTTGCCGTAAATATAACGCTACTGATGATGAAATTATAAATGAACTCATGTCCAATTTCTCTATAACCCGGGAAGAAGCCCAAGGTTATCTGAATCAGTATTCTAAGCAGTCTTAATTCATTTCTATTTAGGAAATTATATGTAAAGCATATTTTCCTCTATAATCATACTATAAGCAAAGCAGAACGAATGTATCTCATATCATCCGTTCTGCTTTTATATTTCTTTGACTTCAATTTATAACAAATTAAACCTAATACCAAATGCGTCTAATACGACTGCATAATCTCAAACTCATCCGCCAGATAATAGGTATCAAAATCTCCCGGCGCGCGCCAGTCCTGAATTGAAATTACAATACGATATTTCCCGGTTGGTAACTCACCATATAAATATTCCCACGTAACAGGTAAAACAGTCGTTTCTCCGGCAGATATTTCATAAGCAATCTGATGCCACGCAACCTCAGCAATTGGCGCCAGGTCATACCACGCTCCATCCACCTTTCGCTGAATGGTAAACCATGCACCGGTCTGCAATACCTTTCCTACATCACCGGAAGACTGCAAATTCAAACGCAACTGATTATTTATCTCTAAATCACCATTCACATCAGTGTATTTCTCCATAGAAAGGCTTACTCCGTCTAACGTATTTACTTCATGCTCCCAAGGGGTATCTACAACTGCAGGCAAATTCATTCCCGACATCACATTTCCTCCCTCTGACAAAGTGCCTGCATCCGAATAATGCACTCTAAGAATCAATGCCGTATATAAAGGCAAATGCTCATCATACATTTTACCGGTGTCCCACATGGATATTACAATTTGCTGGCCACCTTTTAACGCATCAATCGGATAAACATCTTCCGGAATTTGCACCACAAAGGCTCCCGGGAAATTCTCCGACTCGGAAGTAATACAGATTTTATCCTTAGAATCTGCCATAACTTCTTTGATGGTTGCCTGAATAAGCACCGGCTGTTCCTCTCCTTCTGCCACTGCACTGCTCACCGCGTAATTATCCGTGGCAAAAATATAAGTTGCTTCTCCGTAAAAACCATTTCCGTTACTGCCCTCATCCCACTGGGCAATTACCTCGTAAATGCGTCTCGGGCGCAATTCCAGGAAATAAACATCCTCTAAGGTATATTCGTCTAACACCAACGGCTCCATATCGCCCAAATCCAGCAAATCATATTCTTTTACCCTTATACGATCCGGGTCAATCCCCCAGCTCAACATATACGGGGCATAATCAATACCGTTATAATCGCGCACCTCTATCCATTCATCTTCCTTGCCTTTTACTGCTACCGTCGGAAAGGCTCCGCAGGCACTTATTGTAGTCATCTCGTTCGGATTTCCCGTAGGATAACTCCACTCGTAGGTTCCGCTTTCCACATAAGTAAAATTTATGGCACTGGATAAGGCATCCTGCATGGTCAGTGTGGGTGGTTTCTTCAAGAGTTGTACAGAAGTAAAAGACTCAGATGGTATGTCTTCTACATCAGAATTGGGTAATTGTCCTGTCTGAAGTAACATCTCCCTATCGTATTCTTCTTTTAAAATATCAATCACCGTATCATACAAATCCCGCGGCACATAATAACAGGTTGCCCCTGTAGTCTGCATGGTATCGGAAATCATCCCGTAATTCGGTTCACTGTACATCGAGATAATTGTACCATTCTGATAATCAATAAAAATCGCACCCAGTCCTTCTAACCGTTCACCGTCGTCTACTTCCTTATACCCATCCGTATCCAAAGTAGCCTCCAGAATTTTTTTCAAATCCTCTTCATCCGTAATCACCAACGGTTCTTCCAAAGTGCGTCCGTAATATCCGTCGGAATATATAATAATCTCTGACACATTCTCCCATTCTACGCTGCCGTCATTGATATACGGTATCGTCTGTTCTTTCGGCTTTGTCATAAAACAAACCGCCACCACCACACACATAAGAAGCGACACCAGAATAATCCAAAACGCAGGCTTTTTATAATTTAAAACATTCACAATACGCTTCTTCACGCCGACCTCACCAAATGCCAGCGGGCAAGCCGAAATCATACGTCCCGGCGCACTACATTTTAAAAGTGCTTCGGAATAAGCTTTTTTATGGTTCTCGCCCATCTCCTTAATTACTTTCTCATCACAGGCAAGTTCGATATCCCGGCATAATAAAACATACGCAACCCATACCAGGGGATTGAACCAATAAAAACTTAAAAGCAGAAAAGCGATAGGCTTAATCCAATGGTCTTTCCTTGCAATGTGTGCCTTTTCATGGGCGACAACACATTCCATATCTTGATCAGTCATTTGAAACGGTATATAAATTCCCGGCTTGAAAAAACCAAGCACAAAGGGCGATGCCACTTTCTCACTTTGATAAATCGAATATCTCTTACCGTGTTTTTCAGAAGAATTCTCTTTACAACCATCGGCACACAAATCTCCGCTATAAATCACCGCATCTGCCACACTTCGTTTCAGACGAAGGTAAGATATGATGCAGTACGCAAGCATAACAATCATACCAACCAGCCAAACGATAGCCAAAATATCTGTCCACGAAACGCTTGCTGTTTGCACTGCTTCTTCCACCGGCATAAACGCTCCTGTCATATCCGTACTTTGCGGCGCAGCTCCCGCACTCGTATTCAAATCCAACATCACCGGAGATGCACCTGCATCCGTACCTGTTACGGTACTCTGCAGTGTGTCCGCAGGAATAGGACTTTTACCCGGCAGCAGACTAAACATACTCTCGAAAGAAAACGGCATCACAAGCCTTATTCCAACCAGTCCCCAGAGAATACCTCGAATCCACTTCGGCGCTTTTGCTAAAACCAATCGCAACACAATCACTGCCACAATCAGATAACTCGCCGTAATACTCATATTCACAATTTCAAGAAAGAAGTTTGCCATATGCTATTCCTCCTCATATGAATCAATTAAGTTGCGAAGCTCTGCCACTTCTTTGGCGGATAATTTTTTATGCTTAGTAAACGCAGCGATAAAAGCAGGTAGCGACCCTTCAAAGGTCTTCTCCACCAACTCATCAATTTCCGCCGCCTGAACATCTTCCTTGGATACTAAAGAAGTCACTACCGCATCTTCACTTTTCAACACACCACGTTCCGCAAGACGTTTAATTACGGTATATGTAGTAGCCTTTTTCCAGCCCAGTTCCTCCTGACATAATTTCACAAGCTCCGTACTTTTTACTGGCTCGTGCTCCCATAAAATCAGACAAAAGCGATACTCGCTTTCAAATATTTTCGGTGTCTCCATATAGATACTTCCCTTCCATTTTTTCTTTAAAATATTCTCTTTGACTCTGAATCTTTTCTTTATTAAAAACAAGGTCGAACACATTAAACCCTTTCTGTAGTCTAACGCATTCGACCTCATTTGTCAATCTCTTTATTTATGTATTGTTTTCTCTATGGCAATACTGCCTGCTTCAATGGTAACACAGGCACCTTGCAATAATTTTCGTTTTTCTTCTTCTCGGTAATCCCCGGAATTCCATTCCGCATATGCTTGATCAAACTTATCCCAGTCCAACATCTGCACGGATTCCTTACACAAATCCAAATACTCATCTTCAATCAAATTATACAACTTACTGTTTTTTACCAAATTGTAGGAGAAAAAGTCTTTTGCCATAATATGATGATATTCTTCATCCCGGTTATGCATATAAGGACCTGTCACCAGTTTCTGATCAATTTTGTAAGTATCGGAAAACAACGGCTTCTCAGTAAAAAAAATATTATATGTCCGTCGGCCTTTCCCTGCCTTTTTGATTGCATGAAAAACTTCAAAATAATTATCCATTACTTTCTCATTTTCACCATAAACCAACTTAAATCCCGGGCTCCAAGGCGGACACAACAACGCTGTCACCTCTGCCCCTCGCTCTATTGCTTTTGAAATATCTGCCTTTATCTTTCGTGTTAAAATCAAGCGATAACCGGAAATCCAGATTGTACGGTCACATTCCTGTAATAATTCTTTTAGCAGTTCTTCTTTATTAATATTCAGATTTGCTATACCAAAGGTATGAATATCCTCCAAAAATGCATCGTTTTCATGCGTTTTATATTGCACAATAATCTCTGCACTCATTGCAAAAATTGTTGCCAACAACGAAGTAAAAAGCGCCAGCGCTATATTTGCCATAATATCGTTATTTCTGCATACCGGCAAAAAATAGATGACAAGTGATGCAATAAAAATAACAACAACAAAAATTAAAACGTATACATTGTTCTTCAAACGATATGCTTTAATTTTTTCCCATACCGAAAGTTTTTTCCCCATCGCGTTCCTCCTAATACTTAATCCGGCTTCTTCATATAGTATACTGTATCAATTCCCGGTCCCCTGTCATTTTCGATTCTTTGTATTAAATCAAACTTCAGTGTTTGCAATATCGTTATATGCGCCATATTCTCAGACCAGGTTCTGGTTGTAATGTTTTCACTCTTCTTCATTAACTGCCTGTATAACTTTTTCGTAATTTTCCTGCCACGGTAATCAGGATGCACTATAATTGTAGATACATAATTTGAAATAATCTCCTCACCTTTATAACGAAAAGGAAGCTTAAAATTGGAAATATACGACAGAATACCAACCACCTTATTCTCTTCTACCGCCAAAATAAATTCCTGTTCTTTTATTGCCTCATAATAAGCGTATGGTCTGTTTACACACCCTGTCTCCTCATTAAAACCCAGTTGTTGTGTGCTGTTTCGGCTGGATAGTGAAGGAACAAATTCCTCATCGGTTAAAACTAACAGTCCCCATACATCTTCCTCATATTCTGCACTAAGCGAAGAAATTTCAACTATTTTCATAATAACCTCTATACAAATAAATCTGCTAATATTTTAGTCCACATATATTAAAAAAACAACCTCTATTTTCTGATTTGTAATGAAAATTCCGATTCTAAAAGAACACCCCGCTTTCGCAGGATGTTCCTTCCATGTCACAATTTATACTTCTGTCACAATCTACTCTCTCTCGTCTACCGCCGTCTCATCATACTCCAGAATATCTCCCGGTTGACAATGCAACGCCTCACAAATTGCCTCTAAAGTGGAGAAACGAATGGCACTGATTTTACCGGTTTTCATCTTAGACAAATTGACATTGGTAACGCCAACCATCTCGGATAATTCATTCAAACTGATTTTACGGTCCGCCATCACACGGTCCAGTCGTAATATAATCTTACCCATAATCGCGTCCCCCTTTTATAATGTCTCATCAGATTCCTGCTGCAACATGGCACCATATTGGAAAATATACGCCAATGCCAATACAACAAGTACCATAATAATCATACCGATATCAATGCTGATATTCAAGTTATTCGATACCATAAAATTAGCAGCCGCTTCCGCTGTAGGATACATAATGCACCAGGGAATTAACGAAAATCCAACCTGCTTGATACGCTTAATCACGCCTGCAGAAAAAGGTGTTTCACAAGTCTTGAATTCTTTACAAAGCTTAATGATAAAAGTAATAGTAATAAAATTTACTACCATCAGAAGGGTTTCAACCAAAATAAAAATTACAATTTTAACAGGGTGAAAAATATTCGTCGGCTGTGATGCCATTTCAATCGCTACCGTATTATTGTCTCGATCCACGGTAAAATCTACCATTTCCATTTCTTCACCATCTACTGCTACACTGTAAGCTTCCATATTTAATTCTTCGATATCTTCATCTGTTACGGTTTCACCCACGGCATCCAAATCCACCTGCATATCCATACCGACATAATAATCCAAAGTAAACAAATCTTTTGGCATTGCCAGCATCAAAATCCCTGCTGCCAATAAAATGACTGCACCCAAAATCACGAAAATACGACTAATCTGTGCTATGACTTCACCAATTTTACCAAACTTATTAATCTTTGCTACAACTTCCTGTTTCATTTTAAATCCTCCGTTTTTAATCTTCTTAATAATTGCTATGTTACATTTTAGATAAGGGAAAATGCCGCGCAGATTCCTGCAAATATATTTGAAATAGTATGGATTATCCAACTCGGAATAATAGAACCTTCGCACTTCTTCTCATTGATATAACCCATTAACCAGGCAACAACACCCGTAAATATAATCACAATCAATGCTTTGACAACTCCTACCACTTCAAAAAACATAACTCCATGTATGAATCCGAATATTAAAGCCTGAACAACGTTGGCTACACCAAATCCGAATTTATTTTGCATCCTTTTTAATAAAAATCCTCTGAATAAAATTTCTTCCGGTAAAGCAGTATTAAATGTTGCATAGATTACAATTGCCGGAATCGCCTGTAATCCAAGTCCTGCGAATTCAGAAGTTGCAAATTCCACATCTTTCAGCATATATAATGTCAACATTCCCAGGAACATAAAAGCAACAGTTACGATAAAACTGGCTATAAATACCTTCTTATTCCATTTCATCTTTTTTAATCCAATCCACTGCGGAAAGCTTTGCTTTTTTCTTGCAGTAATGAACCACCAGATAAAAGGTATGATTGCAAATAAAATAATCTGTAATATACTGCTTACAATTTTGCTTAACAATAAATTCATTTTTACCTCCGACTTAAAAGTTACATATTTGCGCAAAAAGTTAAATATTTAACGTTTATCGATAAATCTATAATACCACATTATTTTCTTTTGTCAACAACTTTTTATCGTTTTTCGATAATTTTTTTACGTTTTTATTCTTTTATATCGCTTGACCATATAAATAAGCCACTTATAAAACAGTCTTTCACCATCAAAAAAGCCCTGAAACACAACTGTTCCAAGGCCTCTTACCTATTTCATTCTATAACCTAATCTCCAATTACTGCTCGCACACAACATTTCTTGGCATGCTGACTTCCGCCGGCTCCACATCCAACCTTTTATTTAAATCTTTCGCCTTGCCGCCGTTTGCCTTAATCATCTTTCGCCAACTGTTCTGCGCCGCAATCTTATAAATGAATCTGGGGAATGCCACAGTAGCATATTTATTCACTTCCCCTTCTTTCTTCACGATGCGGTCCGCAAACTTCTTCATCGCCTTAAAAATATTTGCTCTCGGACCTGCTTTGGCTGACGTATTACCGCTTACCGCAATGGCTCCGCCACCACCAATACCAAGACTTCCCTTGTAAGCACAACCGGCCTTCACACACCAGTTTTTTAGCACATTCAATGCAGGCTCTGCCTGATTGCCTTCATAGAAACCGCAGTTTGCAATTCCGTATACATTTAAGTTCTTATTCTTCCAGGTCACCTTCTCAAGCTGCTTTAAACATGCCAAAAGATGTGATGGTAATGAATCCACATACAAAGGAAACGCCACAACCCAAGTATCCGCCTTTTTTAACTGCTCAATAATTTCAGCAGTTAACTTGCTTGTGCGCAGACAAATCTCCTCAATATCTACCTTAGTGCCCAGGCACTCTTTCAAATCATTCAAAAGTATTCCGCTGGAACTGCCCTTTACCTTGGGACTTGCATTAATCAATGCCACTGTCATAGTTTCAACCCCTTTAACTCGTCTTTACTCTTATAGAAATATACCCCTTCAAAATCCGCGTCGAAATTCTCGGCATTCCCCTCAATAATATCCTTCGCGGTCTTCTTCTCATCTTCCGTAATATCTTCACCATAAAAATGTGCCGACAATTTAAAATGATTCGTATAACGGTGCTTATGATGCATCTCTCCGTTCTTAATGATAAAATCACCCTGCACATAAGAAATGGCTCTATCCTGTGCGGCCTTCACAAAAGGACTCACGGTACCGTAATAGCACTCGCTTACGATAATCATTTCATCGCATAGACCCATATCCAAAGAAGTACGTTCATATCCGTCATGAATCACACACTCGCCCGGGGTCTTCGCCCAACAGCCAAAACACCCGATACAATTCTTAATGTTTCCCTGGGGATTGATTACCTTGTACTCGCCCTCGATTTGGAAATCAAAATCTTCTATATCTGTAAGAATCAGTTTCATAGCTACCTCTTTAACGAATCATAGTGATAAATTCACTATTTATATTCTAACATAAAACCGCCAAAACAATTCTTAAAAGAAAATAGTATATTTCTTAAAAAAAAATAAAACTGCGTGGTTTTTACACCACGCAGTCATTTCCTACATTCCTACAATATCCTCTACAATTTCGTATGCTTTTTTATTCCCTTCTATAAACTTAAAATTACCGTCAATCTTATAGGTTGCATACAAATCCTTGCTAATTTCTCTGCCGTTAAAATAATATTTACATTCCTCCGAATCATCCTGCATGTCAATATCCTCAAAATAGATTGTATACTTACTTTCTAACTGATGATTTTCATTAATATATCCATACCAGGTCGTACCTGCTGCGCCGGCAAAATCCGAATTATAATTATAAATAATATTATCCTTCGGAAGATAAGAATACCCAACATTCCCCATTGCACCATATCCGCAATTTTCCAGAATTACATTCACTTCTTTAACATCTTCATATTTTCCTTCCGGTGCATAAGTAAATACCCAGACAAAATAACCATTCCGACTTACTACCAACTCCGGAATTTCATCTGCATCAATATAGATGAGTTTATAAGAAAGCTCCTTGCTGTATACCTCCGTCTCATCCAAAGCAATTGCCTGCAACAAATTAAGATATGCTTTTTTCCAAGGTTCTAATTCTTCAGGTACTTCTCCTTCTTCCGATTCTTTCGGCACCAAATATTGATCAATAAGGAGGGCTTTGTAATTATATTTTTTAGCCCCTTTATTCCATTTCATATCAGTTTCATCTATTACGGGAAGTTGCCATCTGGTCACTTTATCTATAGTCATGGTAACCGTTTCACAAGTTCCTGTATACAAATCAAAAGGCTCAAAAGCATTATTCTGATTAGAATACGCAACGCCGGTTACTTCTCCGGTAAGAAGATTTTGTATCACTCTTTTACCACAACCGCTTGCCTGGCTGCTGTATTCTGTCTCCAAGCGACATAAAACCAAAGAATTTCCTTTTAACTCAAAGAAATAATTAGATGCCTCCCAAAAATCACCATCCTTAACGGTATAGGATACCTCTAATGCTCCGTTTCCAAAAATATCCAATCCATACAGGTAATTCTGCGGTTCGAAATATTCTTCATTCGAAGACACCATATTATGATTAATGGCAGTACACTGATATGTACCATTATTTTCCGTAAATACACAAATCGTATAAGCATAGCGTCCGTAATCATTCCATCCCGATATTGTGGGATCATATGATTGCAAAATAACAGCAACATCCTTTTTGCCGTCATTTCCAATGTCGCCCTCCTCAATACAAATTATTTCAACATCACCTTCCGTCTCTTCCGATGCAATATTATGTTTCGGTAGTTTCTCTTCCAGAAGAGATATCATTTCATAATAATTTTGTCGATGTACGGAATCATTCTCAGGTACATAATGAATCGGCTGCAATCCGACAAAAACAGGCGCACTTTCCGCACTGACAAAACAATCTTCGATTTTGTCTTTTACTTCTGAGTCACTTAAGGTACCCTGAAGAAAAACAAAGCCCCCATCCGGATAATTATAAGTAAACCATTCTTCCTCAGATACTTCTTTCTCAACTATTTTATCTGCATAAACAGTTTCTGCAGAATCCTGCGTATCAGCATCCTCTTTTCCCGTTTCCGCAGCATCTGCATTACTTTCATCCGTGTTTCCGGTAGAAAGATTATTCTCAAGATTCTCCGGACCATTGTAAAAATAGGTATAACTCCTATCCTCTTCCGTCACCTCAATATCGTACCAGATTCGATACCATTCCGCCAAAGCAAGATTTTCGTTCATATGAAAGTATTCCACTGTATAGCGGTCCGGATCCGAATTGGAATTACGGACTACATTCTGCGAGGGCAGATAATAGTATCCCGTATTGGAGCTTGTTCCCCACCACCATTCTTCCATTAAAACATTAACATCCGACACTCCGGATGCTACGCTACCCGGGCAATAGGTATACAAATAAACCCATTCATCACCGCTTACAACCAGTTCCGGCATTCCGTCTTCATTAACATAAACCAAATCAAAACGTAAAGATTGCACATCACAGTAAGGATCAATGGTTCCATCCATCCAACTGTCTACCAATTCACAATACACGTCTTTCCACTCTTTATCATCATATTCTTTTATTTCGTCCTCACCTAAACCGTTTGCAATCTTACATCCTGTAAAAGTAATTGCAAATATTATGGTAAGCGCAATATATAAAACAACTTTCTTTCTCACGTTTCATTTCCTCTTTCCGAAATTTCACCCATCATTACACAATACATTTTTGCATTTCTACAATATAACAATTTTTCTATATAATCAAGAATGTTTCACAATTACTTTTTTATAATGTTTCGTAAAATATGATTGTCTTATCTTGAAAATCGGACAGAATATAGTAAAATATATATTAGTAAAAAAACAAATGAAAGGAAGCAACACTATGTACAACGGAAATGAAAATGTTATGATTTGCGATCATCCTTTGATCAAGCACAAAATTTCAATGCTTCGTAATAAAAATACCGGAACCAACGAATTCCGCGCTATCGTGGAAGAAATCGCAATGCTTATCGGCTATGAAGCATTAAGAGACTTAGAAATCAAAGAAGTGGATGTTGAAACTCCTTTGGAAGTTGCCAAATGCCCCGTTATCGCCGGCAAGAAGCAGGCAATCGTGCCTATTTTACGCGCAGGCTTAGGTTTGGTAGGCGGCTTGTTGAAATTAATGCCCACCGCTAAAGTCGGACACATCGGCCTTTACCGCGACGAAGAAACTTTTGAACCCCAGGAATACTATTGTAAGCTTCCTTCTGCAATAGACCAGCGTAAAATTTTTGTAGTAGACCCTATGCTTGCGACCGGCGGTTCTGCCATTGCAGCAATTGATTTTATCAAACAGCGTGGCGGCAGCGACATTACCTTCCTCTGCGTAATCGCAGCACCTGAAGGCTTGGACAAGCTGATGACCGCACACCCCGACGTAAAGATTTACGTAGGCAACTTAGACCGCGGCTTAAACGAGAAAGCATACATCGTTCCCGGTCTCGGCGATGCCGGCGACAGAATTTTCGGCACGAAGTAATTCCGTCTTACAACCGAAATTTGGATTTTATTTTTTATACAATGTAGCAATTTAGTATTCAATACGGACACGCTCTCGCTCCGTTAAGAATCGTAACGGACACTAAGTTCGAAAACAATAAATTGTTTTCTCACTAAGTGCCGACGTTCTTAAAGGGTCCTTAATTGAATTACTAAATTGCTACTTTTTATTTATGCTATGAATATCCAAATTTCGGTTGAATCTCATAATACGTCTTGCATCTTATATAACAAAAAGCACTACCTTCGCCAAGAAGATAGTGCCTTAATTATATTCATAATATATTAATCTTTTTTACCTTATTCCGTTTTCATGGAACGTGTCTGTCCCACTTCGAAGTTCACGCCTGTATCATCGGGCTTTTCTTCATCAAAGTTGTAATCCTTACCGGGAAGAATTGCATTTAAGATAATACCTGTTAATGCACCTACTGCAAGACCGGAAAGGCTGATGTTGATATCACCGATGGCAAATGCGATGGAACCCGCACTGCTATAGTTGATACCGATAGAAAGTACCAGAATTAACGCTGCAATAATAACGTTACGAGACTTCGCAAAGTCAACCTTATTCTCTACAACGTTACGTACACCAACAGCAGAAATCATACCGTAAAGGATTAAGGAAATACCGCCAACAGTTGCGGTAGGCATTGCCTGAATCACTGCCGCAAACTTCGGACAGAACGAGAAGAAAATTGCAAACACTGCTGCCAATCTTACTACCATAGGGTCATATACCTTGGAAAGATTTAAAACACCTGTGTTTTCGCCGTAAGTTGTATTTGCGGGTGCACCAAAAAGTGATGCTACGATGGTTGCAAGACCATCACCAAGCAAAGTTCTGTGAAGTCCGGGGTCTTTGATGAAATTTCTTCCGACGGTAGACGAAATAGCGGATACATCACCAATATGTTCTACAATAGTTGCCAACGCAATGGGCACAATTGTAATGATTGCAGTAATCAACAGGGACGCATCAAAATTGCCACCGAACATAGCAAATACCGTCATGTCCATATCTATGGGCAATCCAACCCATGCCGCATCTTTTACACCGCTGAAATCAACTTTACCCATGCAAATGCCAACCAAATAAGATGCAACAACACCGATTAAGATAGGGATAATTTTAATCATGCCCTTACCGAAGATATTACAGATAATAACTGCAAGAATCGCTACCAACGCGATAATCCAGTTAGAAGAACAGCTGTCAATCGCTGATTTGGAAAGTGTTAAACCGATTGCAATAATAATAGGGCCTGTTACGATAGGCGGGAAGAATTTCATAATTCTGTTTGCTGAAAATAATTTAATCAACAACGCCATTACCAGATAAAGAAGTCCCGCACATGCCACACCAAAGCAGGCGTAGGGAATCATTTCGACATTGCTCTTGCCGTCCACCATCGGGGCAATTGCAAAATAGCCACCCAAAAATGCGAAGGAAGAACCTAAGAACGCGGGAACTTTCCCCTTAGTTAATAAGTGAAATAAAAGTGTTCCGATTCCGGCAAATAAAAGTGTAGTTGACACATTTAAACCGGTAAGAATCGGTACTAAAACCGTGGAACCGAACATAGCGAACATATGCTGAAGTCCCAATATGGTGACCTTGCCCACGCCGAGTTCTTTTGCATTGTAAACTGCATCTTGTGTTTTGTTACTCATTTTTAGCCTCCTTGGTATTTTATGTTTTTCGTGTTTAACACTATTTACATCATAGCACTTTTTTATTCTGACCACAATGTAGTAACATCTGTTTTATGATAAAAAATCTTGTTCTTATCCGATAAAAAATTTGCTTTTAATGAACTGTTTTACTCCGCGTGTTTGATATCCCTATAAATTTCCTCCACCTGCGGTCGTAACTCCAAGAACACATCCACCAACACAGGATCGAAAGAAGTGCCTCTTCCCTCTTCTATAATCTTAAAGCACTCATCCAAGGGCAAAGCATCACGATAGCATCTTTTCTCCGAAATCGCATCAAACACATCTGCAATGGCCATAATGCGGGCACACAAAGGAATTTCTTCCCCCTTCAATCCTTCGGGATAACCCTTGCCGTTCCATTTCTCATGGTGATACCGGGTTACCTGATATGCAATATCTTTATACTGTTCATCACTTAAATGCCCGAACGTATCCTGGATAATTTTACTTCCGCCCGATGCATGATTCTTCATTTTTTCAAATTCTTCATCATCAAGTTTATCCGGCTTCCGTAAAATATCATCCGAGACAGATATTTTACCGATATCATGCATAGGCGCAGCCATGATCAAATTATGTATATAGTCCTTGGTCAAAAGCTCACGATAATAGCCTTTATTACGCAATCCCCAGGTAAGCAACTCCACATATTGGCTGGTTCTTCTTACGTGCCCACCCGTACTGTCATCACGGCTTTCTACCAGGGTCGCAAACCCCATAATCATTTCCGATTGATAGTTCCCCAGTTCTTTTAGTATCGGGTTTTCCTGATTAATATAAATACCAAGCACAAATAAAGTCGGTGCAATCGCCGTAATCAGCAGTTCCGTATAAACTGCTTTTATACCGGTTACTACAATTACTGCTCCTATAAAAAGACCGATGCTGTAACGTTTCTTCTTTTCAATGTACTTCCAGCCCTGCACAAACTTATACAGCGAAAACAATAAGTACAGACCGGCCGTAATGAAACAAATATATACCGAAACTCCCATAGCATAATTGCTAATCGTTCCCACGCGGTACTCTGTTTCTCCGATAAATGCCACTCCTAAAATGCAGACCAAAGCAAAGGGTCCATACAAAAGAAGTTTCGACCACCAATGGCGTGGAAATGAATCCGTAATGTGAAGCATATACAGAAACATAATAAAAATCAACGCTTCCAAACCGATTAAATAACCGATATGAGCAATCGTATTTAACCAGGCCGGAACGTTGTGCAGATTATTAACCGTATAGGCCGATACCCCATCAAAAATTATACTGAATACCGATACGGTCAGAAGCAATTCAAACCACTTGCTCTCGATATGAATCTTCTGTCTTTTTTTCTCGCCGTTGTAAGAAATTGCCACATACAGAACCACTACCAGACATGCCAGTTGCAGAAGAAAGTGTTGCATCGGTACTTCCTGCCTGATATATTCCAGAATAACCGTATTATCAAGGTTGATTGCCGATAAATCTTGTGAAAATTGCATTTTTTTACCCCTTACACAATATTAGGAACAATACCTTTTTTAATCTGATAACGATAGAACAAATTTACGCCGAAATAAAACAGCGAATTCACCGGACGCTTGATAAATGCACTTGTAAAAATCGTGCGTTTTAAAATACTTCCGATGCTGTACACATCGTTATATAAATCCCAGTATGCCTTTGTCAGTTCCTCCGGCGTCATATTCTTCGGATAATGAACCGCCTCACAAGAATTGTACGAATAAATGTCAGCATTGTAAATACGATTTTGCTCCGTCATTTCGTCAAAAAACTTCGTTCCGGGAATCGGTGTCAATATATAAAAGCGTGGCACCGCAATGTGGTTATCCGCAATAAATTTAGCGGTCTCACGGATAGACTCTAAGGTGTCACCATCGGCTCCCACCACCATCTCTGTCGAAATATCAATGCCGTGTTTACGGATAATGCGAATCTGCGCCGCATAATTCTCCGGATGCGCCCAGGCCTTATTCATACTGACAAGACTCTCTCTTGTAATGCTCTCCAAACCGAAACTTAAAACATAACATCCGCTCTTTGCAATGATGTCCAGCAACTCTTCATCCTTGGCAATATCAATGGAACACTGAGTCATCCATTTCATTTTCAGCTTTTTAATTTCGGCACACAACTCAATGGCATAATCCCTGTCCGAAAAAATATTATCATCCAACAAAAGGAACTGCTTAAAGCCAAGTTCTTTTACACGCTTAATATCCCTGATTACATCGGGAATGCTCCGCTTCAAATACTGCCCCCTGTAAAGGCAATATACCGAACAGAAGCTGCAGGTTTTGGGACAACCGCGCCCCGCCTGTACCGGCAGGAAGTTGCCGATTTTTTTATTAAGCAGTAACTCGTATTTTGGCAAGGGTGTTTCTAACTTAGTCAGTTTCTTGCGATACACCTTTTTCAACTCACCATTGGAGTAATCCCGAAGCATCTCTGCCCAGGTTTCTTCCGCATCGCCCACCATAACGCAGTCTGCATATTTCTCTGCTTCCTGCGGCATAAGGCTCACCATATAACCGCCCAGTACTACGGTCTTTCCAAGCTCTCGAAACTTCTTGGCAATATCAATGGTACGGTGCACGGCGTGCCCCATACTGCTGATTCCGATTAAATCCGCATCCGTATCAAAAGGCACATCCTCTATGGTCTCATAACAAAGCTCCACCTCATAATCTTCCGGCGTCAGCGCCGCAAGCAAAGGCAGGGCAAGTCCTACAAAAAACAGTCTGTTCTTTTTTACCAGTACCCCATGCTGGTCATAGGGTGTGGGCTGAATCAATAAAATCTTTTTATTCATTATTTTACTCCCGAATACAGACTTCCCCGTCTGCTTTTAAAAAATAAAATTTCTTCTGAACTGAATACACAAAGTCTTAATCACAAACAGAAAATCCTTAATGCCTATCGTCTTATACAACTCGGCTTTACGGTTGTGCAACGCAAGCTTCATAGACATTTTATAATACTGCATTGTAAAAGCAGTAACACTCATGTGCTTCGGCTTTAAGATGCAGTGGAACAAGTCCTGCTTACGGATATCCCTTGTCACCAAATCCTTCTCGTACTCTTTGTAATTGGCCGCACCCTGCATCGGTGTAAAAACAGACACCGTAGGGATAATCGGACGCTTTGCAATCCAGTTATACAAATCCTTAAAATCTTTTTTATTCATCTCCTGATGCACGATAAAAAGTCCGGCGCAGATAATATTATTCTCGCTTAAAATTCGCACGCACTCCTCATTATGCCAAACGGTAGCGTGCTTATTATAAGAATCCAGCTCTTTGTCATCGGTAGCCTCAAGACCTACCATAACAAGGGAAAGCCCCACTGCTGCCAACTCCTTCATAATATCTTCGTTCTCTGCGATAAAATCCGCGCGACCGTAAATTAAGAATTTCTTCTGAATATTTTTCTCTTTAATCAGACGGATAAACTCCCAAAGATATTCCCTGCTGACCAGAAAGTTATCGTCCGTAATATGTACGCTTGGTACATCAAGGGTTGCAATCTCATCCACCAGATGCTCCACACTTCTGCAACGATATGCACCGCCGTTTCGGTTGGTACAGTAACAGAAGGTACAGGCATTGGGACAGCTGTAGGAATTCTTTACAAGCGCCAGCGGTCTGAATTTCAGGTAACCGTATCGCTTCACGTTGGCATAGAAATAACTTCTGTCAGGCACAGGCAAGTCCGCAGGACTCTCGGTTTCTTTGGCATTGCAAATCCACTCGCCCTCTTTGCGGTAACAAATGCCCTTAATATCATCTAAAGTTAAATCTTTATCATCGCCTGCAAGATATGTCATTAAACGTGCAAAGTTCTTCAACCCGCTCAAATGATACAAGTAATCCGCCTGCGAATCATAAAAGTTTGGATAGTTAATCTCCACATGACTTCCGCCCAAAACAACAGAAATCCCGGAATTATACTTCTTGACTCTGTCGGTCAACTTCTTCATTAACGGTTCCTGGGTAATATAACCCGTCATACAAACCACATCCGGCTTTACTTCCCGCAACTTTTTTCTCAGAGAAGTAAAATCATGACGCCTGTCATAAATCACAGCCTCGTACCCTGCCGAAACCAATACCGTATATAAATATTCCAATTCCAAAGGCTCGTGGTCCACCTGCGCTGTCATCGCAAAAATGCCCACCGTCTCCGGTTTAATCAACAGTACTTTCATTTTTACTTCCTTTATTTTTATAAATCTTATCAAACGTTCCAAGAAGGGACGCAAGATAAATTCTCGGGTAATTTACATAGTATAAGAAATCATACTCCAACTTAAACAGCCACATAGGCAAATGCTCGGGTTTCATCAGAACGTGGGTACCGCCGGTTCTTTTATACTCGTACTTATAAAGCTTGTCCTTGTTCTCTTCGTAGGTAACCGTACCCTTGAACGGAATCAGGATACTGAACAATACCCAAATCAATTTCTCTTTTCTGATAAAACGATTAATCTCCATAAAATTCTTATGGGTAAAATCATAGTTGATTACAAACAATCCCACGCACAGCATTTTATGGTCGCGAAGAATTTTGACTGCCTCACGGTTTAACTCCACGCTGGAATTCTTATTGTAATAATCCAAGGTTTCATCGTTGGTCGCTTCCAAGCCAACCAGCATATCACGAAATCCCACCTTATAAAGCAAGGGCATAATGTCCTTGCAACGCACAATGCTGTCGGCTCTTGCAAAGATCATAAAAGTCTTATAACAGTTATGTTCAATCAGCTTATTACAAATCTCTAAAACACGCTCTTTGTTCACAAGGAAATCGTCATCAATGATGAAGATTTTATCATTGTCCAAGCCCAGTATTTCATCGATCACATCATCCACTTTACGTTCCGCATAGTGACATGCGTTAAACTGTCTGGAAATACAGAAGTTACATTTCTGCGGGCAGGAAAAAGCGGTCTTCATTACAGAGAACGTACCCTTGGCAAGCACGCGGTACTTCTTAATATTGTCAAAAAAGTGACTTCTGTCCGGAAGAATACCGTAATCGCTGATAGGCTCGCCTTTTTCATTTTTTACCCAGGTGCCGCCCTCGCGATAAGCCATACCGGTACAATCCTTTAACGCCTCGCCCGTAAACTCGTTTCGCACTGCAAGACGGATGGAATCCAAACCGTGGTCGTAGAGTACAAAGTCCACATCTTCTAGCATAAAATCATCGGGGTTAATGAAAACCTCCGCACCGCCCACCATAATTTTAAGCTCGGGACGGGCCTTTTTTAACTTGTGAAGTTCTTTTAAAACATAGTGGGCAATGTTTGAAATAATGGAAAAACCAACAATCGTAATCTTGTTCTCATCAATCACTCTCAGAAGTCTCTTGAAACGAAAACAGGGACTGCTGATACTCTCGTCATGAATCATACAGAAAGCATCTTCCGCCTTGATGGCAGCCATAATGTATTCCAAGCCCAACGGCTCCAAACTTGCCACTCTTTTATCATAAGGTGCTCGCACCAATAAATAACGTTCTTTTCTCATAGGAATTCCCTTTTACCCTTTCTAAAACCAGCCCTTGCGCTTGGTATCGTATGCAGTCTTAAACAACGCTCTGCACATAACCTTGGGATAGGTCAGTACATGCAACCAATAAACGCGGAACATAAACATAAAGGACGACATATTCTCCGGCTTAATCGTAATATGGATACCGTCCAAGCGCTTTGACTTAAACTTAATAACGCGGTCTTTATACTCATCATAGGCGTCCGTACCCTTGTACGGGGTAAAAATACCGAACACTACCCAAAGCAGATTATTCTCGCGGATAAACTTAATCAGGTTCTTAAAATCCTGCTTGGTGGAAGTATGACTTACCACGAACAGGGCGTTGCACACCAGATTGTTATCGTGAAGATTTTTAATCGCCATAATGTTTTCGTTCTTGGAAGTCTGCTTATTGTATTCATTCAACTGCTCATCGCTAATAGCTTCCAAACCAACCATAATGTCGCGGAAACCGGCCTCATAAGCCAGGGCAAGAATGTTGTCCGGATTCTCTGCCAAAAAGTCCGCTCTCGCATAAGCCATAAACTGCTTCTTGATACCACGTTTGATAATCTCATCGCAGAACATTTTGACACGTTTTTTATCCACGAAAAAGGTATCATCCACAAACCAGATTCTGGGATGGTCAATCTCTTCCACCTCATCCACAACCTTCATAATATCCCGCTCGGTATAGGTATCGCTGTTCATCTTCGTGCAGTAACAGAAACTGCAGTTAAAGGGGCAGGAGAAGGACGCCTTGCTCAGCGCATAACTGCCTTTTAAGAAGATAAAATTCTTCTTCAGTCCCTGATAGAATGCGGTACGGTCAGGCTTACAGATGAAATCATCCACTGCGGGGCCCTTTTTCTTAAATACCCACTCGCCGTTCTTTTTAAAACAGATACCGTTCTGCTCATCCATCACATCTTCCGCAAAACCGCCGAGAATCAAATTCTTCAAAGTCTGCAAACCGTTATCATAATAAACCATATCGATGGATTCGGTACAGAAGTCCTTGTAATTCATCTCCGCTTCCGGTCCGCCCACCCAGATGTTGGTATCAGGTAAACGTTTCTTTAATTTCTTGGCCGTATCCAGAATATAATCCACGGTATTTGCGTTGGCGTTAAAACCCACGTAGTTAAAACCGCCCTTTTTAATCTTGTTAGTCAAACGATTCATGCGGTTAAAATACGGATACTGAAACTCATCAAAAATTTCGCACTCCACGCCCAAATCGTTACACAAACCTACGATATACTCCAAGCCCAGCGGTTCCAAATTCGCAATAATAGTTGTGAATTTCGGACGCACCAGTAATATTTTAATTTTCTCGTTCATTTACTTTCCCCTCATTAGTTTCTTCATATATTGCCAGTTCACTTTGAAAGCGCCCCAGGTTAATTTCATAGTATCGTGCAAGCCGTACTTCTTAATCATATACCAGGCGCTTACAGGATTCGCGGTAATGGTGTAATACAGCACCATGGTGTACCAGTAGTACTTCCTTGCGGAAATGTGGGTGGGTTTTACCACCAGATGGGCCAAGTCCCACTTCTCATATTCTTCCTCTGCCACGATGAAATCATTGCGGTACTGCTCATACATTTCGGTTCCGCGAAGTGGTGTCAAAGGCTGTAAATTGACGAATACAAGACCAAGCTTTTTAATCCACTTACCCAGTGCCTTAAAGTCTTCCCAACGCCAATCAAGACCTAAGATAAAAGTACCGTAACATTCCACATCATAGCGTTTCAGAATTGCCACCGCCTGCTCATTTATGGCTACATTGGATTTCTTATTGTAATCCACCAGTTCATTGCTGTCGCAGGATTCCAGACCTACAATGACCGCACGCAAACCTACTTCCTTAAAACGCTTGATGACGTCTTCGTTTGATGCAATGAAATCTGCTCTTCCGTAAATCAAATATTTTTTATGTATGCCCTTCTCTTCCAGCATATCACAGAAGCGAAGGATACGGTTTCTGTCTACCAGAAAGTCATCATCCACAATATAGATTTCAGTCTCGGGCACTGTCTCCAGTTCTTCTATGATATTTTCCAAGGTACGTGTAAAATACTTCCCGTCGGTAATCTGACGACAGAAGCAGAACTTACACTGATACGGGCAACCGTAACTTGTCTTAATCAAACTGCAATTGCGGTGAAACATATAGTAATAATGCTTGCGGTATTTATTTACCTTATCTCTCGCAGGAAACAGGTAGTTAAACTCATTCTCTTTGACAACCGCAGGACCGTCCTTTTGATAAACGCAAGGTATCTTGTGCACATCTTCTTTTTGATCCAGCGAATTCAGAATTTCGATAAAAGTGCGAATGCCGTTGGCACGTACAATGTAATCGATATACTCACACTCAAAATCCTCCGGATTCACCTCTGCGTGAACACCGCCCACCACAACAGGCATTTTCTCATCATAAGCCTTAATTTTCTTAGCATATTCTTTGATGACATTCACGTGTGCGATGTAGCCTGTAAGGCCAACCACATCAGGCTTATGCATCTTAAGAAAATATGCCAGTGACTTTTTCTCAAGAATCATATCCACAATCACCGCTTCGTGGCCAAGTGCTTCAATGTTAGACGCCAGGTACTCCAATTCCAGCGGCTCACAAATCATAACATTCTGCAAACCGATGGTTTCCTTATGCGGTCTTGGTCTAAAAAACAATACTTTCATTTTCTTCTCTTTCTTCCTTGAATACCCTATAGTCCGGAAAACGATAGTGGTACTCCAGAATCCCTTTTCCTAATTTAATCGCTGTATTCAACAGGCAATTGGTATGATTGGCATAAAAATATTTTTTCTCAAGGACAGCCCCGAATTTCATTTTGGTTTCTTCGGACGTCTGCCCCAAATCGATAGATTTAAATTTATTTTCGATGGCATATTTTATGATGTTATAAATCATAAAATAATACAAATCCGTGGTCTCTTCGGAATAATCCATTCCGCAGAACATAAAGATTAATTGTTCGCCCACACCTTTTAGCATAACAAATCCAATGGGTTTATCTTCCCGATAAAAGACCAGCTTGTCAGCATCCGCTTTTTCAAAAAATCCCGGCTCCAACCGCTCTAATTTGTAGCCGGATTTTTCGTAAGTATTGCGGTATAAATCATACACTCTGCCATCCTTCGGATTCTTCTTTATTTCCAAATCAGCGCAGGCCTTGATGGCCAGGCGAATCCTTCTGCGGTAAGAACTTCGAAAACTTTTAAAATAGTCCTCTGTCGTCCTGTAGCTTTGCCCCTCATTACCCCGTGTCAAATCCACCATACAGGTAGGCAGGGTCTCACCGATTACATAACTGCCGTGAGCGATGGGGTTCGAAACATTCAACACAAGCTTGGCACCCTTAATGGTTTTAATATAATCAAGCATAAACCTTTCATCGTTGGTCACATACCCCGGATAACTTAAAGAACAGGGGAAAGCGATGACTTTGACCGGATAATACAGGGACATTTTACCGAAGGTTAAAATATCCATCCGATTGTGATACACCACAAAAAACGCATAAGACTCACCCTTTTGGATGTAATAATATTCCTGCTTAAAAAGATTGTTTTCTTTGATCAGATTCAGCAGTTCCCTGTCATATGGATACTCCAAAAAAGGCATCTCGGGCAACTTATCAAAATGCTCCTCGCAATATACTTTTATATCCTCATTAGATTTCTTTTTCATACACTATATATCTCTTATAAACTCCGTCGCAGACTGCTTTACAGAATCCCGAAGAGTCCGTATTCTCATCCAGTACCCAGGAAGTTTCCGCCCTTGTTGCGCCGTAATTTGCAACAATCTTTAAAAATACCTGGTGAATCAACACAAGGGGCATTCCCACAGTACGATATTCTTCCAATACGCCGTACTCCATTACCTTGGCGGTATTCAGCTTTTTATTTAAGAACAGGTTCTTGATAAAATGCTTGGCACCGAAGGCCTCACCGGGTTTGGCAAGTTCATTAAAATCCGGATACCACATAATGAAGGCCACAGGTTTATCACCGTCAAAAGCAAAAATCAGCGAATCCTCTTTCATAAACAAAAACAGCTCTTTTAACATCTCGATATCTTCCTGATAAGTTCTCGGATAATAATACCGGTGATGATTGAAACATAAGTTGTTTAAGTCCGTATAGATTTTGGCATATTCCTCAAAATGCTTCTTATCGAAACATTTAAATGTATAATTACGTTCAACTTTACGCAGGAATGCAGCATAGCGTTCCAACTGCTTATCAATCTTCTCAATATGATACGTGCTCATGGTAATCTCTTCGCAACCCATATTTTTAAAATAGGTGTTGAAGTACTCGTGATTAATGGCAGAACCGAAAGAGTTTCCTTTCTCGTAGCCGGAAGCCAGCAATCCAAGACCGTAATTTACGTGGCCGTTTAAGCCGATTACAAGCCTTGTACAACCAAAAGCCTTACCGACCTTCACCACCTCGTCCGTAAGCATTGTAACGGCCTCATCCGCGCCCTCGCGGCTTACGAAGAAACTAAGCTGTATGTATTCTTTTAACTGTTCGGTATAAACCGCCATACCCTCACACAGAATGCGGCCGTCTTCTTCCACGTAATAAACTTTTACTTCTTTGTTGTTCGTAAAAGAAGTTTTGCCCGCGAACAAATCCTTAATCATAAAAATGTCGTTGTCCACGAAGTGTGAGTTTTTACCTAAAATTTTTCTTCGGAACGCAAGAAATTTCTTCTGTTCCGCTTTGCTTTTTACTTCTGTAATGTTCACAATGTTCCCCTTGTTTTATGTACATTTCATACATATTCTTTGTATTAATTTACGTACATTTCGTATATGTTTTTTCGTGCTTATTTTACCTCTGCGCTCTTCGCTTCCAGATATGCAATCAACTCGCTTACCGTATTTAACGAACGGTAATCTTTCTCATCGATTTCAATGTGGTATTCTTCTTCAATCAGACAAACCAGATTCACGAAATCAAAGGAAGTTAAACCGTAATCTTTCTTGAAGTTATCATCATCGTTGATTTGCTTGATGCCGTAATTATCTTTCATTAATTTCTTCAGTGCTGCTATCATAAATTCTATTCTCCGTATTTACTTCTCAAAATCTTCTTGGTGCTGTTTTTCTCAAACTCTTGATCCATCAATTCATAATCCGCAAGACGCATATACTCGGGCAGGCTCTCGTTGATGCGGTCGATATCCGCCTGAATATCTTCCGGTGCCTCTTCGGTATAAATCAGTGCTACAAGAATGCGGTTATCATTTACCTTTCGGGTGGTAACGATGCACTCTTTAATCCAGTCCAAGTTGCTTAATTTCGCCTCAATCATTTCCGGCAAAACATTTTTACCGTTATCAAGAATAATCAGGTTCTTCTTACGTCCCGTCACGTACAGACGACGCTCTTTTAAATAACCGTAATCGCCGGTTTTAAAATAGCCATCCACCATACATTCCGCAGTCGCTTCCGGGTTCTTATAATACCCAAGCATTACGTTGGGTCCCTTGATTAAAATTTCACCGTCGTCCGCAATTTTTGCATCGACTTCTTTGATAATCGTACCCACGCTTTCAGAATCCATATCAAACTCGCGGTTGATACAAATTAAGGGCGCACACTCCGTCAAACCATAACCGTTTAAAAGATAAATTCCAAGCTCCATATAGCGGTCCACATAGTAGGGATTTAAGGGCGCGCCACCGCAGGAAATAAACTTCAAGCGCTTGTTAATTAAGTTGCCGAAAAGCATTCTGCGGATATCGATTTTGAACTTCAAAAGGAAGTTGCTGACCTTAATCATCCGCTGTAAAAGTTTATCCTTCTTCTGACGTTTTGCCTCTGCCAGAATTTTTTTATAAACACCCTCCGCAATCATGGGAACCATGCTGACAAAGTAGGGGTTGTATTCTTTTAAATCTCTTTGGAAATGTTTGATATTCACAGTCAGGCAAATGGTTCCGCCGTTATAAAGTGTACATAAAATACCGGGGTTAAAACCATAGGTGTGATTCATGGGCAACACCGCAAGACTGGGACTTTTTAACACGTTATTCTGCAGGGCACCGCGCAAGCAGGCCGTCACGTTTCGCTGTGTCAACATTGCGCCTTTTACATCGCCCGTAGTACCGGAAGTAAAGCCAAGCACGCAGAAGCGGTCGCTGTCCGTATCCTTAATTTCTTCCCAAAGCAAATCGATGCTGTGCTTGTCTTTGATGATATCAGAATACACTTCATCAATATTGATAAATTCCACTTCTTCGGAAGTTTGAAAACTCTCAACTAAGTGCGCGGTTTTATCGGTGTAGAAAACAACACTGATGTCGAAATCGTGAATCTGCTTCCACAAATTCTCAGGCACGTTTTCCTTATCCATAGGCGCAATCACATTCTGAAATACCGTGGCAAAATAAATCGTCAGATACTCATAACGGTTCTCCGACAAAATGCCGATGTGCTTGTTTTCCAGGCCTTTATTTTTTAGATAAAAATAAAAACTTGTGGTCTCTTCCAGCATCTCACGATAAGAGATATCACGAATTGTTTCCTTCTCACGATAGCGGATTGCAATCTCCTCCGGAGTCTTGTCGTAAACGCTGTGAAGCATCTCATAAAAGTTGTTATAAACCACCACATCAAGATAGGGATAACCTGCCATATTTAAACCGCCTTTTCTAATCTTTTTTACAATTGTCGCATTCTGTAAAATTATATCACATAATGTCACATTATAAAATAAAAAATATAAGAATGCCCGACATCCGTCTCGATGCTTTATGCCCGAAAAATTATGTACAGCCTTTTATCTAATACTTCTTTACCTGGTAAATCGGTATTATTTACAACAGAAATCACCAAAAAAGTGTTTTTTTGCATATTTCTACAGTTTACTTTACTTCTAAAATATATTAGAATGAAACTTGAGTAAAAAATTAAATATTACATAAAGGAGACGTAGTTATGAAAATTTCATCATTACAGAAAGCAAGATACGAGTATTCTCCCAAGCTTCCCGCAATGTTAAGAAACGGTATTGCTGACATTTGCGTAAACGAAGGTGCAGAAACTCAGAGCGTAGCTGATCAGGAAAAGATCAAAGAACTTTTCCCCAACACCTATGGTAAGAAAGAAATCACTTTCCAGAAGGGTCAGAACACATCTGTTGCTAAGAAGCAGATTGTAGGTGTTATCCTTTCCGGTGGACAGGCTCCCGGCGGACACAACGTTATCTGTGGTTTATATGACGCTTTAAAGGCTACAAACCCTGAAAACGAATTATACGGCTTCAAGGGCGGCCCCAGCGGTCTTATCGAAGATGACTACTTAATCTTTGATGACGAATACATCAACAAGTTCAGAAACACAGGTGGTTTCGATATCATCGGTTCCGGCAGAACCAAACTTGAAACCAAAGAACAGTTCCCTATCGTTGCAGAAGTTTACAAGAAGCACGGCATCACAGCTGTTGTTATCATCGGTGGTGACGACTCTAACACAAACGCTGCTGTTCTTGCTGAATACTTTGCAGCTAACAACACAGGCGTACAGGTTATCGGATGCCCTAAGACAATCGACGGTGACTTAAAGAACGAAGACATCGAATGCTCATTCGGTTTCGATACAGCTACTAAGACATACAGCGAAATCATCGGTAACATCGAAAGAGATGCTAACTCAGCTAAGAAGTACTGGCACTTCGTTAAGGTTATGGGACGTTCTGCTTCTCACGTAGCTTTGGAATGTGCTCTTGAAACACAGCCTAACATCTGTTTAGTATCAGAAGAAGTTGCTGCTAAGAAGATGTCACTTTCTCAGATCGCTGATTACATTGCTGATTCAGTTGAAAAGAGAGCAGCTAAGGGCTGGAACTTCGGTGTTGCTATTATCCCCGAAGGTGTTGTAGAATTCGTTCCTGAATTCTCAGTATTGATTCACGAAATCAACGAACTCCTTGCAGGCAGCAAGGCAGATGCATTCAACGCTCTTCCTACATGGGACGAGAAGTATGCATTTATCCAGAATGGTTTAACCAAGGAATCTATGGAAGTATTTGCAATCCTTCCTCAGGCAATCCAGCAGCAGTTATTCTTAGAAAGAGATCCTCACGGAAACGTACAGGTATCATTAATCGAATCTGAGAAATTATTCTCTGCTATGGTTGCTGATAAGTTGGCAGCTCGTAAGGCAGCAGGCACATACAAGGGCAAATTCAGCGCACTTCACCACTTCTTAGGATACGAAGGAAGATGTGCATTCCCTTCAAACTTCGACTCAGACTACTGCTACTCACTTGGATACAACGCATTTATGTTGATCCAGTACGGCTACAACGGATACTTATCTAAGATTTCCAACCTTTCTAAACCCGCTAACGAATGGGTTGCAGGTGGTATGCCTATCACAAAGATGATGAACATCGAAAGAAGACATGGCGAAGATAAGCCCGTTATTAAGAAAGCTTTGGTTGAATTAGATGGCGCTCCTTTCAAATTCTTCGAAGCAAACCGTGACGAATGGGCAGTTGAAACATGCTTCGTATATCCCGGTGCTATCCAGTACTACGGACCCGCAGAAGTATGCGACATCACAACTGTAACACTTGCTCTTGAGCAGGCGAAATAAGTTGAATTGATTTTAACTTGATATAAAAGATAAAGGCGTAGGTTTTATCCTACGCCTCTTTTTATGAACTTATATTAAAAAGCATATACCGTTTCAAAGCACTCTGTAGCATCCATTCCGTTAACGGTAGGCGGCCATCCTTCGCTGGTTGTATAGAATCTGCAATACTGTCCGTCGCTTGCCAACACATCTACATAGATTTTACCGTCAGTACTAATATATTGGAATGTAGTGCCTACAGGGAAGGTATAAGATTCACCGGTTAAGTTTCCGTTCGCATCTACCAATTCTGCAGTGATTTCTTTCATAGAAGTTAAAATAATTTCTTCACTACGGTAAATTTCGTAGGTTCCGCTCTTATTCACCGGCATTCCGTCAGCACCCACATAGCAATTTGCAACACCGATTACCGTACTCACCATATTCATACGCTCTGTCACACAGAAATCAGAAGAATTTGTAAAATACTTCACAGCACCGTTAAACGTTCCCTTATATACAATACTGCTTCCTGTAATCTCATATACAAAGCTTTCTGCGAAATCGCCCTCTGTCTCGGCAGTAACATATAAATAGCCTTTACCGTTTGCTCTTACATAATAGGGCTTTAACACCCAACCCAATGCATCCTGAGTATATTCCTGACCGTTTATGCGAACTGTAAAAGAACTAAAACCTTCCTCCGGGTTGGTATAATTCTCAACAACAGTAATGTGGTCTGTACCACCATCTGCATCCAAATCAACATCCAATGTGCCCCAAGCACTTGCGGGAATTACATAATCATCTGTAACACTGTCAAAATAATAACTGTTAAAAAGCGAAGGATATTCACTGTAAAGAACAGTTACCTGCTGTCTTCCGTCAGCATAGGTGCCGATCTCATAACTTCCGAAATAGAATGTGACTCCATTGTAATCCAATGTCCATGTCAATGTAATTTCGGGGTTAACATACATATCAATGGTTTCTTCCAAAGTCGGCGTAAAATATGTAATGTCCGGATACAGTTCCAACATTTCCGTTGCAATAACTCCTGACAATGCATTCACATCGGTAACCACATCATTCAATGCAAGTTTATTACCGGTCTTGGTATCCACATTAAAGCATCCGAAACCATCGGAGCCATGTGCACCGCCCTGATAAAAATATCCCTGTTCCAAAATGGATACAGCTGTTGCATCCGCACGTTTTACTGTCATGCTCTCGTCGATGGTGTAATATCCCATCCAGCTTTCTGCACCAAATTCAGCATAATCCTGCTCTGCCATCGCTGCCAATTCATCTCTTGCTGCCTCTATGTTTCTGACATAATTCATTCTGTAATCCTGAATTGCCATGGACAATTCCGGATAACGTTCATCGTCTAACACTGGGTATTCGTAACTTACCGCCCATAAAAACGGATTGTCATTGCTCTCATACACCGATTCAAAATCGATTTGGATAGCCTGTGATGTTTCAATAACGGAACCACTGTTGTTTCCGGAATTCTGAACTACTTCACTTCCGTTCTCAGATGTGTTTACTTCCACTGAACTCATTTCGGAAACGGTTTCTGAAGCCGGCTCATCCGGTGTCAATTTGACATTTATATTACAGCCTGTCATACAAGCTGTTGCAATAATTGCCATTGTTAACAATACTTTCTTTTTCATTTTCTATTCTCCTTTTATACAAAATGTCGTTCTTGATTTAATCAATTGTTGGTTTTGTTTTGCTACTTACATTTTGTATATTAGTATACTTTTGCTACTTTGTCAATGTTTTTTATGAAAATTTTTATGCGGGTTACTCTCCAAAGAGAAGGTCCGCAGAAGTTCTTCCTTTTCCGTTATTATACCAGTCACCGCCTACACCGCTGGCAATCATCCAAATACGGTCTTGATAAGTCCCGAAATTATAGCTTCCTTCATATCCGGGCGCACCTCCGTTTGAACCAAGATAGATGCTCGATATCTTTTCCCAGTTTCCGGTTTTTGCATCCAAATACTTCGCATTGCACAATTCCATGGAACGCACACCGCCTGCATACTCCGTAAGATAGTTCTCCATGAATATTGCAGGAGAAGACATAAATAAAACATCTTTTGCCTTCAAATCATAAATGCTCATCAAGGTCCATTCCCCGGTTTCCAGATCACATACCCACTGTTCTACCATAGTAGTTCCTGTTTCCTGCGATTCTACGCATTTTACGTGCATGCGATACCAATGTCCGGCCTCCCACTCGTAAGGAACCAGACAATGGGCGCCTTCACCTTCACCGCCAAAATTCTCATCCTCCTCATTGGTCGGATATACACGTTCTGCTCGTATAACGGTTTCTCTGCCCGACTCATCCGTACAATACACATCCCAGAAGGCTATAATGGTTTGCATTCCGTTATGGTTATTCTGAAAACCACCATAAGCTCCGCTGTATTCATAATCAACCGTTTCGTAATCCGCCTCAAGGGACGAATAATCCAAAGACCATTGCCCCAAACACCAGTAGGTTGCTTCCGGTATATAATCTGCCTTGAAATCAATACTGTATTCTGAATATCTTGCTTCATCCGGAACAGAAAGCCAGCCTGCAAGACAAGGCGCAAATCTATTATTTGGATTCGTATAGGCTGCAACTTCCTCATCCGTAGGAACTTCAAACACCTCTTGCCAATTGACATTGTCTGAGACCACGGCCTCTTCCGATTCTGATAACGCTCCTTCCTGCACCTCCGCAGACTCTGTTTCCGCAGACATTGAATCTGACTCAAAATCCACAGTCACCGTAATTTCCGATGGTATGGAATAATTATTTCCGTTTACCGTACACCCTGCCATACACATAGATAGCATACATAATAAAATCAATGCTTTCTTTTTCATTTTTATCTCCTTTTACACAAAACACAGTTGGACACTTGTTCCATAGTTCGTCCAAACCGTCACCTTACGCGTTTATATTAGTATCTTTTTACTACTTTGTCAATACTTTTATAATTATTTCACTCATTGATTATATTAATTGCACTTATCACATTCTTAAATTTCTTCAAAATAAAAGCCCCGACTTTATCGGGGCTTTTGGTAGTTTGGAATTTGTTGCTTCCACAAACTGAAATTTCTACTTGGGTTTAACTTCGTAATTGCGAATAAAATGAATTCCAAACATAATGATTCCGATTATTACAAGCAATAATCCAACACCCGTTCCGCTATTATTGGGATAGTAGTAATTTATCGCCAAATGAATAGGTGCAAGAAGAATTGCAATTGAAATAAATACCATTTCTGTTCGGAACAGGCTTTTCTGTGCCTTGACCTTTTTTTCCTGTAACTCGAGTAAATTCTCTTCTGCCTTTTCTTTATAGTTTTCCATAGCAATATGTTCCCCTGTTAAAAGTTCATTGACACTGATTTTTAATAAATTACATAGTTCAAGCATTATGGATGCATCAGGTATACTTTTTCCAGTCTCCCACTTTGAAACTGCTCTATCGGTTATCCCAAGTTTTTCGCCAAGTGATGCTTGGGTATACCCACATTCTTTTCTGCAAGATGCAATAAACCTTCCTATTTTTTCTTGATTCATTTTTGGGAACCCTCCTTTCACTACTGATGCTACAATATA
>JAZNRI010000006.1:0-62947 GCA_045590655.1 Lachnospiraceae bacterium | reverse complement strand
TTTAAGAATCTAAGAGAAGCATCGAATGTTGCACCACCCCAGCATTCTACGGAATGGTATCCAACTTTGTCCATCTTATCAACGATGGGTAACATGAATTCAGTCGGCATTCTGGTTGCAAGCAAAGACTGATGTGCATCACGCAGAACGGTTTCTGTAATTCCAATGGGTTTTTTAACCACTTTATTTTCAGCGTTATCCATTATTTTTTCCTCCTGATTTATTAAATAAAATGCATTACATGACTCCGAAAATAGCCATAAATGTACCGGCTGCTACCGCAGTACCGATAACACCTGCAACGTTAGGTCCCATAGCGTGCATCAATAAGAAGTTTGTAGGATCTTCTTCTGCACCAACCTTCTGGGATACGCGGGCTGCCATAGGAACCGCAGACACACCTGCTGAACCGATAAGGGGATTTACCTTACCTTTGGTTGCCCAACACATAATTTTACCGAATACAACCCCGGCCGCCGTACCGAAGCAGAATGCAACAAGACCTAAAACTACGATACAGATGGTATCCCATTTTAAGAATGCTTCCGCACTTGTGGTTGCACCAACAGATGTACCAAGTAAAATTACAACGATGTACATTAAAGCATTGGATGCTGTTTCTGTTAACTGTCTAACTACGCCTGATTCACGGAATAAGTTACCTAACATCAACATACCGATAAGTGGTGCTGTAGTAGGAAGAATCAAACATACAACAATTGTTACAACAATAGGGAAAAGAATCTTTTCAAGTTTGGATACAGGACGAAGCTGTTCCATCTTGATTGCTCTTTCCTTCTTTGTTGTTAAAAGTTTCATAATAGGCGGCTGAATAATAGGTACCAGTGACATATAAGAATATGCCGCAACCGCAATAGGTCCGAGTAATGCAGTCTGTCCAAGCTTACCTGCAAGGAAAATGGAGGTCGGTCCGTCTGCACCACCAATGATAGAGATTGCCGCAGCAGCCTTATCATTAAAGTCTACAAAGCCTGTCTCATTAAATAACAATGCCCCAAAATATGCAGCGAAAATACCAAACTGTGCCGCTGCACCGAGCAAAAAGCTCTTAGGATTGGCAATTAAGGGACCGAAGTCGGTCATCGCACCTACACCCATGAAAATAAGGGAAGGTAAAATTGCCCATTCATCCAATAAATAAAAGTAATAAAGTAATCCGCCCGCATGTCCGTCTTCGCCGATGGGTGCCATAATATCAGGATAGATATTAACCAGCAACATACCAAAAGCGATAGGCAACAAAAGCAACGGTTCATATTCTTTCTTAATTGCAAGGTATAAAAATACACATGCAACCGCGATCATAATATAGTTTCCAATCGTCAGATTAAAGAAAGCTGTCTGTTCAAGCAGATTACCCAGCGTATTAATAATATAATCCATCTTTTAGAAACCTCCTGTAAATTTTCAACCTAAAAATGATTAGTTCAATGTAGCGAGAACTGCGCCTGCTTCTACAGGATCACCTACAGCAACATCAATACTTGCTACTGTACCATCTTCGGGAGCAACAACAGGGATTTCCATCTTCATAGCTTCAAGAATAACAACAGCGTCACCCTTCTTTACAGCCTGTCCAACCTTAGCTTCAATCTTAAAGATCTTACCTGCAGCACCTGCTTCTACCTTAATGTTGCCTGCGCCACCTGCTGCCGGAGCAGCTGCGGGAGCCGCTGCAACTACGGGAGCTGCCTTCTTTACTACGGGAGCCGCTACGGGAGCAACACCGCTTCCTGCGCCTTCTTCTACAACAACGTCATATACGTTTCCATTAACGGTAATTGTATAATTTTTCATTTTTATTTCCTCCTAATTAAGCGTGCTTTTCCAGCTTCTTTTATTTGACTTCTTAATACTTCTTACAACAAAGCCTTCTGTTGAAGTGCTTCCTTCGTATGCGGCAATTGCAGCACTGATAACAGCTACCAGTTCCAAATCATCGGCAAGTTCTGTTTCTTCTTTCTCAATGATCTGTGCAATGGTATTATCTACTGCATCACCCTTTGCTTTGGCAGCCTTCTTTGCGGCCTTGTTCTCTTTTCTCTTTGCTGCTGCTTTTTCAAACTTAGAAATCAACGAGAAGCTTGAAATAATCAACATAATAAGAACTAAAATTGCAAATACGGTTCCCATACCAAGAAGCGTATTTAACGCTGCCTTTTCCATATTTTCACCAAAGGTGTAAATCGGGTTAAAAGATACGCTTGTAATATACATATCTTCATCATATAAAACAACCATTTCCACGTTTCTTACGTCTGTTACCAAAGTAGCAGTTACGGTGAAACCATCCTCTGCGGGAGCATACACATAACCATCTACTAAGCCGGTGGGTGTACCGTTCTCTTCTTCCGAAGCAAGATATGAAGTAATTGCGCTCTCGTAAGTGGACTGTGCTTCAATCTTTAAGTTGTTTTCTTTTTTCCATTTTGTCTGCAATTCTTCCCATAAATCTTTTGACAGGTTCAACTGCACTTCTCGATCCGCTTCACTGTAAGCGGCATTGGCTGTCCAATCAGCATCTGCAGAAGCATCTGCCGGAAGTTCAACTACAATCAGGCTGATTAATGATTTCACATTATCTTCTACCTGCTGTGTCTGAGCATCATCTAAATTCACTTCCTGACTTGCACAACCGGTCAAAAGCAGCATGGAGAAAAGCACACAACAAATCAAAGTAATTATTTTTTTCATAGTTGTGTTATCCTTTCCGAATTATACTGTGCCATGCTTCTTTGCAGGACGGTCTTCTCTCTTGCTGTAAAGCATTTCAAAAGCACCGATTACATACTTTCTTGTTTCTGCTGCAGAGATAATGTAATCTACATAACCTCTCTTTGCAGCGCTTAATGCACTGTTCTGTAATGCAGCATATTCTTTTGCCTTAGCATCAACTACGTCAGCGCCTTCGCCTTCATACATAATCTTAGCAGCAAGCTTTGCATCCATAGTACCGATTTCAGCCTTGTCCCAAGCAAAAGTCACATCAGCACCGATTGCTTTGGAGTTCATTGCAACATATGCGCTACCGAATGCCTTCTTGGTAATAACGTTTACCTTGGGAACAGTTGCATTTGCAAATGCATATGTAAGTTTAGCAACAGCCTTAGCCATACCCTTTTCAGCACATTTTGTAGCCTTAAAGCCTTTTACATTGGTAAGAGACAATACGGGGATTGAGAACGCATCACAGAAATTGATAAAATCTGCAGCCTTTTCACATCCGCGAACAGAAAGCTCTTCACCCAACTTCTCTGCTACTTTACCGTCTTCACCATAAATTTCGCTTCTGTTTGCAACAGCACCTACAGTCATTCCGTTTAACTTCATTAAACCAACAACCATATCCTTGCCGTAATTTGCCTTAACTTCAACAAACATTCCGTCATCGGCGATATCGCTTAATGCAATAACGGTGTCACCTGCGCCTGCTTCTACCTGTCCGCATAAACGGTTCAAGTCGTCTGCGCATTCTGTAAATTCAGCTTCTTCTTCGTTGTTTCCGGGAAGCATAGATACAAGCTGACGAATCTGACCCATAATTTCTGCTTCAGAACCTACGAAATCAACCAAACCGCTTTCTTCTGACTGGAACTGTGCGGAAGAGGTATCGCACTTTCCGATTTCATTTCCTTCCAAAGCGTTGGGAGAGTTTACAAATAATTTAGCCTTCTTTTCTTCCATAAAAGTAAAATCGGTTAAAGAAGGAACGATAGCAAGTCCGCCGCCGCAGGTTCCAAAGATTGCTGTAATCTGAGGAATTACACCGCTGGCCATAGACTGCTTTAAATAGATTTCACCGAATGCGTTTAATGCATCGGTTGCCTCCTGTAATCTTAAACCTGCTGAATCGATGAGACCGATTACCGGTGCGCCCATCTTCATAGCCAAATCATAAAGATTTGCAATTTTCTTGGCATGCATTTCACCGATGGTACCGTTAATTACGGATGCATCCTGGCTGTAAACATACACAAGATTGTCGTTGATAACACCATAGCCGGTGATAACACCGTCTGAAGGAGTATCCAGCTGCTTCAAATTGAAATCAGTAGCTCTTGCGCTTACAAGTGCCCCTATTTCAACGAAACTGTTTTCGTCGAGCAAAGCATTAATTCTCTGTCTCGCTTCACTTGTTGAAGTAGTACTCATTTTGTTGACCTCCATTTATGATTTTAATAAAAATTATACTATTCACGGTGGATTTCTCGCAATTAATGCGAAAAATCCACACACTCTAAAAGTATAACATAAGTCTGTCAAATCTTCTAGCATATTTTTACATTTTTTTGCTTTTAAATGAATATTTTTTCAACAATTTTACCAAGGCAATACCAAAGGGTAATTTCATCCACTTTTTCTACGGTTACAATCGGAAATTCCGCCAGAATTTCACCATCTAAAACGTATCTTTCACAGCCTACAATCTGCCCTTCTTCCACCGGTGCCTGTATATCAGTGACGACTTCGTACTCTGTCACAATGCATTCATCTTTCCGCAGAAGCAATCCTATTTCTTCACGTTTCACTTCTACCGATACCGACTCCGCCACCCCATCCCGTATCGCCACCGGTCCGTATTGTCCTTCTCCCATATAAGTAGTATAAAAGTAATTCTCCGTACCGTAATTCATCAACGTCCTCGTATCGGCCCATTTCCAGCTTTTATTCGGCGGCCATCCACTTGCCAGCACTACAGATATAAATTCGGCATCTCCCTGTTTTACGGCTCCTACAAAACAATATCCCGCACCGTTGGTAAAGCCGGTTTTGACACCGATTGCACCCTCATACATTGTAAGAAAAGCATCCTTATTATAGACCGTATATTGCTTGGTTTTGCTTTTCTCCATAAAAGAATGTGATGGCGCGGAAATAATCTTGCAGAACTCTTTATTCTCCAAGGCATAGGCTGTAATCAGCGCCATATCGTAAGCCGTACTGCTGTGCTGTTTACCGTCCTTAGTGGCATCCAAGCCGTTTGGCGTTATAAAATATGTATTCTCGCAGCCAAGTTCCACAGCCTTTTCATTCATCATATCCGCAAAGCCTTCCACACTTCCGCCCACGAATTCTGCAATCGCCACTGCCGTATCATTATGGGATTCAAGCATCAGCGAATACAGCAAATCCTCCAATTGATATTCCTCCCCTTCTTTGAACCCCAGACGTACTTTAGGCTGTCCCTGGGCATTTCGCGAAACTGTCACCCACTCTTCCGTCTTACCCGACTCCAACGCAAGAATACAGGTCATAATCTTGGTAGTACTTGCCATAGGCATTACTTCGAAACCGTTTTCTTCATACAAAATACGCCCTGTCCAGGCATCCATAAGAATTGCCGAACGGGCGTATAATTTAAGGTCTGTCTCATCTTCGGCCAAAATGGTTGCCGAAGTATTTATCCATATTATTACAACTAAAAACAAAGAAAAAAATGCTCTGAAAATTGTCTGCACAGTTACACCTTGTATCGCTAAATCACTCAATATAACTATATGACAATATTTCAATTTAAAATACCAATTTTTTAATTATCATAAAAATTGAATACTATAAAATTACCTCTCTGAAATCTCTTACGCTAAATCAGAAATCATCATTCTAAATATCCAGTTTCAACTGAATTTCCTGCTCTGCCTGAACCTTGAAATCTTCCAGCAAGTCTCTGCTCATTTCAGGTAAATCATCAATGGACTTTACACCAAAGCTTCTTAAAAACTGTTCCGTAGTTCCAAAAAGCAAAGGTCTTCCCGGCGCATCAAGACGTCCTAATTCCTTAACGAAACCAAGTTCCACCAAACGACTGATACCGTGATCACTGTTTACACCACGGATTTTCTCGACATCAAGACGGGTAACCGGTTGCTTGTATGCAATAATGGAAAGAGTTTCCAATAAGGCATCTGTCAAAGTCTGCTTCTTCGGTGCTGCAGCCACCTTAATCAATTCCTCATAAAATTCATCTTTCGTTCGCAACTGAACCGCATCTTCCAATTCCACAATCTGAATACCGCGGTTACTCTCCGCGTAGAAGACCTTCATCTCTTCCAATATTTCTTTTACAAATTTTTCACTCTCATCCACTGCGATTGCAAGGTCCGCAATACTTACGGAATCACCCATCGCAAATAAAACCGCTTCAATGACAGCCTGTGCTCTTTCTCTTTCCACTTAAATCCACCTCTGTTTAGGAATCCGTATCCGGCATAATTCCTGCCAACGGATTTTCTTCTTTTTCTTCTTTTTGGGTTTCAGACAAATCAATCACACCGCTAAAAGGCGCCTTGTATGTGATATTGATTTCACCAAAGGTATCGTCCTGCTCTACATCCACGCTACCGACTTTAATCAATTCCAAGACAATCAGGAAGGTAACAATCACTTCCATCTTGCTTTTCTGCTTTTCAAGCAATTGTCTGAAACTGCACTTACGATTCTTTTCTATGTAATCAAAAATATAAGACTGCTTGCGCTCCAAATCAATTTCTTCTTTTTGGATTTTACCAAAGGTACTGCGCACAGGGTCGATTTTATCTTCCTGACGTTTCATAATACTTTGGAACAATTCATTCAGCAACTGTAACGTAGAATCTCCCACCAGTTCCTCGTAGTCAATGGGTGCCTGATATTCCAGCACTTCCTTGGGAATTGTAGGCTTCTTGTACAGATACTTCTCTGCGCCCATCTGCATGTCCTTCAACTCATAGGACATGTACTTATACATTTTGTATTCCAACAACTTCTGTACCAATTCCGCTCTCGGATCTTCTTCCTCACCCTCCTCATTGACTTCAGGCGGAAGAAGCATTTTACACTTAATATCAAGAAGCGTCGCTGCCATTACAAGAAACTCACTCATTACGTTCATATCATCCGTATGCATTTGGTTGATATACTCCAAATACTGCTGTGTAATTTCTGCAATGGGAATATCATAAATGTCTACTTTATTCTTTTCAATCAAATGAAGGAGGAGGTCCAACGGTCCCTCAAACACCTCCAACTTAACAGGTATTGCCATACTTATTCTCCGTTTTATACAAATCCACTCTATTTTATCCGTTTTTACTCATCTTTGCAAGCAGGCTTTATACGAATCACCGCTAACTCCGCCGGGTTAAAAATGCGCATAGGCAAGGTATGGGTTCCAAGACCGCAACTTACAATCATATTGGCCTTCCCCTGCCGATACAAGCCACCGTTATATTTGGGAAAAAAACGCACTGCCGGCGATGCAATTCCGCCCACCAAAGGCAGGCGTACAATTCCGCCATGCACATGTCCGGCAAGTGTCAGGTCCGCACCATAAAAAGCATATTGCTTAAAATAATCCGGATTGTGCGCGAGTAAAATTTCGTAATGACTGCCATCATTTGCACCAAGAATCTCTTCCATATAGCTATCATCCATATGGCGCACCGTAAATCTTTTATAATATTTACGGTCGATTTCAACACCGCGGATTTCCACATTGTAATCTTCCAAGACCACCGCCTCATTACGTAAAAACTTCACGCCCTGTTCCATCAACGGCTTACTGTACTCATCATACATCTCACCGTAATCTTCACGGTACAAATCCGAACGATATTCATGATTTCCCATTCCGTGGTAAACCGTATACTTCTCTGCCAGTGCATTCATAAATGCTTTGGCATTAAGATTAGGTCTCTCCGGTCTTGCCACAATCATATCTCCGCCGACCAAAAGCACATCCGGCTTCACATTATCAATCGCCTTCAACAATTTGCAGTTGTCTTTGCCGTATTTTTTATCGTGCAAATCGCTTAAGAACGCAAACGTAACCTCTTTCGTGACTTTCTCAGAAGTAAACGTATACTCCCGCACCACAAAACGGTTCATATCGCAGATATTCACAATACAAAAGAATAAAATCAAGGCAATTACAATGCCTAAAATAATATATTCCATACTTTCTCCGTTAAAATAAAAATCAGGTATGGCTCTGTTTTATAACGTAAAATCAAAAATCAATCATACATTATATATCCAGACCATACCTAATTAGTTTAACATATCTTTCCCGATTACAAAAGATATTTTGCAAAAAGCTTACCATAATAGTCCCATACACTTGCTTTTTCTACATTTGCAAGGGACACAATGTCAACACTGCCCAGTTCCTTTCCGTCACAGGTGTATACAATTTTACCGACGCTTTGCCCCATTGCAATCGGTGCCTCTATCTCTTCCTGCACCATAATTTTACGTTGTACATTAGCAAAATCCATTCCCGTAATATCAAGATATGAAAACTGCTCCTTACAAGCCACGGGAATTGTGTCCGCAATACCTCCTTTGATCGGCAAACTGTCACAGCCAAGGCTCCTCGTATCCTGATACAAACGACTCACGGAAAATCCGTAATTAAAAAGATTCATTGCGTCCTGATTGCGCAAATCCGAAGTTTCCGCCGCCATTACCACCGCAATCAGCGAAATATTCTCCTTTTTAGCCGTCGCGCTGACACAATACTTTGCATTACTTGTAAAACCGGTCTTTAAGCCCGTGGCATAGGGATATTGTTTTAACAACTTATTGGTGCTTGATAAGGTGAAAACGGAATCCCCGCGATTGGTGGAATGTACAATATCTTCCATCCAAATCGTTGTAAAATCATAAACCTCAGGATAATTATGTATCAAATACCGCGACATAATCGCAATGTCTCTTGCCGTCGTATAGTGTTCCGGCGAGTCTGTCAGCCCACAACAATCCACAAAATGGGTATTCTCCATTCCCAGCTCTTTGGCCTTCTCATTCATTCTGACCACAAATTCTTCTTCCGTACCGGCCACATACTCTGCCAGTGCCACACTGGCATCATTACCGCTGGCTACCGCCACACATTTTAAAAGCGTCTCCACCGTCTGTACTTCGCCTTCTTCCAAGAAAACCTGGGAACCTCCCATAGACTGGGCATGGGCACTTGTGACCACTTCGTCTGCCATAGTAATCTTGCCATTCTCAATAGCCTCAAACACCAGAATCATCGTCATTACTTTGGTAATGCTGGCAGGCGGTTTCTTTTCATCGGCATTAACCTCATAAATAACCTGCCCTGTGGTCTCTTCCATCAGAATCACGGAAGACGAATTCACGGCAGGTGCCGCAGCGTGAACCGGCAATACACTTTGCACAAACACACCTGCCAAAAGAAGAAGTATCAAAAGACTTCTCATTATCCTAAAATATCTGATTTGCCTCATATGTAACCTCAGATAAAGTTATTATTACATTCTATTTACACACCTTCGGCATTAGACATTTTATCTTCATTTTTTTCTACACTTTTTGCATAAGTTTCCATTTCTTCTTTAGCCTTACGGAAACACTCAAGGAGTTTATACGAGAACATTCCGCATTCCCCCTGAAGGATCATATTGTATGCTTCTTCGTAGGGAATTGCCCCCTTATATACACTCTCCGAAATAAGCGAATCATAGCAATCCGCGACCGATACTAACTGGGCGGAGATTGGAATTTCATCACCCTTCAATCCGTCCGGATATCCGGAACCATCATATTTCTCGTGGTGCCATCTTACGATTTCACGGCTGTATTCAATGTGCTCACCTTCCCACAAGTCCGCAATACTGTTTACAATGTCGTATCCCTTGATGGAATGTGATTTCACATATTCGAATTCTTCGGCTGTTAATTTCCCGGGCTTTAAAAGGACCGCATCCGAAAGCATTACTTTACCAACATCATGAAGCACGCTTGCCGTCGCAATTGCATTAATTTTATCTTCCGTCAAACCGTATTCAGGATAATCCTTCATCATATATTTCCCGAGAATCTTGGTAAAACCTTTTACTCTGGTGGTATGAGTCCGCCCTTCCATATTTCGGTATTCTACAATTGTACCAAGGATATTAATTATATTCTCGTTATTCTTCTTCAACTGCATAGCCTGTTGTTGTAAAAGGCGATATTGCGAACGCATGGTAAGCGTCTGTTTATCCAATCGTTCTTTAAAATCATTCTTCTGTTCATACAGTTTCAACAATTTCTCTAATCTCTGCTTTACAAAATCCGTATTTACAGGTTTTCGAATATAATCGGCCGCGCCATACTCAAAGCACTCTGCCACCTGATTGACAGACTGTTCGCTGGTAACCACTAATACCGGAAAGGCACCTAAATAATCCTTCTCGGTCATCTTTTTTAAAAAAGTGATTCCGTCCATTTCCGGCATATTAATATCCAGAAAAACAGCAACAATCTCTTTCATCTGTTCTTCTACAATTTTTAATGCTTCCAAGCCGTTCTGCGCTTCAATAACGGCATAGGAATCTTTTAATATATCAATTAAAACCTGACGATTAAATTTGGAATCATCCACAATTAGTATTTTATCTCTCATTCCTTTTCCTCCCGTCCCTTTAATTGTTATATACAGATATTTCACTGTTCTGCTGTTTAATGGTTACGTTATAATGGTTCTTTGCTTCCCAACGGCCGCTGCCCACTTCTACCACGGTACCTTCGTAAGCATTTCCGCTAATTACAACACTGACAAGTTTTTCTTTGTCAATGATTCGTTTTAGCTGAATTTCCAGTTCTTTCATTTTATCTAACTGCTTCTGTTTTACGAAAACTGCATTCTCCACCTTCTGAAAAAGCTCCATCTCGCTACGTTCCTGCGCCGTATACTTCTCCATAAGGTCATTATAGGTTTTATTCAGCACTTCCAGCTGGCGTTTCACATCTTTTATATTATATAAAATATTGTGATAATCGTTTCGGGCAGTTTCGTTGATTTGAACTTTTAACACGGTTTTCAGTCCGGCGTGATTACCTACATTGTTTAAATAAAATCCGGATTCCGAACTTGCAATTCCTCCGGCCAGAATTCTTGTTGCGGTAATCATTCCTTTGGCATATAAATGACTGTTTAAGCACTTATCCACCTCAATGTTTCCGCCGGCAATGATCTTGGTAGATTCAAAGAACCTGCTCACCACATTCTTACCGGCTTTTACAACACCAAGTCCGGAAGAATTCATACCTTTCTTAAGCATAACGCTTCCTTCTGTTTCTATGGTGGCAACCTCAACATTACCGTCAATGACAATATCACCGGTTGCTTTTACCGTCATTCCGCTGCTTACATTTCCGCGAATATGGATACTTCCGTCGAAGAAAATATTTCCGGTGGTCATATTGATTTCATCAAGTTCCACATGATTTACCACCGACAAATCTTCGCCTTCCAAGCGAATCATTCCGTTATACAGGGCAGTGTAGGTTTTCTTGTCATCTTCCAGACGAAAACCTTTTCCTTTTAATACACGTTTCTCCGTACCTTTTCGTCCTTTTATCACATTGCCGAGTACGTCAAATCCGTCTATACCGTCTTTCGCCTCATGATAAAAAGCTATCTTTTGACCTTCTTTTACTACTTCAAACCATTCAATATCTTTATAATCCGCGCTACCGTCTTCCAAAACCTTCGGTTTCTTCTGCACATCCGTACGGAAAAAGAATTCATACCAGCCGTCTTCACCTTTCAAAGGAATCTTCCCTTGAGCGATAAGAATCGGACTTTGTCCGTATTCTCCCTTGGAAATTAGTTCAATTGTCTGGTCTGATATACCGGACTTTACTTTTTTCTCTTTTAAGAAGTCCATAAGAACATCACGTTCCACAATTCCGTCCGGTACTCCTATAGTAATATACGCTTCCATATTTCCGGCTCGAAATTCCAAAGTCAGATGTTCTTTGCCAAGCAACAGCTTTTCGGAATCACTTAAATCATCGGTTTGTAAAAGCTCTTTGCCTTCGCTATGTTCGTGCACGCCATGTGCATCCAAAGCGTCTTCGGAAGATAATATATTGCTGATGGATTCTTCCATCTGCTTATAAAATGCCGCTCCGTTAACGTGGGATTGTAACAGCAGTTCCCTACGCCTCTTATACATCTCACTAGCCGAATATCGAAGCAGGCAATAACCGTCAACATCCACACCTGCTTTTAATCCAAGACGGATTTCACGCATCTGCTCCCAATCATAAAAGTGACTGCTGTACTTTGATACGTCTAATTGATTCTCAAGACCGAGACGAAGTTCGCGCATTTTACGCCAACTGTATGTATTCTTGGCATAAAGGGATACATCTACACCATTTTCCAAACCTTTGCGGATTTCGGCAATGGAGGCTGCCCTGAATTCCGGATTAATATGCACATCCAAATCAATGCCCTTTTCCGATGCTTTTCTGATTTCCGCAAGTTGCTGTGCGTCATACCCTTGCTTAATATATTTGGATAAATCAATGTCGCCAAGTCTTGCAAGACGAAATTCCTTCAAAACTCCGGCATTCCAATCCATATAAGGCAAAAGGTCAATTCCCTCCTGCAAGCCCTTACGGATTTGACGCATCTTCTCATAAGGAATTTCCGGCTTGGCATAACAGGTCACATCCAGTTTCGCTTTTAATCCCTTTCGGATTTCTTCCATCTGGAACCAGTCAAATGCAGGATTTGCATAAATTTCAACAGGCAGGCCCTCTGACAAGCCTAACTGAATCTGGTGCAACTGGATATCCAAAAACCCCATTTTTTTCAATTTGTCCATTACATCATTTCCCATAAAAAATCCCCTACAATTCACAAATGTCCTATCGGACAAAAACAATACACTTCCCTAATTATATTATAGCTTAAAATTGTAGTTTTGGAAATGATAAATAAAAGAAAAGAGGAACTCTGCGTTCCTCTTTTTACCTAATTTTTTTCGGCTTTATAACTTTGTTCACCTGTTACAATATATAAAATATGATTAATAATTTCTGTGTCACTCCAACCCTTTGCCCTAAGATCTAAAATCAATCTTGCTGTTTCTGTCATATTCATAGAATCCATAGCCTACACCCCCTTGTTAGAGTTATTATAGGCTTCAACCTCCTTTCCTGTCAATTTATTTATATCCCTCAAAAAAACGTGCATAAATATGTATAGTAAAAATGCATAAAATAATTTTTAATCATTTAAGAATGGAATTTCAGATCGATACGACCGGATAAAAGACATATAGAAATATATACATATAATAGCAAAAAAACCTCCCTGCACGCAAGAAGGTTTCATCGCCAAATTTCGACAAGATAAATTATTATTTTAATCTAGACTTTAGTGTAACATCTACATCATCTTATTCTTCTATCACTTGAATATAACCATACTCGTATACTTCAAATTCGCCCATACTCTCTCCACTACTATCATAAGCATAGCTACTTAACAGATCGCCATCTTCATCATAAATATATTCGATATAATAACTCAGTTCTCCTGAATAATAATAGCTCTCCTTTACAAGATTACCCATTGCATCGTATGAATACTCTTCCATCATACTGTTATTATTCAAATCTTTCACTTTCAGCAATCTTCCATCTGCGTCATATGTATATCCGGCATATGAATCTAACACCCAGTCTGCCGATTTAAAATAAGACTTTTTCTCTACCATTCGATTGCTATCATCATATGCCATTTCATATCTTAATTCAGCCTTTTCTACCGTACTTATTTCTTCAATACAGTTTCCGCTATCGTCGTATTTATACTCATAGTATCCCCAATCAACATCATCCCAAAATGTGTTTATTCTATACAATTCCCCATTTTCATTGTAAAGGTATTCCATTTTATAAGCCACGTCGGCATATTTAATCTCATACAACAAATTTCCATTCTCATCATATTCATATTCATACTTTGTTTCAGTCTTGGTGGCATCAATTACATTATGGCTTATCACATTGCTGTTATCATCATATTCATATATATCACTTGTTACAATTTCACCGGAAGAGTTATATGAAATATCACTTAAACAGTTTCCTTTTTCATCATATGTATACTCACGTTTTCCTGCATTTGCATCATTGGCATCATAACGATTTTCGCATACACATCTGTCCATTTCATCATATTCATAAATGGTATAGGCTTTAGGCTTACCATCAGTCCAGCTGATAGTGATACTTTTGTAAAGACGTCCATACTCATCATATTCATAATTAAGTTCATCGCTACCATCTTCGTCAAAGCTTACTACAACTTTCATTTCTTTATAAGTTGCACTGTCCTCTTCGATAGATTCAACTGATTCTGTTTCAGGTTCTTCAATCAATTCCGTTTCGCCGCAAGCACATAAAAATACCATTGTAATGCAACAAAAAATTAATAATATCTTCTTCATCTTTCATCACCCTCTTAAATTTATAATATCCTTTGAGAATTCATTTATCTCACTATAATATCCATATACTCATATTCATAAAAAACGCTGGTATATCCGGTAATATCATTATTATTATCAATATCTGCATAAATTTTTTCTACAACATCCCCATCTTCATCATACACATACTCAACGCTGTCCCACAATGTTGCTGTGCCATCTCCCATCAGCTCTGTACGCGCCAATCCTATTGCTAAAATATAATATTCTTCTTTTATCATATTTCCATTTTCATCGTATTCATAGACATAATACTCCATTTTATGATCTACGATATCATATTGAGACGAATACAGAGTACTTTGAATCAACTGATTATTATCATCGTATTGATACTCCCAACGATCTGTAAACGTTCCCCATGATTGATGTAAATCTCCCCTAAATTCATCACTTATCAAATTATTATTTTCATCATATGTATATTTTCTTACATCGCGCGGACTATCAAATCCTACAAAACTCCAATAGGTATCCTCCTCAATAACGTTACCCTTATCATTATATTTGTACTCAATAACACAATTTAATTTTCCATTTCCAAAATAATATAAATCTTTTATTAATTTACCTTCTCCATCATATTCATACTCATTCCATCCGAACAACTTACCATCTTCCTTGTATTCAAGACTCTTTATACGTTTTCCGGCATCATCATACTGATATTCATATGTATCTTTTCCATAGCGATCCGTAGAAATATATTTAATCATATTTCCATTTTCATCATATACCATCGTATGGCTATTACATAAAACCTCTTCACCATCATATTCCAGTTCGCTTAAACACCGACCTGCTTCATCATATTCATATACTTTATAGCTATTTACGGTACCGGTTTCCGAATAATACATCTCTTTAAGACATTGTCCATATGCATCATATTCATATTCCTGATAACATCCGTTTTGATATTTAATTCTTGTTGTTAATTTTATACTCTCAATACCGGGTTCTACCACTATCATTTCTTCCACTTCAGCACTATTTGTACTCAAGTCTTCATCCGTAGAATTTTCAGTATTCTCCTCTATAGCGCCATTAAACTCTGTATCACTACTATTTTCCAAAGTATCAGCAACTTTACAACCACACACTCCCAATAACGACATTGCTAAAAAGGTTGCCAATATAACCACTGTTTTTCTGACTTGCATTTTTATTTTCCCTTTTCCTTAAATCAATTAAACTACTGTCTATATATCTTTCTTTTTTATTTTTCTATTATAATATAATCATACTCATATATCGTAATAGTTTCTTCAGAACTATTACCGGAATTCCAATAAAATATTGAACTCTCTTTTACTAAATCTCCATCCGCATCGTACTCGTATGTTATTTCTTCTATTGTTTGAAATGCACCTTGAGCATCCTCATTATATCGCATAGTATATATAAGTTTACCTTCTTCATCATACTGATAATTATGTCCCTGATAAAAATATTCATCCGGCCAACACTCAAACTGTTCCTCATTTATCAGTTGTCCATTATCATTATACGTATATTCTATCTTTGAAGAAATCTTACCATCCAATCGCACTTTGCGATACTCTGTTAAATATTCGTTATCATCATAATCATATTCATCAATCATATTTTTATTATAGCTCCACAGCGAATAGTCATTTCCCTCACCGGACAACGAATACCATATTCCTCCTATTACTTTACCACTTTGATCATATTGCAATTCATGACAATAACGAAAAGAATAGTCGCTTACCACTAACAAATTATCATTTTCATCATACATCGATTCGCCACTAAGCTTATTCTCATTCGAGTCGGACACAATATAAAAGTTCTCAATATAACTACCATCATCTTCATATATCCACTCAGTATAATACTCCTCATTTACATATTGGCCCGCAAATGTGCTTTTTTTAGTAGACACACGTCCTATTTCATCATATGTGTAATATGTAGTAATTACCGTATCATCATCAGTTGCTATCTCTTTTACTAATACTTTTATTTGTACAGGTTCTTCTTCAGATATCTGCGATTCAATTTCTTTCTCTATATCTTCCGTTATTGAACCTTCTGTTATTGAACCTTCCTCCCCCACTGTTGTTTCTTCATTTTTACTTTCCCCACATCCTTGCAATTGTCCGCAAGCACACAAAAAAACTGTAATCAGACAACATATTACCAATAAAATCTTCTTTTTCATTTTTCTTTCCTCATGTCTTAATATAATATCGGTTCCCCCAAAATTGGTAAAAAACATTATATATATATATATGCGAAGTCAATAGTTTTTCGCGAGAAATTTACTTTTTCTAACAAACTTTTACATACCCATTTTTCGTTTATAAAACACAAAAAAGACCGGCGAAAACTCGCCGGCCTCTAATCTTATTATGTATAAAATTACATAGGTGCGTATACACCTCTTAAACCTAACTTCTGGATCATACCGTCAGGATCCTGAGCATACTGAACAACCATTTCCTTATCAATCTTACCTTCTAAGTAAAGCTGTGTAAGTGCTTCGTCCATGGTAATCATACCCATCTTACGGTTGGTCTGCATGGTTGACTGTAACTGATGTGACTTACCTTCACGAATCAAGTTACGAACCGCATGGTTTGCATGCATAACTTCGAATGCAGCAACTCGACCTCTACCGTCTGCGGTAGGAATAAGCTGCTGAGAAATAACTGCCTCTAATACGTTAGCAAGCTGTACACGAATCTGCTGCTGCTGATGAGGCGGGAAAACGTCGATGATACGGTCGATTGTACTTGCAGCACCGATGGTATGCAGTGTAGAAAGTACCAAGTGACCTGTTTCGGCTGCGGTGATAGCTACGGAAATAGTTTCGTAGTCACGCATTTCACCTACGAGAATGATATCGGGATCTTCTCGAAGGGCAGCTCTTAATGCTCTTTCATAGCTCATAGAGTCAAAGCCGATTTCTCGCTGGTTAACCATTGACATTTTATGTAAGTGCAGATACTCGATAGGGTCTTCCAATGTGATAATATGAGCATCTCGGTTATTGTTTGCTTTATCAATAATGGAAGCAAGTGTTGTTGACTTACCAGAACCGGTAGGACCTGTTACAAGTACAAGACCTCTCTTACGGTTATAAAGTTCAACTACCGAGTTGGGAACACCCAACTGTGCAGGTGAAGGAATTACTGTATTAACGGCACGAAGTGCCATAGCTACAGAACCTCTCTGACGGAATGCATTTACACGGTAACGTCCAAGATTGGTAACCGCGAAGGACATATCCAACTCACCGCGTTCTTCGAACATCTGCTTCTGATGGTCTGTCATAATCTGAGCAACAATTGCTAATGTATCATCCGGTTTCATAATCGGAAAATCCATATTGAGCAAATGGCCGTTTACACGCATTTTAGGCGGTAAACCTGCTGTCAAATGAATATCGGATGCTCTGGCATCCATTGCAACCTGTAATATTTCTTCAATACGTGGCATAGTTCTTTCCCCTTTTCTTATTTGGTACTTTATTAGGATAAAGGTACGCTATTTTGTATGGTCAAAGCTCTCTCTTAATTTCTTCAAAGCCTTCTTCTCAATTCTCGAAACATAGCTTCTTGAAATACCGAGGGCCATTCCAACCTCTCGTTGTGTCATTTCATGCTCAGTCAGCAATCCGTAACGCATATAAATAATTTCTTTCTCGCGCGGTGTTAAACAGTCGTTTAACAATTCTCTCAGTCGCTTCAGATGTTCGATGCGGTCCATTTCCTCCACCACATCAACCTGTTCGCTCTCCATAATATCCAAAAGACTGATTTCGTTCCCTTCCGTATCCGTTCCAATCGGTTCATACAGGGACACTTCCCTGGACGTCTTTTTCTTTGCCCTAAACATCATCAGAAGTTCATTCTCAATACACCGTGCAGCATAGGTTGCCAGTTTATTTCCCTTAGCAGAATCAAAGGTGGCAATTGCCTTCATTAAACCTATGGTGCCCACCGAAATCAAGTCCTCTACATTCTCATCGCTTCCCTGATACTTCTTTGCAATATGCGCAACCAGTCTTAGGTTTCTCTCGATCAGAATATTCCGTGCCTCTATCCCTTTCTCTCCGTTACTGTCTTCTTGCATCAGCCTTATATAAAAGGCTTCTTCGTCTGAAGTAAGCGGTTGTTGAAAAGTTTTCAAAAGAAGCCTCCAAGAACTCTTTATCACATTCTATGAGAGGACGATTTCAATTGTGCCTTTCCACGCGTCTACAAAATATTATACAGATTAGGGCCAAACCTTGCAAGCAATTTTATGTTTTTTCAGCATAAAAATCGCAATTTTATCGGTATTTGATTACATTTATCATAAAAAACTCTTTATTATAAAAAATCTGCCATAACAAAATTGCAAACATCCCGGCCTTTATCGGTCAGACGGATGTGATTTACTTCTTTTACAAGCAAACCGTTTTGTATGTGTTTTGTGATTACTTCGCCGTATTTCTCATGGGGCGTAATGCCAAAGCGCTTATAAAATTCATCCGTCGAAACACCCTTGTTCATGCGAAGTCCCATAAACATAAATTCCGCACACTGTTCTTCAAACGTAAGAATTTCTTTTTCACTGTAAAACTCATCACGTTGTATAATACCGGTATTTTCAATACCTTGCCCTGTATTACTGTTCTCTGTACAATGCTTGTCATTAATATTGCCTGCGCACTGTTTATCCACGCTACAATCTACACCTTGCATATATTTTATATAAAAATTTATATCCTCAGCATTCTTCCATCTGACGCCATTAAAATATGACGCAGCTGCAACGCCAAAACCAATATATTCATCACATTGCCAGTAACGGATATTATGTTTGCACTCTTTTCCCGGTTTTGCATAATTTGATATTTCATACTGCTCATAACCGTGCTCTTTTAGAATTTCTCCGGTTTTATAATAAATTTGCCTTTCTGTATCTTCATCGGGCAAGTTTAAATCCATCTCATAAAAAGGTGTCCCCTCTTCCACAATCAGACTATAAACCGAAATATGTTCCGGATTTAAATTTATAACCCGCTTTAAAGATTGAATAAAACTTTCCTTCGTCTGCTCAGGAATTGACGACATCAAATCTACATTGATATTATCGAAACCTGCTGTTCGCGCCGCCTGGAACGTATCTTCAAAGTTCTTAAAATCATGAATTCTTCCCAAAACCTTTAATTCGTTATCGTTACAGGACTGCAAACCAATACTTAATCGGTTGATACCTGCTTCACGATACTTTTCCAGTTTGGTAAAATCCACAGTTCCGGGATTTACTTCTATCGTACATTCACAACCCTTCGATATTGTGAATTTCTCTTTTAGTTTACATAAAATTTCCACGATGTAATCTGCATCCAAACACGACGGCGTTCCGCCCCCAATAAAAATCGTGTCTACAATATATTCGCTTCCGGATTTATTACCATAAATGCATGCTTCTATTTCTTTCAATAAATAGTTTACATAATTTCTTTTTATCTCATCTGATGCCGGTCCTGACACGAAATCACAATACAAACATTTTTGCATACAAAAAGGAATGTGAATATAAATCCCTAATGATTTGCGATTCATATGTCACACCCCTTTCTTTTTAGTTTACATAATTTTTTCTTTTTCTTTCGGCATATCCCAATGATATACCTTTTTACAATTTACTTACTTCTTATCATCCAACTTCAACACACTCATAAACGCCTGCTGTGGTATTTCTACATTACCAATCTGGCGCATACGTTTCTTACCTTCCTTCTGTTTTTCAAGAAGTTTCTTCTTACGGGTAATATCACCGCCGTAACACTTAGCAAGCACGTCCTTACGCATTGCCTTAACGGTTTCGCGGGCAATGATTTTACCGCCCACTGCTGCCTGAATAGGAATTTCAAACAAGTGTCTGGGAATTTCGTCTTTTAACTTCTCGCACATTTTACGGCCGCGTTCGTACGCTGTATCCTTATGCACGATAAAAGACAAGGCATCCACTTCTTCCCTGTTAACCAAAATATCCAATTTTACAAGCTCAGACTGTTCATATCCCTTTAAATCATAATCAAAGGATGCATAACCTCTGGAACGTGATTTTAAAGCATCGAAGAAGTCATAGATGATTTCATTCAAGGGCAACTCATATTTTAAGAGTGCTCTGGTCTCTTCCATATAGTCCATACCAAGATAACGGCCACGACGCTCCTGGCACAATTCCATAATGGAACCGATGTATTCTGTTGTAACCATAATCTCTGCCGTTACAATCGGTTCTTCCATAAATTCAATCTCGGAAGGTTCAGGCAAGTTACTGGGATTGGTTAATTCAATAATCTCGCCATCCGTCTTATGCACCTTATAGACTACGCCCGGTGCCGTAGTTACCAAATCAAGATTATATTCTCTCTCCAGACGTTCCTGGATAATTTCCAAATGAAGAAGGCCTAAGAATCCGCAACGGAAGCCAAAACCTAACGCAATGGACGTTTCAGGCTCATAATTGAGAGCTGCATCATTTAACTGCAGTTTCTCCAGCGCATCTCTCAAATCGGGGTACTTAGCACCATCTGCAGGATATACGCCACAGTAAACCATAGAACGAACCTTTTTATAGCCCGGAAGAGGTTCTTTACAAGGTCTGTTAAAATCGGTTACCGTATCACCCACGGCAGTATCTTTTACATTCTTAATCGATGCAGTAATATAACCTACCATACCGGCAGATAATTCCTCACAGGGAATAAACTGTCCTGCACCAAAATATCCGACTTCCACAACATCGGCCTTTGCCTTGGTCGCCATCATCTGAATGGTTGTCCCTTTTTTAACCGTACCTTCCATTACACGACAGAATACAATTACGCCCTTATAAGAATCGTACAACGAGTCAAAAATCAAGGCCTGAAGGGGTGCATCCGCATCACCTGTAGGCGAAGGAATTTTATTTACAATTGCTTCCAAAACGTCTTCTATGCCAATACCGTTCTTTGCCGAAATCAACGGCGCATCCTGGGCTTCCAGGCCGATTACATCTTCGATTTCATCTTTTACACGTTGCGGTTCCGCACTGGGCAAATCAATCTTGTTAATAACCGGAAAAACATCCAGGTTATGATCCAATGCCAAATATACGTTGGCAAGAGTCTGAGCCTCAATTCCCTGCGCAGCATCCACTACAAGAATTGCGCCGTCACAAGCAGCCAGGCTTCGGCTTACTTCGTAGTTAAAATCCACGTGTCCCGGGGTATCAATCAGGTTAAAAATATACTCTCCGCCATCCTGCGCCTTATATACGGTACGCACGGCTTGCGACTTAATAGTAATACCGCGCTCACGCTCCAAATCCATATTATCTAAAACCTGCGCCTGCATCTCACGACTGGTCAAAAGCCCTGTATGCTCAATAATTCGGTCAGCCAGGGTTGATTTACCATGATCAATATGGGCAACAATACAAAAATTTCTGATTTTACTCTGTTCTATCTTCGACATCGGGTTCTATTGTTCCTTCCTTCGCTTTTCTCTTTCTTTTTATCATACCTTCGATTAAAATACATCCGACATATAAACCTACGCTCACACCGGATACAGTCATTCCCATTCGTGCACCGGGAGCTTCATACTCAAATACCAGGTCATGGTATCCCGGTTCCAGTTCCAAGGCAAGAAATGCATCTTCTACTACCGCATGCGTCTGTGTTTCAATGCCATCTACATAAACAGCCCATCCCGTATCATAAGGAATCGTTGTAAAAAGCACCGTTTTATCATCCGATACCGTAACATCCGCATGGACATATCCGTTTTCATATTCGATTACATTCATTTGATTCTCAGATAATATGTTATATGCTTTCGTTAATTCCTCATCTTTATAATATACAAAATTCACATTATCATATGCAATAGGATTTACATGCCAAGGTGCATACCTGACTGTTACATTATAATTGTTCTCAACTAAATTTAGTGGTTTTGCATAAGATACCGTCAAAAATCCCAAACTATATACGCTGTTTTCTTCACCACCCAATAATTGAGGACATACTCCGGAATCATCTACAGAATGATCCCTTTCAAATTGCACATATATCTCTGCCTCATCGGTTTTGAGAATATCGTATTTAACATATCCGATTTCTTCACCGTCTCCTATATACTCAACCTTTGTCACATCACCGACAGGTTCTAAAGATACATTTTCTGTAACAATTCTAACATTTTCCAACGGAATCTCTTCGTAACAATTGATATTTTCACCTGTCATTGTTCGCAGCAATGTATCCATATTTATAAAAGCATTATTTCCCTCAAACTTATATTCTAAAATATCTTCATCCGTCATATATCCCAATGCTAAAGCTCTATCATTTTCTTTTACGGAAGGCATTGGAATTTCTACTGCCATTATATATGGCGAAATTCCTTCAATTTTGTATTTTACACCAAATAACATTTCCGTTACCGGAGTCAAACCAAATTCGTATACCTTTTTACTGGCCGTAAAAAATCCGAGTTTCTCCATTGCGTCTTGCACATTAATATGAATTGCGGAATTAAACTCCTGCACACCGTTATATCCAAATCTGGCATCAGAATTCAATGCATAGTCATTATAATATCTTACCCGGTAGAATCCGGCATCTTCAATTTGGCTCAAGCCGGCTTCCATACTGTCTACATAAACATCATAAAAACGTTCTGCCGGATATGCAATTTCCTTATGTGCCACATATCCATTGGTAATAACCTCGCAAACGCACAAAAATATGCAAACAACCGCTAACGAAAATCGCTGCTCTTTTCTTTTATTATACAATATGAACACACCGATCCATAACAATATTATCAACAAATTAATGCCTGCACATAACCATACCTGTCCCACCGTATTTTCCGCTTTGATGTATTGTAATAACTCTGCTACATAATATACAAGCAATTCTGCGCCTGCCACAACAACAATATGTTTCCATTTTATCCGTTCTAAATACCTGCATTGCCGGCACGCCGCACAGCACAACAGAAAACTGGCCAGAAAGGAAAATCGAAATCCCAGTTCTCCCGGTTTATCAAACGCATGCATAAAAGCATACAAAAACGGATGAAACATACAAACCAGTAAAACAATAAATAAAATAGCCGTTCCTACTTTTTCTCTTATGCTAATCTCTTTTTGGATAAAATACATCGGAAGCAGCAAAACCGCAGGAATACCACAATACAGGTAGGGATAAATACCTTCTATCCCTTGAAATCTTCCCCAAAACAAATTTGCCCAAACATCCAAGATGGTTAAATTTAATTCAGCGTCGGTTGTTGTGCCGTCCAAATTGCCTTTCAGAAAGAAAATAACCGGCATCCAAACCAATGCAGAAAGTCCGACAGCCAACAAAACGGTACCGGTGTATGTAACGATTTTCTTAAAAGCCTTTTTGAACTTTATACTCTCGCCACACAACAAAAGAACAAGAAAAAACAATGCTGAAAAAATACCTACAATATATGCCATATAGAAATGAACGATAAACATATACGCATATGCTGCCACCAGTCCTTTCCAGCGTCCTTCTCTTACAAACCTGACAATAAACATACATATAACCGGTAACATATACATTGCATCCATCCATGCAATGTTAATAGAATTATAAAGTACCTGAAAGCTGCACATCGCATAAAACAGCGAAAAAATTATCGACTCAATTCCGTCACAATCCAGAGACTTTGCAAGAAATTTTTGAAAACAAAAAGCGGCAAATCCGGTTTTTAGAATAATGACAGCACCGGTTATAATTGCTTCATCAACATAATAAAAAATCAGATACAAAATATTAAAAGGACTTAGCACATAATAAGCATAACACAAGGAAGTATTTGCCCCTAAAGACATCTCCCATGAATTCCATATACTTTCACCTTCTAAAATACTACGAATAAACATTTTGATAAACGGAACATACTGGTGTAACAAATCCCCTCTGGTTACGATATATTTTCCTGTACTCAATGCCTGCTCATAAGAAAGCATCACATACATTGCTACAACAGCCAATAGAAATGCTAATATTCCGTAATGTTCTTTTTTTATCTTTTTTAAATACTTTTCCATCTTTTACCCCGGAAACATTTTCTTTGGTAATTATAATCTACTTTAAAAATTCTGTAAATGCTTTTATGTAAACCATCTATTCATTTTCTGTTCCTGAAAAAACCATATCCAATACATGTGCCAGTGGTTCGCAGGCGCTCATTATTTCATCTACCGTATTGGTCTGTGCCCCTAGTTCAATTAACATACTTTTTTCCCGATAATGCATATTGTACCGATACCCGTTTAAATAAGTTCGTCTCGCAAGACCCGGGTAATACTCATTGGTCACAACGGTTGCATGAAAAGATAATGCGAGATTTCCTTTTAGGTTCGGATTCGGAAGATAATCAATCGGCCCCTTGCTATTTACATAGCTTAATCCGTTAAAAAACATAAATTGCGCCACTTTTTTACCTTCCCACTCGGTTACAAGATGCCGGCCCTCTGCTACTCCGTCCCTATGCAAATCAATCACAACCTGGATCTGCGGATACTGCTCTAAAATTTCTTCCAACGCCGGTGCTGACTTGGCATATGCATCGTCTCGCGTATCCTTATCATACTCTCCTGTATGGTGATATACCTCGTATCCGTATTCATCCCGCAGCAATTCAGATAACTTGGCACCGGCTCCCACAATGGTTGTCGACTTGTCTCCCGCTACACTGTCAACAAATCCCTCCTGGGAATGGGTATGATATATTAAAATGTGCGGTCCGGGTTGCGTTTTATCAATTTTAACATCATAAGTTAAAAACTCCGCAGGCCGAATCACCTCCGGCCCCGCAGACGTACAGGCATCTACAGTATAAAAATTCTCCATAACAAACTCATAGTCACTCAACTGCTCCTGCCCGTACACCACCGTTTTATGATCCGCTTTTATAAACTCTGTAATCCAGAACGCGGAAATTTCGCTGACAAATCCGCTGCCACAGGTAAAGAAATCCGAATCCTGCGCGAAAATCACCGCATGATGATTTTCATTTATCATCTCCTCATAAAATTCAGGTGTCTCAATCATGTCTTCATTATCTTCAATATAATAATTATCCGATTCTTCTTTGTTCATTTGGACAAGCATATCACCATTATCCACTGCACCTGTCATTTCCATTTCATTATACGCATATTGATAAAAAGGCATCTCCGCCAGAAAACCTTCCGCATCAGCCCGTAATTTTTTCTCCCAAAGTTCACTACCGGCATACCCCCACAGCGGAAACATCTGACTAATTATGTCATATTGCAGTTCCGTTTCTGCTCTTTTAATAAAAGCATCTGCATTATATTTCGGTATTCCTGCATTCTCTATCCAAGCTGCCACTCCCAGAAATGCAAATACAATAACTACACATATTACAGACAGTTTACCGGTTCCCTGCTCTCTCATCTTTACCACTCCAATCACAGCCATAGACAAGACTTGTCTTATGGTAACTTTTATATTATATGAGTGGCCTGTTTCCTTAATGACTGCATTTCAATGCCATATTGATTCCTTCGGAAACCGTAAAAGACAGCCTCGCGACAATTTCATCAATATCTTTTCCTGTAACATACATATTGGCAAGTTCAGACATATTCGAAAGGGGAATATCTTCATATTGGCGACCTACAGCATCATTCACAATAGTAGCCGCATCCACAACAGTAGGAATACCAATCGCAATCACCGGTTTACCAATCGTTTCTTCATTCAACGTACTTCTATGATTACCTACGCCGGAACCCGGATGAATACCCGTATTGGTAATTTGGATGGTACGGTTTAAACGTTTCGTAGAACGCGCCGCCAAAGCATCTACTACAATTATAACATCCGGCTCTGTACTATCCGCTACACCTCTTATAATTTCCATACTTTCCATTCCGGTTCTTGCCATAACCCCGGGGACAATTCCACTAATCATATTGGTTGTATTCTCGTATGCTGCGGCTCCGTATTCTAATAAAACATGCCTGGTCACATGAAGATTATCAATTACCAGCGGTCCCAATGAATCTGCGGTTACTGCACGATTTCCCAGCCCTACTACTAAAACAGCCAGTTCTTTTTCTTTGCTTGGCAAAAGCTTACATAAACAATCTGCTAATTCCTTTGATATTTCTCTATGATATTCCTCATCATCTTCATGCATTGCCGGCGCTTCCAAGGTAATATATGTCCCATTTGGCTTACCCAGACGCTTTGATGCATTTTTGCTTTCTATTATAACCGTTGTTATGGTTACATCCGTTCTTGCATGATATTCTTCCGATACGGACACCCCGTTCATTTCACTTTCAGGTCCCTGCATACTTTCTGCTGATTCTAAGGCCAAATCCGTTCTTACACGACACACTTCCATCTTTCTATCCTCTGCAATAAAGTTTTTCTGTTAGTTTTTGCAAAAATATTTATTTTATGCCTTGACAGATTGCTTACAGACGGATAAAATAACATCGTATGTTTACATTAGAACGTCCGTGTCCGGCTTTAATGGAACATTTTCACAATAATGATTGAAGAAAATGGGAGGTGTGAGTCTTGGCTAACATCAAATCTGCAAAAAAGAGAATTCTTGTAACTGAAGTTAGAACTGAAAGAAACAAAGCGATTCGTTCAGGCGTTAAAACTGCTGTTAAGAAGGTTTACGCAGCAATTGATGCAAATGACAAGGAAGCTGCAAAAGCTGCTTTACTTGCTGCAACAAGTACTATTGATAAGGCTACTTCTAAGGGCGTTTATCATAAGAACTATGCTTCAAGAAAGATTTCTCGTCTTAGCATCGCTGTAAACAAAATGGACTAATTATTTTGTTTATAAAATATAACAAAAACAAACCTCTTCGATACCGTCATGTCGAAGAGGTTTTTTAATTGCTCTAAACTCCTACGCTCTCTATTCAAAATATAAAAAAGACACGTTAAATAACGTGCCTTTTCTTTTTATGATAATACCTGTGCCATCAACATTAACAAAGCTGAATTCCAGTAAATTGTTACTTCATTTGTTGAATAACTTAATAACTTATCCGTATAACACAATGCAGGTGCAAGACCTGTACAATCTCTTACCGCGTCCGGATCATGAAGTCCGCTATCGGGACCGCCAATCAACATTCCCGGCATAGCCTTCTTAACTGCGGCGGAAGGACGATGATGGGGATTATATACCTGATTGGTTCCTGCGCCCGTAATGAAACATATATTACAAGGATTTTTGCCAAAGATATAATTGATATGCTCCCTTGCCGCTACCAAATACTCTTCTTTTCCTGTAATCTTATATGCATCAAACAAGTGACTGCCGTTCTCTGCAACATACATATTACTTCCCCAGATAAAATCTTTCTCATCAAAAGAAATTTCATAGTTATTGGCTTCATATTTCTTCATCAAAGCGTCAGCTTTATCGACAATAGCCTTGCGAAGCTTGTCCGCAATCTTGTCGTCTGTGAGATAAGCGGTTGACAAATATGCTAAATTACCGAAACTTGCCACATCTTCCCAGCCATAACCATGCATCACTTCTTGGTTTACATAATTTTCAAATTCGTTCTTGTATAATTCATCTCCAAATGCCTTATACATTTCAGCCGCTGCCCAGTACTGCTCATCTAACTCATACTTATCTTCATAAGTTCCGGTCACAACACCTTCCGGATTTAAGAAACCGCCCGGCACCTGAATTTCACGCATTACCGCATAGGCTCTCTTAGCCGCATCTGCCATTCTGTCGGCAAATGCTTTATCATAGGGTGCATAAAACTTAACTGCCATCGCCATACATGCTGCAAAATCCGCAGTAGCAGTTAAAGAGAACGGACAAATCACCAATTCTTCTGTTTCATATTCCGGCATAATAAAATCGCAGAAGCCTGCGCAAGTTACCTTATGATATACCTTGCCGGTTGCTTCATCCTGCATTTTTAACATCCATTCCAACTCATAACGAATCTCTGTTAAAAGATCCGGCATTGCCTGTCCGCTTTCCGGAATCTGCATATCTACTTTTAAAAGGCTTTCATCGTTTTCAATTGCATGGAATAGCGCTGCCAAAGTAACAGCCGCTGCAACAATATATCTTCCGTAATCACCGGCATCATGCCATCCGCCGTTCACTTCTCTAAAAGTATCCGTGCCATAAATTCTTGCCTGTGTATCATGACAAGAAGGATGTGCATAATCTCCCGCAAATTCTTTCGTTAACTCCGTACCGCATCTCTGTAAATAAAAGAAACGCATTAAACTTTTTACTGAATTATCATAAATATCTTCACCCACAACGAAAGGAACCGATACTTCATCAGCAACCTTAACTATGTATTCACCCTTTTCCTTTACTTCGGAAAAATCACACTTTACCTCATAGTTTTCCGTAGAAGGATTGTATCTGCCTTCTGTACTTACTTTCTCAAGAACACAAGCTCCGTTTTTATCTAAAATTTGAAAATTCACTACGTCTTTACCGCAATAAATTGCTACTTTTCTGTCATTAGGGCGATAACCGATTTCATTCACATAAATTTTGCTTTTCATAATTGCATTCGTCCTTTCTGCCTTATAATTTCTTTTTTTATCAAATTTCACCTATACTATTTTACTTATTATCAATTACAAAGTCTGTCGGAATCGTATAAACTACCCGATTTCTTCCGTTTTGTTTACCAAAATATAACTTTTTATCAGCATTGTTAATAATTGCATCAATGGTACGATCCGGATCGTATTCAGATATACCAAAGGTCATAGTGACGTGAAGCACTTCCCCACCGTATCGGATATCCATAAGTCTGATTCTATGAATCAGATTCTCCATATACTCAATGCCCTGCTCCAAGCTGCAATCGGTAAAAACAAGAAGAAATTCTTCTCCGCCCCAACGGGCAACTTCACCTTTTCCTTCCATATAATCCATAAATAATGCAGCCAACTGGGTCAGCACTTCATCCCCGCAGGCATGCCCGTAGTGGTCATTAAAACGTTTAAAAAAGTCAATATCCCCGATGACAATCACTGCTTTTTCTACCTTGGCCGGATTCTCATACTCTACGTTCTCCTTCAAAAAATTCATCATACAACGACGATTTTTCAAGCCTGTTAACGGATCCACATTGGCCATTCTTTTTAAATTAGCATTATATCCTTTTAGCTTGGTCTCCATTGAAATAGAATTATATGAAAAAGTCATTACAATCGCAATAATAATACCAAAACAAAATACAATACTTGCAATATGCGTATATAACATTTCCCAAAAACTCTGCTCATAGAATGGTGCATGCAAAATCATATAGAGATGTAATGTCACATGAATTAACACGAGCAAAACCGCATACTCCATCTTAATTCTTCTGCCTATATAACTACCGGTAAAAACAGATACCAGCAATAAAGTTATAAACTGTTGCGCTCCACATTCCCATCCCAGAAATAAAATCGCTATAAAAACCCAAATAAGAATCGAAACATGTTGTAATATAACGGCAGTTAAATTTTTATCTTTATAAGAAAACCAAAAGCTTAAAAACAATAACAAAATACAAACAAATAAAAATACAATAGGTACAATAAGCATAACATCCAGCAAATGTAATAACATAAACAGCAGGTATACACTCATACCTACGCATATAATTCTCAGCATTACCGGAACAGTCTTAGTATCATTTTCATCACTGACATCCTTATTTATTATTTTAACAAACGACTCAATTAAATTCATTTCTTCCTCATTCTAGTATAACTCTTTTGAAAAATATTCAAAAAACGGCTGTTCTTTAGGATTTAATGCAACAAAATTGCTGAACCTTCTTCCGGTTTCTTCCCCACCGTCCATTGGCCCATCTCCTCCCAAAGTATACAAATAATCTTCCAAAGGATTATCAAGTCCATTCAAAACCACCTGTCTGCATCCACGATAAAATTCAACAGCAGGCGTAACACTTCCTAATAAAAATACCACAATTAAAACAATATATAAAGTGCGATTTATCTCACCTTTTCTGTTTAGCAATTTTTTTTCTTCCAGAAAAAATTTAATTACTAAATAATAAATATAAAATAACGCCGGAATTGACGCCCTCATAGGAAAATCATACCCGTTTCCGATTTTTAAAAAGGGAAATAATAATAAACAAGCGACCGTAACGTAAAATAACGGATTCTTATAATTCTTACGCATAACCAATAACGCATAAAAACCAAACTCAAACATAACAAATTTAATATAGTTTAACAAACTGTTCAAAGAAATCTCATTATTTGCCCCAGCCGATTGAACACTTACATCTGCAATCGCAACATTTTCTTCCAACCGTAAGGTCCCACCACCGGCAATAGCCGAATTGCTTAACAAATAACTTCCTACAAAAATAAATATAAACAACACAGCTACCACATTAGATACAGAAATCATGGCTTTAATATAATCTTTTCCCTTTTTCATTTTTATTGCTTCCAACGCTTTTATAACTCCTAATGAAATACAGAAAATGAAAAAGCCAATAAAAGGCAAAGGTCCCGAGAACAAACACATCATACCTAAAAATACGTAATTATGTACAGTCTTCTCCTGTAACAAACATGCAAATGCCATCCACGGAATTATGCTTTGATTAAATACCCAGAACAAACAAGTACTAAATGAGCTGTACTGATAAAGGTTTGCCCACCATTCCAGATGATATAAATTAGCTCCCAGCGGTTCAATGGATCCCAAAATATCCAGCCCGCTAAAAAACACAAATCCCAACAAGACAAATAACTGTCTTTTTGATGTATTGGCGCGAAATAATGTTATCAACAACAAAAATAAGTTTACAATCAAAACAACAGACCATATATAAATAGCCACCGAGGCAACCTGAAACGCCACTACATCATTAGCTCCCATAAGAAGAGCAAGTTTTCCCGCCAAAGCAGGAACAAGCCAGAAAGCAATGTAATAACACAGTGCTCCGTCATACATTTCGTAGTAAACCGGCCAATCTCGCAATACGATATCCCTAAAAATTGCATTTCTCCATGGATAATCCTTACTCTGCGCCCAAAATCCACCAATTCCGGACTGCCATACCCATATCATGGCAATTGCAATTAGCAATAGAAGTATTCCTTTTTTCATATGGATTTCTAATTGCTTTCTCTCCTGTTCATCTGCAGGAGTAGCTGTTTTTTTATAAAATGCACCAACATAGATGCACACAATCGTCGCAATAACAGCCACAATTGCCCAATACCACTTTAACCAGCCGATTGCAAATACTATAAACGGCAATCCCAATATTACAAAAGCACTTTTTCTTAGTTTTTCATAAGAAAATGTTAACATCCAAACAGCCTCCACATTTACTATTTTTTACACAAATATTCCTTAATTTGTTTCTGCATGCATACGGTAACATCTTTATCTTTCAGATAATACTGCATCCATTCAATACTTTTATATACAGCTTCATGAGCTGTCCACTTGGGATTCCAATTAAAATTCTGCTTTAATTTATCACAGTTTAACCCAAGCATTGCAGCTTCATGAGGCGCATTTGGTTCTTCCGTATACATCCAGTCAAATGGCGTATTCTTACCAAATTCACCACTGTTCCAAATTGTTTGGAAATGCATCAGCATATCACTGACACTTTGTATATCTTTTTCATCCGGCCCCACATTGTATGCACCTGCCAATTCCGGTCTATTTATCTGCTCTTTAGCAATTATTAAGTATGCAACCAACGGTTCCAATACATGTTGAAAAGGCCTTGTCGCATCAGGATTACGGATAATTACTTTTGTATTGGTTTGAATAGCTCTAAAACAATCCGGAACCAGCCTGTCTTTTGCAAAGTCTCCGCCACCGATTACATTTCCTGCACGCAACACGGACACGGGAATATCTCTTTCTTTGAAAAATGAGTTTACATAACTATTCGTTAAGATATCTGCACATGACTTAGAGTTGGAATAGGGATCATATCCATTCAATATATCATCTTCCACATACCCTTTTGGACGATTATCATTGTGATACACCTTATCTGTAGTAACCACAATCACCGACTTTACAGTGTTGGTTGTTCTGATGCACTCTAATATATTTACGGTTCCCATTACGTTGGTCTCGTATGTTTCTCTCGGTGTAATATAAGACTCACGCACCAAAGGTTGTGCCGCCAGATGAAAAACGAACTCAGGCCGTGCTTTTTCAAAGGTCTTTTTTAAATTTTTATAATCGCGTACATCTCCAATTACCGATTCCATGCGCCTCGCAAGTTTACATAACTTGTATAAAGAAGGCACAGTAGGAGCCTCCAAAGAATAGCCTGTCACCTCAGCACCGGCTTCCAATAACATAAATGCAAGCCAGGCACCTTTGAACCCCGTATGACCTGTTATAAAAACTTTTTTTCCTTTGTAAAAGCTTAAATCCATACACTACCTCACTTCCATACCATCCATGGAGCATGACCTGCTTTGCACAAGTCATCCAAATACATCTGCTCTTTTAACGTATCCATCGGTGACCAAAATCCATTATGTGTATAAGCCGCCATTTCTCCGGATTTTGTTAAATTCTCAAAGGGTCCGTTTTCCAGCATTTCACTTCCGTCTCCAAGATAATCAAATACCGATTTATTCATTACCATAAAACCGGCATTTATCAGCGATGCTTCCGCTTTGGTTTTCTCATTAAAACTTTCAACTTCCATCCTATTTTCTTTCAATTTTAAACGTCCAAAACGTTCCTCTTTCGGATAAGTGGTAATGGTCACGCATTTTCCCTGTTCATAATGAAATTTCAATAATTCATTAATGTTCACGTCACTGACACCGTCTCCATATGTAAGGAAGAATTCTTCCTCACCTTCCAAATAAGTCTTTACTTTTTGAAGTCGCCCTGCCGTCATAGTTTCCAAACCGGTGTCTACAAGAGTGACTTTAAAGTTTTCTTCCGTTTTACAATCATCCTGCAAAATATTTATTTTTGTTTGCACTTCTTTTTTATTTTTGGAATTATATAAACCGCCATGTTTCATCTCACCAAGCGAATAACTGCTCACCCGACTTGTGTTGTTATAATTCACAAAATATTTTTTTATCAAATGTCCTTTATAACCGCAACATATAATGAATTCATTTACTCCATAAAAAGAATAATGTTTCATAATATGCCATAATATGGGTCTTCCGCCGATTTCCACCAACGGCTTCGGTTTAAAACGGGACTCTTCACTAATACGGCTTCCTTTGCCGCCTGCAAGAATAACAGCTTTCATCTAGTTCTCCCATACCTTCCAAGGTGCATTTTTCTCTTCCCACATTTCTTCCAATGCTACACTGTCACGCATAGTTTCTACCGGGCGCCAGAACCCTTCATGACGATAAACATGTACCTGTTCTTTCTCCGCCATTTTCTCCATAAAAGCTTCGTTCAGCTCTTCTCCGGATAATGCATCCATTGCCTTATCCGAGAATATATAGCAACTGGCATTTACCCAGGCGGTATCCGGTTGGCAACTATGTTTTGTTAAACACTCCCCATTCTCTTCATTTGTTTTTTGGTGACTGCCATAATTACTACTTAGTAACACATCCCCTTCGCCAATGGATAATACTGAATGACGTCCGGTCGGTTTAGCTATTGCCATCGTAATAAATGATTTTCTTTTTTTATGAATCTCTAACATTTCAGCCATATTCACATCAGACAAACAATCTCCGTACGTCACAAAAAAATCCTCGCCTTTTACATATTCTTTTACCTGTAAAATACGTTCACTGGTAGTTGCTTCCACTCCGGTATCCACTACGGTTACCTTCCAGTCTTCAGTTCTTTTATTATGAATAATGATTTCATTGCTGGCCAAATCCACAGTAATATCTGACTGATAGATATAAAAATCCTTAAAATATTCCTTAATTATGTTAACCTTATATCCGCCACAAACAATAAATTCACGAAAACCATAATGAGCATATAATTTCATGATATGCCAAAGAAGCGGTCTGCCACCGATTTCTGCCATTGGCTTCGGAATACCGCTTTTTACATCACTGATTGTACTGGGAAGTCCACCTGCTAAAATAATTGCTTTCATATTCGTTTCCTCTTATTGTCCCTGCTGTAACTCACTGTAAGATATTTTTTGAATACCTCCGTTTTCAACCTTATATATTATATCACAATCTTGAATCGTAGAAAATCTGTGAGCGATAATGATTAATGTTTTTTTACCCTTCAAATATGCAATAGCTTCAATAATTGCCTTTTCCGTATCTTGATCCAATGAAGAAGTGGCCTCATCCATAATTAAAATCTCAGGTTTGTGATATAATGCCCGGGCAATACCAAGACGCTGACGCTCACCACCGGACAATCTGACACCATTTTCTCCAATGGTGGTATTTAACCCTTCCGGAAAGCTTCTTACTAATTCTGCTATTTTCGCCTCTTCCAAAGCAGCCCATACTTCTTCATCCTTGCTTTCGTCATAAGGATGCGCACCAAACACCACATTATTTCGTATTGTATCATCGGCTATAAATATCATCTGAGGCACATATCCGATTTTATGACGAAAACCACTGTTTCCATGAACATCCGTATCATCACAATATACGGCGCCTTCCGTAGGCTTAAGCAAGCCCAAAAGCAAATGAATCAATGTGGTTTTTCCGGCACCGGATGCCCCCGTAAAGGCAACAGCACTTCCTTTTCTTACTGAAAAATTTAGATTATCTAATATTTTTCGTTCTTCTGCTTCATAAGCATAAGATAAGTTTTTTATACTTAATTCCTGCTCGAAAGAAACCGGTTCTCCGGTATCAATAATTCCCTCGGGTTCTACTTCACGCTTTACACGATTTAATATCTCATGAACATCTTCCACTGATGCTTTTGAATACATAATATTATTGTAGCTCGTACTAATCTCACCAATTCGGGGAAACATACGAAAAAATGCCATAGCAAATACCGACAATGTAGGAATGTATTCCGTAGCATTCTGACCACCCTTGATTTCTACAGTAATTAACAGCAAAATAGCCGCAATACAAACCGTTTCCAAAATTAATCGTGGAAACAGATTTATAAAAGCAAACTTGCCGTTAGCATCGCTAAACCGTTCATAAATTGATTCAAATCCTTTTATAAAAAAAGGTTCCCGATGCATGATTTTGATTTCTTTAATTCCTCCCAAAGCCTCATCGGACCACTGGTATATTTCCTTATAACACTCCTGCATATTATCACCGTAATATTGTGCCTTTTTACGAAAGCACAAATAGAAGAAAAGCATACATACACCAATCACCGCAATAACGATACAGGTTAGTTTTACATCTGTCACCAATAAAAAAACAATTAACAACAGTGCAAGCAATGAATGGGAATAAATTACCATAAGACTTCTTAATGCCGAACAAAACTGCGGCACATCCCATTGCACACCTTTTAACAAAAACGCTGAATTCTCCCGCAGAAAAAAAGTATAGGGTTGTCTCATATACGAATGCATCAACTTAGTTGCCAAATCATGCTGAAGCTTATAAAAGGTTCTGATTTCAAATCGGTTATAAAGCAGAATATATGTATTTTTTACCAGATAAAGAAGAATAATCGAAAGAGTTATCATCCATATGGGCTCTAAGCCGATTTGTTCGCACAAAGGAGAAATAATACTCAAAGTAACTCCATCATGTTCCGAAAGCAACAAATCAATAAAGGGATAAATAACAGATACCCCCAACAACTCCAAAGCAGAAGCAATTAAAATCCCCAGCATAACCAGAATCATCCTGCCTCTGCCCGCAAAGCTCAATATTTGATTTAATTTTTTGAAATAACCAATATCTAACTTCATCACTTACTCTTTTATACACATTCTTCCGCACACTTTAATGCAGCCTCAATTACTTTGTCCATATCATAATACTTGTACTCGCCAAGACGACCACCAAAGATAACATCAGGTCTTTCTGCAGCCAATGCCCGATACTGTTCCAACAGCATACTATTTTTTTCATCATTAATGGGATAATAGGGTTCCATGCCCGGTTTCCACTCACGAGAAAACTCCTTACTGATTACTGTTTTATCACCATTCCCAAATACAAAATGTTTGTGTTCAATAATTCTTGTATACGGCACTTCCTTATGCGTATAATTTACCACTGCATTGCCCTGATAATTATCGCAATCCAGAACTTCCGTTTCAAAATACACAGTTCTATATTGCAAATGCCCATAACAAAAATCAAAAAACTCATCAATCATACCGGTATAAATTGTTTTATGGGCAATACCCGGATTCTCATTAATAAAATCAAAATAATCCGTATTAACCCTCACTTCCACACCTTCCAAAATACGATTTATCATTTCGGTATAACCATTCACGGGAATCCCCTGATATCTGTCATTAAAATAGTTATTATCATACCGGAATCTTAACGGAAGTCTCTTAATTATAAATGCCGGAAGTTCATTACAAGGACGTCCCCACTGTTTTTCGGTATACCCTTTAATTAACTTCTCATAAACATCTTTTCCCACCAATTTCAGTGCCTGTTCTTCCAGGTTTTGAGGTTCTTCAATGTACAATTCATCTATCTGAGATGCAATAATATTCTTAGCCTCTTGCGGTGTTTTGATTCCCCACATTCTGCTAAAAGTATTCATATTAAAGGGCAGATTATACAATTCATCTTTATAACTTGCAACCGGTTGATTAATATAATTATTAAATTCCGCATATTGGTTTACATAATTCCAAACTTCTTTATTTGATGTATGAAAAATATGCGCACCATATTTATGCACATCAATCCCTTCTATTTTTTCGGTATAAACATTACCACCGATATGAGGACGCTTTTCAATCACGAGACAAGTCTTCCCTTTTTTTGTCATTTCACAGGCAAATACCGCTCCAAACAAACCAGCTCCTACAATCAGATAATCATACATAGTTCTTCTCCATTTTCTTCAAAACATTATTTCTGATGTATGATTTCACACACTTTATCAATAACATCAAAGTCTAAATCTGCGTACAAAGTAGATAGTTGATAAACAAAAAAATTGCTCTATCTTTTATTTTGCTTTATCATAAAACCGCACAAAGCCAAGAATAAATTTCTTTTTACAAAATAAAGCATAAGAATGTATATTATCATCCCTACCATAATTTGCAGAATAAATTTCAAATAAATATTCAACGGCAAAAAAGATAATAAATAGACAACAATAAACTCTGCAACTGCCATTCCGAATGCAGGTAAAAGATCTTTTAACAACTCAAAAAATCTATATGATAGATTTTTTGAATTCGGAAACCAGTTGATAAAGGCACTAATAGGCCCCGTTATCAATACCGAGGCGGCAATCATATGAACACCCTTATCATAAACAAGTAGTAATATTGTTAATCCAATTGCTTTTTTAAGGATTTCCAGTTTTAAAAATATATCACTTTTTCCATATGCCTTAATTACACTCAAATTCGCAGTATGTATAGGCCATAACGCATAAGACAAACAAAATATTTGCAAAAAAATCACACTGTCAATCCATTTTTCCGTCAACAAAACAGTAACTACCTCTGTTGCGGACGCGATTACTGCTGCCAATATAGGCCACAATATAATGGTGCTTGCACTTATTACATTACGTGTTATTTTTTTTAACTCTTCTCTGTTTTCCTGCACATCGGACATAATCGGAAACAATACACTCTCGATTGCCGAATTAATATTTATAACCAATACTCCCGGAAGTTGTTTCCCTTTGGAATAATAAGCCAATTCCGATTCTGTATAATATTTTCCAATGAATAAAACCTGAAAATTATTATACACCGTATCGATTAATGCAGAAAAAAGCAATTTTATGCCATAAGATAATAAATCTCCAATTCTTCGAAAAGAAAAGTACTTTTCAGGCCTCCATTTTACAATTATCCACAAAACAATTGTATCTATTAACTGATTTAATACATTCTGGATAATCAAAGCCCATACACCATAGTGCATATAAGCCAGCAATATCCCTATTACGCTTGAAATTATGGTGCCGATCAATGTTGCCCAGAAGAATTTTTGAAAGATTAGTTTTTTAGCAACATAAGCCTGCTGTACATTTTTAATACTGGATATCAACAAAACAGTTCCTGCAACTCTTATCATTGCCGTTATATCTGCATTTTCATAAAAACTTGCAATAAAGGGTGCCAATAAATATAGGAGTATATAAATTATAATCCCCTGAAAAATATTAAAATAAAAAACCGAGGAAAAGTCTTTATTATCAACATTCTTTTTTTGAATCAATGCATTTGCCATTCCGCTATCAACAAACACATTCAATATTACAATGAAAACGTTAATGAGTGCAATGATTCCAAAATCTTCAGGCAATAATATTCTTGCTAAAATAATCGTAATTATTAAATTAACAAATTGAGCTCCACATCGCTCAGCAAATTTCCATAAAATATTCTTTATGGCTACTGTTTTAATCTGTTCATTTTGCATATGTTAAAACTCTTTTCCTTTATTTCCCTTACGCCAACTCAAATTTTATTTCCATATCTCAATCGAGTATAAAATTTATATAAACCGGGAGTCAGGTTAGTTAAAAATTCATAGCACACATATCTGACACCTGCATTTTTTATATTTTTAAACTTAATCAATTCAAAAAAGTACTTGATTTTTCTATTCTGTTTTCCAAATTGCATCAGATTTTCACGAGCTATCTTTTTCATGATATACGAATGATATTTTTCACCTGTCATCTGATCCAAATCCAACAATGCCTGAACCAGTCTTTGCGAATGATTAACGGCCACCTGCGGATTGGCCTTGATAAACGAATTGTATCCTCCCGAAAAAGTCCGGTAACAACTCATTGTATCCGGCAAAAAAAATCCATTTCCTTGAGACAATAAATATATAATTAACGGCATGTCCCCATAAGGAAAATTTTTATATTCTTTCCTTCGCGCCTCATAAAATGCTTTTTGATAATATGCTCGATAAAAATAACTTGAGGTATGGAAAGTCCATTGTCCCTGCCCATATTCTTCTCTTGCATAGTCTTCTAAAGTTACTATATTCTTCTCTAAAGTCCCCTTCATTGGTGCAGTCTTTTTCAATTTATTTCCGTCTTTTTCAATAAACTGTACCCGACATAACGCCACCGAGCATTCCGGATGTTGTTCCAAAGCATTCGCTTGCTTTTGTATTTTTCCTTTATCACACCAATAATCATCCCCTTCACAAAGTGCAATATACTTTCCATGAAGTTGAGCATTAATAATATCGCTCATTTTCTTCTGATCCTTGGAATATAAATTTTCACTCTCATAAATCGGTTTTATGATAAGCGGATATGCCTTCTCATATTCAGAAATAATTTTTGCTGTATTATCCGTGGAAGCATCGTCATGAACAATTACTTCAAATGGGAAATCAGTTTCCTGCATTAAAAAACTATCAAGAGCCATGCCGATATAAGCCTCTTGATTATATGTAATACATTTTATTGAAACCAACGGTTGAGTAAAATCACAGTCGCCCCAACTCCGAATAATTTCTTCTTGCGTCTTCTCTAACATAACTACTGTATACCTCTTCTACCCTTTCCATCCGGGTTTATACACTGGGTGAATTCCTGTTTTATCGGCTTTACCATCCGCAATAGCCTCTTTAATTACTTTTATCTTCATTTTGTTTCCGGAAGTATATGCAATCAAAAGTCTTCTTAAAATTCTCATTCGTAACGAATATTTGTCAAAATGTGTTTTATACATAATGACAACATTTCTGGTGGCATAATAGTCCCTCCATGAAACACCTCTGTTATACATATAATTATCCTTATGGTGAATTAAAATTTCCGGCACACAGATTAATTTACCCTGTTTTCCCATACGTACCGCATGCTCATAATCATCAAGGTAGATAAAAAAATCTTCTCTGGGCAATCCAGCTGCCAAAAGTGCCTCTCTTTTCATAAAAGTTCCTACAAAGGAGTACAAATCAAGTTCCAGATATTCTTTGGTTTTTAACTCTTTTTCCGAAATCGGAATCTCCTGAATTCCAAACAAAGTCCGCCTTAATCGCGCACGCTGTATAGAAGCAACTCTCCCCTCGTATTCACACATGCCGCAGAAAGCAGAAACCTCCTTCATTAAATCAGTATGCTCTTTTACAAATTTTGCAGCCTCTTCAAAATCATACAATTCAGGAAACGCATCATCATCCGCTACCCATATCCAATCTGCATCACATCTTTCCTGTGCTTCTTTTAAGCCGGCATAAAAACCACCACTGCCGCCTCTGTTCTCCGGCAAGGTAATGACAATCTTCTCATAAGTACTCGGAGTCTCACTCCACGCCTTTAAATACGCATCCGTTCCATCATTGCTATGGTTATCCACTACAATGATATATACCGGTTTTAATGTTTGATTTTCATAACAGGGAAGTGATTTCTTTAATTCATCTATTCTGTTATATGTAACCAATACCACTCCGGCCTTAAATTCACTCATCAAAATTAATCCTCTTCTCTTCCACAACCAGGGGTCTGTGAATCACACGGCTGTTAATGTTCAAAATATACTCGCCCAACAAACCGATAAAAAACAGCTGTAAAGAACCCAGTACATAAATACCTATAATCATAGGGGCATAACCGGCCTGGAAATTATACCAATTCACCAGTTTTAAAATCAAATATACTAAAGCAATCAATAAACTCACGCCGGAAGAAACAAAACCAAGAATGGTAGCAAGTCGCAAGCCTACTTTCGTATAAGAGGTAACGCTTAACATAGCCGCATCATACAAAGTATAAAAATTATTCTTTGTTTTTCCTGCTCTTCTTTTTGCCTGCTGATATTCGATTTCTTTACGCTTAAAACCATACTCCGCAACAATTCCCCGCAGGAAAGGCATAGGATCGTCCAACTGACGCAATAAATCGATGAAAGTTTTGTCATACAAACCAAAACCGGTAAAATGTTCAATCATTTTTACATCGGACATGTTTCGAATCATTTTATAATATATGGTTCGAAGCAAACGAATAAACGGATTCTCTTTACTGGATGTTTTTATGGCACTGACGATTTTATAACCGTCTTCCCACTCTTTTACAAACTGAGGAAGCATCTCCACCGGATCCTGAAAATCACAGCACATGGATATAGTGCAATCACCCGTAGTCTGACACATTCCATAAAAAGGCGAGTTAAATTGCCCGAAATTGGTTACATTGAAAATCGCCTTGATTTTTTTATTTTTAGCACATATTTCTTCCAAATTATCTCTGGTTCCATCCGTAGAACAATTGTCGATAAACACCAATTCATAATCATAAGACGAAAGCTCTTTTTCCAAAATATTTGTTACTGCTTCACTCATGGGAACCACATTTTCCACCTCGTTATAACAAGGTATCAGTACGCTGATTTTTTTCATGGGCAGTTCCTCCCTTCGTTGTTTTCTTTATGATGATTTGTTTTTTTTCTGTTATATTCTTTCAGAATTCTCCTTATACTTTCCTCAAATGTATAATCTTCTTTCCACCCCGTAAGTTTACGAATTCTTTCCGTTGATGGATTCATAAAATCACCATTCGTCGGCTCCTGCGAAAAATACATTGAACTTTGACTGTTACAAATACGATGTATTTCTTGGACAAAATCCCGCAACACCCTTGTGTCATTGCCGGCAATATTATATATACCATGGTCATCGGTCTTAATTTCACACTCTGCCAACAGGCGTAATCCTTTTACAACATCTTCCACTGCCGTAAAATTCCATTTTTGCAGGCAGGAGCCAAAATGCATTTCTTCTCCCACCGCAAACTTTCTGCATGCCGTAGACACCAGGCTCCAAGGGTGATCTCCCACGCCGATTACACTGAACAATCTGGCATGATAGAATTGCATCCCTGTCTTTTTACAATATGCATGTGCGTACTCATAAAAAGACAGTTTTGCCTTTCCATACGCATTTTCGGGTTTACATAAAACATTCTCATCCTGTACATAATCCTGCTTTCCATATTCAGCCTTAGAACCCACATTTACGAAACAGTCACATCCAAGTTTATGAGCAATCTCTAAACACTTAATTGAATTATGTAAACTTTTTTTGTGAATTTCTTCATCATCAATTTCTTCCCGGTTTACACCGCTCCATCCCAAGTGATAAAAGATACTGAAATCCTTTTGCGGCATTTTCTCCGACCAGTTTTCTTCCAAATCTGCCTCTACAACAAGCAGGTACGGATGATGATACAATTCTTTTAATATTGATTTTAATTTATCGGGCCTACGAACCGGAGCACATACGCGATAGCCGTTTTGTAAAAGTTCTCTTACAAGATAACTTCCGATAAAACCTGTGGCTCCCGTTACAATTGCACTTTTATTCATACTCACCTACTTAAGTTCTGTAATGTCTTCGCCAATAACGGTAAATATCTTCCCGACATTGGGATTCAATTGCAAAATTCTGCGATATATTTCATCCGAATATCCCGGCGCCATAATAATAATGCACTCCGGCGTTTCCTCTTTCAAAATATCCGGCGACACAATTTCGATATGTGAAACCGGTGAATACTTATTCCACTTAAAATCCGCAGAATCAATAATTTTATCTACCCTTCGTAAAGAGTCCAAGGTAGATAAAAGAGTAAATCCCTGGTGACTGGCTCCCCAAACATAAATCCGGTCTTCCGAAGAAAAGTCTCTAAGTGTTTCTTCCATTTTGCGATTCATCAGAACCTGTTGCTCCTGATAATTTACAAGACTTTCCTCTTTTCGCTTTTTTACAATGACTTCTATGGTATCAAGATTAAACCGTTTGCATTCCAACACTTCAAAACCGCATATGTTAAGAAGACGCTTCAATGTATCTTCTGTATAGTAAGAAATATGATCTCTTATAAATTCATAATAAGAACCATGTTCCTGAAAATATTCAAAACTCGGAACGGTAACAAGGCCAACACCATCCTCTGTAAGATTCTCATAGATTCCCTGCAACATACCTACAGGATTGGGTTGATGTTCCAAGAAATTAAAAGAAATAAACGCATCAAAAGGCCCATTGGAAAGAATCGTATCTTCATTTTCAATAAACCCCTGTTCCACATTCAAGCCAAGCTCATAAGCTTTTTGTACCAAAGCAGCATTATTCTCTATTCCGTAAGACTCCACGGAAAATTCCTGCAAAATCTCCAGAAATTCTCCGCCGCCACAACCTACTTCTATTATCTTTTTCCCTTCCAGTTTACAGGTATCAATAAAATGCGCGTACTGCTCCATACGCAGTTTGCGAAATTTGTCCGAAACACGGGTCGCCCGAATCACATCTCTGTAATATGCCACCGGTTCGATATCGAACTGAACCAGTCCGCATCCTTTACACCGAAACAAGTCTAAGGTAACCGGTTTATCACTTTCCAGTCGTTCTTTGTTCGGCATATTCTGAGCCGCAGCAGGCATACTGTCAAAAACAAAAGCAGGGTTATTCAATTTTCTTTTACATATAATGCAATTACCCATAGGCTACTCCTTGTCCAAGCCGTTTGAAACAATCCACTCCGTCGTAAGTCGAATGCCTTCTTCAAAACCTATCTCCGGAATAAAACCGGTATCTTCCTGCAACGCAGTAATATCCGCATACAACTCCATTACCTGATTCGGTGCATAAGGAAGTTCACCAATTCCAAGAGATATTTTAGGATTTATTACCTTACCGATACATTCCATATATTCTTTTAATTGTCGGACTACACCACTGCCGATACAATAAATTCTCTCACTTCTTCCATCTTCTGCCAGAAGCAACAAAGCTCTTGCCGCATCATCACTATAAAGATAATCCCACATCTGCTCTCCCTTGGTAAACATAGGAGATTGTCCTTTTAATAACTGTATAATAGTTGACATAATCATTGTATCTAATTCATTGCAAGGGCCGTATACACTTAGTATTCTCGCATATATATGGCGCATTCCGAATTGTTTACATAACTCTTTCATTTGCATCCCTGCGCACAATTTAGCCTTGCCATATTCACTTGTAGGATTCTCAGGAGAATCCGGTGTCATACAACCTTCCAGCCTACCGTATTCTGCCTGACTTCCGGCAAACACAAATGTTTGACAGCCAAGCTGTGCTGCAACTTCACAGACATTTACAGTATATGTAATATTTTTTTGCTGAACTTCCCTGTCTTCTCTTGCTGCCTTTTGGGTCCCTACCCAACCAAGATGAATAAAATAATCTGCATTTTGACAAAAAACATTATCTTTTAATGTTTTTATTTCTTCCAAATCACAAGGAACAATCACAGCTCCTGTTTCCTCAATATATTTGTTTTTGAACGATTGCGGTCGGACAACTGCACATACATCCCAACCGCGTTTTATGCATTGTCTGATAACAGCCGCACCAATCACTCCGGTAGCCCCGGTCAAAATCACTTTCTTTTTTTGTATTTTGGTCTGCATAAAATCCTTCTTTCATTTTATCACAGTTACTTTATTTTCACTTATTTTTTGATTACAATTTATACATTATTGATACCCTTATGCCTTCAATATCAGTTGCTTTTAGAAGTGCGAGTGACTATAATGTTTGTAAGTATCAATGTAGGAGACTTCTATATGCAATTTTCAATTATTATTCCGACTATGAATGCAGGAAACAAACTACATATCACTTTATCATCACTTGCTATGCAAACTTACCGTAATTTCGAATGTCTCATTATAGATAATCTCTCTACTGACTCAACGAAGGAATTAATAACACAATATATCTCACAACTTCCCCATCTTGCGTTCTATTCTGACCAAGACAACGGCATTTATGATGCAATGAACAAAGGTATCTCCCTGGCCGAAGGTGAATATATCCTGTTTTTGGGTGCCGGAGATCAATTGCATAGTTCAGATGTTTTAGAGCAGGTAAATCTGGCTCTTACGACACAAAATCCGGATATTCTGTACGGAGATATTCTTTTCCTTCCAAATCATCCGATTATACAACCGGACAAACTAAGCAATCATTTTTTTAAATCCGGTAAAATGATTTGTCATCAGAGCATTTTTGCCCATAAAAAAACATTAACAGAATATCCTTTTCGACAACAGTTTCCTTATGGCGCTGACCGAGACTGGTTAATTTATACATTCCGATCGCAAAAGAAGATTTTACATATTCCTTTAATAATTGCAGACTATGACACAACAGGTCTTACAAGTTTAGCTGCAAATCGCAAAAAAGTCTGGATGGAATCCGGCAAAATACTGAAACATTATTATGGTTTCATAATGGTCCCGCTTACCTTTATCAAATATTATCTTGTTATAAAATGGAGAAAATAATGGCTATACGAAAAATAATACAGAGAAAAATGAATACAGCCAAAATTCTTTGCCGTAAATTTATTCTTTTTCTAATGAAAAAAGTCTACTTCCCCGGCAATTCCTTCTACTGCCCCTGCTGCGGGCATTCACTACGCCGTTTTATGCATTATGAATACAAAAGTATACCCTCTATGAATCCTAAGCTCTTTGTGCATCACCACAAATCCATTCAATGTCCCTACTGCAATTCGCTCCCCAGACATCGAATGATGGCATATTTTTTTCAAAAGCATCCCAAACTCATCCGCAATAAAAAAATTGTTATTTTTGGTATGCTCCAAGGCGAAAAGACATATTTTAATCATCATCGCATTTCTTATACATCTGCGGATTTATATGATTCCAATGCACATATAAAAGAAGACCTGACAAATCTCAGTTTTGCGGATAATTCTGTTGATTTGTTAATCTGCCATCATGTATTGGAACATGTTAAAAATGATCAAAAAGCTTTAGAAGAAATCCGACGGGTTCTAACCTCTGACGGTTATGCAATTCTTTCCGTTCCAATGGATCTGTCATTTAAGAAAACTTTCTCTCTAAAAGCAATTAAAACGCCTTCCCTTAGAAAGAAATATTATGGACAGACAGATCATCTGCGTCTATACGGAACTGACTTTCTGAAACAATTACAAAATATAGGTTTTCGCGTTTATGTTCTTGACGGTAATAAATTACCGAATCGGATTGCTCCTTATACGGGTCCTGCTTCAACAGATGTGAATCGCCTTTTTATTTGCTATGCAAACAAGTCCATAAACGATTAATCCTTTTAACCTTTTGGCGGAAATACAAGCCCGCTTCAAACAACCGCGGATAATATAAAAAAATGTGCAAACGCAATTTTCCGTGAAAAGGAAAATGTTCTTCCAAATTATATTTTTGAAATACTTTTTTGACATACCATCTTATCTTTTTTCTAAGATAGATTTTATTCGTATCACATTTTTCCACACCTTCTGCATACAAGTCATATGCGATATACAGAAAAGTATGTGCAACATGTTTTAAATCATTTAGATATCTTCGCGAACAATAAAAATGAATTCTCTGCCTATGCGCCCACAAACAATCCATTATTTTCTTTTCATCAAAAGTATGAATTGTTCCCTGGGGATTTTGATAATAAAAATACAAAATATTTGCATTATAGGAAATACGTCCGGCGTTTTGAAACAGTCGATGCATAATGGCAGTATCTTCATAAAATCGCCCATCCGCAAATTTTACATCTTCAAACAGTTTTTTCTCAAACAGCTTATTCCATAAATACACGTTATCTTTTTTTATTGCCGCTTTCACATCAATACTGTCTTTTGATACATCCCAAATATCAGGCGTACGCATTTCATACGGTACTTTCTTAAAACTTAATTCATCGGATGTAAAATCACACACTGCCATCCTTAATCCTGTGGATTGAATGTCTTTGTACAATTGTTCCAGCAACAAAGGATGCATACAGTCATCTGCATCCAAAAAAGCTATGTATTTACCTTTTGCCAATGACAAACCATAATTTCTTGCAGTTGCCTGGCCTGCATGTTTTTGTCTGTGAAAACTTATTCTTCTATCTTGCTTTAAATAGCTTTCACAATTTGCATAAATATCTTCCAAAGAACCATCATCAACAATAATCAGTTCCCAATCCTGAAACGTCTGGTTCAAGACAGACTCAATGCTGTGACTCAAAAAAGATTTTTCATTATAGACAGGCATTATTATGCTGATTTCCATTGTTCTCTCCTACTAATCTTTTTTTACATATGCATACAATTTTTTATACATATGGCAAATCGTATAATTAGGGTTTGCTGTCTTAATTATTTTTTCCAAAACCTCTTTATCATCAGGTAAATGATAGGTGCAAACTGATATTTTCGGTGCAAATCTTTTCAAAGTTCTTTCAGCGCCTTGTAAAAGTTCCCGTTCCGCGCCTTCAATATCCGCTTTGATAAAATCAACCCGTTCCAAACCTTCACTTTCCACAAAATCATCCAAGGACACGCAGGAAATAGAGGTTTCAATACACATTTGCATTTCTTTCTCAATACGCATATTTCCTGTACTCAAACAAGAGGAACCACTGGAATTCGGATAAAATCGAAATACTCTTTCTCCGCTTTGTGCCGCTAATCCTTTTTTTATAATAGTTATGTTCGGATGCAACTCTTTAAGCGGTTCTAAATATGCTTCACACAATTGTTCAGCCGGTTCAAAAGCGTAAACATGCTTTGCTTTATTGGCAACTGCAGCAGAAAAACAGCCAAGATTCGCACCGCAATCAATTACAATGTCTCCATTTTCCACAGTTATTTTTTCATTTAATTCATACGGTCCTTCGTCAAATAGACCTTTTATTGTGTCGTATTTATAATCCGATACCATAAGTGGCATAATCAAATCCGGATATTCCCATAAAAAAGTATCTATATCTTCTTTCTTCGGAAGTAAAAATCTTTGTTCTCCCACACAAAAAATCCCCTCCGGAAATAATTGTCTAAATGCTTCTTCCTCATCAAAACTTCGAAACAAATGCCAATATCGGTATCTCCATATTTCGTATAAAAACGTCGCCAACTTATCTTCCGGAAATGCCTTTGCAATCCTGTTGTATATCATTTTCTTCTCGTAAAGATATCCTCCGGGAAGCCTATGTCTTATACTTTTACACATATTATTATCCTTTACGCAAAAGTCCTTTTCTGCAACAAATCAGAAAATATAATAACCTGCCGCTTTGCACTTTTGATGCAAATCGGTAACATTTTTCCTTAAAATATAATTTTTTTAAACCATATATATTTTTAATATAAACTTTATCTCTCATAACAGACTCTGCCAACGCAACTGCCTCATCGCGTCTTAATCCGCTATAAGGTAATGCCTCAAAAATATAAGTATATACTCCGTAAAAGAAGACTTTCCGAATATGTTGCAATGCATCCGTTCTTTTTGTTTTATTTGTTATTTCTTTTATAAGTTTCAGATTATTAAGATAATAGGCCTTAATGCCTGTATATCCTAAAACTCTGCGACCTTTTACTCTGCAATGGTCTGAATTTTGGTGATAACGATATAATATTTCAGAACAATATACCATGCGTGGATTATCCCGGAAATATTGTGTAGCAAATACACTATCTTCGCAAAGAACAAGCTCTTCATTAAAAAAATGTCGGATGTTCTCACGAACATATAACTTATTCCATACCACACTTAAAAGATTATTTTTTATTATTTCATATACATTTCGTTTCTCAAATATACGCGCAGTATTGTGTAATTCCAAAATACACTCTTTCTTTATTCTGCTCTTCTCTATAATTTCATAACCGCACACTGCCACATATGCCCCGCTGCTTTGTATCGCCTGAACCAGCTTTACTATCATACCCGGTAACACTTCATCATCGGCATCCACAAACTGTATATATTTGCCTTTTGCTTTTTGAATTCCGTAATTTCTTGCAGCTGATACTCCTCGATGCTCCTTATGGAACACAGAAACTTCTTTATTCTGCTTGGCTAACTTATCACAAATTTCTTTGCCAGAATCCGTAGAGCCGTCATCAATCAACAGAATCTCTATTGGTCGATACGTTTGTGCCAAGACAGACAACACTGTCCGCTCAAGGTACTTTGCAGACTGATATACCGGTATTATGATACTTACTAATTCATTCTGCATAACTGCTCTCCTACTATGCTTTTTCCCGAAATCTTCTTTCCAGAAAACAATCCCAAAAAACAATAAGCCAACCACTCAGAAATGGCAAATATCTGCCCATTTCAAAAACCAAACGTACCATAAACGGTAAACACCTTTTCCATTCAAATCCCTTTAAATACCGCTTCTGCTCTTTGCGAAGCTTTATAATCTTTTGAGGAGTAGCTATATTACTTTTCTTTAATAAGTAATAATGCTTTAAAAGTGCAATACAATATTGTTTTCGAGCTAAAATATACAGCCCTTTTTCTTTTCTTTTTCCAAAAAAACGCATTCGCCTTTTGGCAAATATCACTTCATCAAGATGTTCTTTACTATAAGTTGATCTTGTAATCCCCATGGTCTCCGTATGATAAATATATAATACTTCTTCCGTCTCGACCAAAGTATCAACCGGATATAAAATATCCTGCATCAATGCACAATCCTCGTAAATCCGCCCCTTAGGATATTGCATATTTTCAAAAACTTCTTTTTTATATAATTTGTTCCAGCACACAGCCGTCTTCTCATAACGTAACGGCTCTTCCATTTTTAATAAAAATGCCCTCCCCGTTTGAACCGTTATTTTTTCTTTTATGTTACTACAAACCCTCTCTTGGTTTACATAACTATCATTGCTGTTAATATGTTTTATTCCACACACTGCAACTTGCGCCCGGCTTTTTTGTAAAATATCAAACAATCTCTCCAAGTAACATGGTAAAATTTCATCATCGGCATCTACAAAAGCAATGAAATTTCCTCGCGCCATTTCTAAACCTTTGTTTCTTGCAGCAGACACTCCCTGATGATTTGTATTATATACATATATATTCTGATATCTTTCGACATACTCCTTTAGTATCAGACCGGTTCGGTCTGTAGAGCCATCATCAACAATAATAATTTCGTATTCCGTGTAAGTTTGTCCCAAAACTGATTTCAGGCAACGCCCAATACATTTCTCTGCATTATACGCAGGAATAATAATACTGACTAATTCCCTCATTTATGCTTTAACTCCATACCGGTATCAAAAACTCTTACGACTCTTTCGCTGTTTTCGGTACACCAAAAGATAACCGTTCTTCAGAATTTTATAATGAACACTTATTGCAATTGCGGAAATTCGGAATTTCCACGCAATATTTTTTCCAAACACCAACAATCCCAGACTTTTTCGCACCCGTTTTATTACTTCCTTACGAATAACATGATCATAAGAATTATTCTTAAACATAGATACTACAATTGCCATCTGCTCAATTAAATGATAGCTCCGGATTTCTTTTTGGTATTCAGGATACTGCGCCAAAAGTCTCTGCTCATATTTTTGATAATAATAATAGCCTTTTTGATAAAACGTGCTAAACCCTATATCCAACGAGCTCCCTTGACGTAAAACATAATGATAATATGTTCTGTCCGTCTGAACAATCTTATTTGCTCTTTGAAAAAGTTCAATCAGCATTCCGTAGTCTTCACCCAATAAACTATCCCTAACAAACATACTGTCTTCAAACAAACATCTTCGGTATAATTTATTCCATGCATGAGGTTGTATATTCTTTCGCCCGTGCAATTCTCGAATTGCATCTTTTTCAGTATATGTTACCTCTTCCCTGTCTTTAAAATGAAATCTTTTGCTTCTGTCAGCATATTCTTCCATATAAGCAAAACAGACAATATCAGCTTCCTTTTCTTCTGCCAAACAATACAATTCTTCTAATGTATTTGATTCTACCCAATCGTCCGCATCAAAAAAACATATATATTCTCCGGTTGCATTCAGCCAGCCCGTTCTGCGGGCTCCTGCTACACCCCTATTTGAATTATGGCTGATTATTTTAATTCGATTATCTTTTGCCGCATACGCTTCCAACACTTCGCGTGTACCATCTGTAGAACCGTCGTCTACCAAAAGCATCTCCCATTCAGACATCGTTTGAGCAAATATACTTTCAATCTGTTTATCAATATATTTTTTTGCATTATAAATTGGAATTACTACGCTAATTTTTAACATATCACCTATATCTAATTACTTTGTTATCATTTTTATGGTTTCATATTCGTCTCTATCTAAAAAAGGAAACATATCATCAATCGGTGGTGACACCATCGTTCCATCCGGTAGCACTTTAGAAGATAGCTTTGGTTCAAAATTCTGCTTTTCATCCACTACTGCCTCAATCACAATTGGCCCGTTTGCTGTAAGCACATCTTCCAGTTTAGTGTTACAATCGTCAACACTTACAATTCTTACGTAGGGAATACCATACGCATAGGATAATTTCTCCAAATCCGGAAAACTGATTCCGTTACTTCCTGACACTCCTACCAATTCTCTTCCCTTGAAAAGATTGGTTTGTGTCTGACGAATAGAGTGATAGCCATTATTATTAAGAATTATAATTTTGATAGGCAACTCATTCTGCACAACGGTCTGCAATTCCTGCATATTCATCTGAAAACTTCCGTCTCCGTCGATACAAACCGTATTCTTCATTCCGCCCTGCACTGCAACACCGATTGCTGCCGGAAAACCGTATCCCATAGCCGCACATCCGGAATTTGTAAAATATCTCTGTCCTTTTTTGATTTCAGCAGCCTGGAATGTTATAACGCAGGCACTTCCGTTACCGCAAACCACTGCCGTATCTTCAGACAATCGATGAGTCAGTTCTTTGATAAAAACATAAGGGTTTAACTTCTCTTTTTCATAAAATTCCTGCTTTACTGCCGGATACTGTTTCTGAACATCTTTACACCAGGGAAGCCAGTCCGCCTGCATAAACTCGCAAGTAAAGTTTTCCTTCTTAATTAAATTATTTATGTTAACCAAAAAATCTTTGACATCTGCATGAATAGGAATTTCCGGTTTGATTGTTGGTTTACATAATTCATTCTTGTCGATTTCAACCCATATTTTAACGGCATCTTTGGCAAAATGTTCCCACTGATAACTAATCATCCGGATGTTCATTCTGCAAGCAAGAATAATAACCAAATCCGCACTTTGAATTACGAAATTACCGCCACGTGTTCCTACCGTTCCGGGGCGTCCACAATCATAAGGATGCCCTTCCCACAATAAATCGTGCGCGTTCCATGCAGTAACTACAGGTATTTTTAATGCATCAATAAATTCTAAAAGTTCTTCATGCGCATCTGCCAAACGAATACCGGTACCTGCAAGAATAACCGGTCTTTTCGCCTTCCTTAATGCTATCAATACCTGTTCTGCATATTCATCCTTCCATTCCGGTGAATCAGCAGACAAAACCTGCTGTAACTTTGCATTTTTTGCCTGCGCTGTTCCTTTCCAGAAATCAGCATTTCTTTCTTCTCTCTCATCAAAATGACGTAAAGTATCTTCTTCTACTTCTGCCGCCTGAATATCCAAAGGAACATCTAACCAAACAGGGCCTTTGCGACCGTGGTTTGCCAGAAACCACGCTTTCTCAAGATGATATAAAATATCTTCAGCATTGGTTAACATAACTGCGTATTTTGTCATATTAGCAACACTATCTGTGATCTGAAACTCCTGGTCTCCCAATTGTCTCAACGGTATGTCCGTATATTCGGTTGTAGTAATTCTTTTTACCTGCCCCGATACAACAAACATGGGAACAGAATCCTGCCAGCCACCCAAGACACCGGTAATTGCGTTGGTTCCGCCGGGGCCACTTGTTACACAAACGCAAGCAATTTTGCCCGAGAAACGTGCATAGCCTTCTGCCGCAATCGAACAAGCCTGTTCATGATGGTTATATATGCAATTCAATTTAGGGTGATGTCCAAAAGCATCGTTTAAATGCATAGCACCCCCACCTGTAACCGTAAAAATATGGCTAACACCTTTCGCCACCATAAAATCGGCAATAATTTGTGCAACTTTCTTTTTCATTTTTATATAAAAAACCTTTCATACAAGCTCTTCGTTACAAAAACAATAGGACACGGTAAACCTGCTCTTTTAATGCCTTCTGCAGTATCTTCGTTCAATACTTCTGCCTTTTCTTTGCTGAATACATATTCCATATTAGGGTTTACATAATTTGTATCTGCACATTTTTCGTACCCGTCAAATCCGGCCAAAGCAACTTCTTTGGCACTAGCGAGTTTACATAACTTTAACAACATAAATATGGGGTTATCTTTAATCAAAGCATCTTCATCCAAAAGACTCTCATATTCCAGCACATAATCAAATCTTCCCCGGGCCCTGGTAACATTAGATGTTGCAATTGTCTTGATGCTTCTTTCTTCTCTCAATGTTTCAGATAGTTTTCCCGCCAGTTTTACATATCTTTTAGCATTACTCATAAAAACATAATCCGGAATTATGTTTTCAGGAATGAAATTTACCGAAACTACAATCGCTTCATTTTTCTCACGATAATCGTTTATCGCAGCAACTTCACCGGCTCTTTTTCCCGGGGCTACAAATAATATATTCCTGTCTTTCCATTCAGAAACAAGTTTACATAATTCAGCATTGTCATCATAGGAAATCGCCTGGTAATCCCTGTACAATTCCTCAATCAATTCATTATTATAGAGTAACTTCTGTTCCTTCGGTATGGTTGCCAGAATTTCATTGATAGACTTTACCGATAATTTCTTTTTTTCCATCAATGCCGCCACATAATTCGGATGACAATCATTAGATGCCGCAATAAAGAATTTAAGACTGTATCCCCAGGGTGTCATCCTGAAACAATCCTGTATTGTAACATCAATCGCCTCTAACAACTGACTTATATGATAATTCGCGCCGCGATTCTCGCGCATATACATCGCAAGCAATTCAATCGGTGTATTGCCGGCGCCTTTTCCCATACCATACAAAGAACCATCCAGTAACAAATTGCGCTCTATTTTCTTTTCTGCCAATTCTATGCAATTTGCATATCCCAATTGAAAATTATTGTGTGAATGATATCCCAACGATATATTTTGTTTCAAAGAATCATTGGCCATCTCAAAGTAATGAATCAACTGATTTTTATGCAAAAGGCCGTAGGTATCTACAATGGAAAAGGCATAGGGCTCCACTTCGTTTACCAGTTTCAAAAGTGTCGCAAATTCCGCGTCATCATAACTGGTAATGGATACCGCCTGCACAAAAACACGGTATCCTAATGCCTTCAACTTCGAGCAGAACTCCAATGCCTCTCTCATAATATGCTTTTTAAAAATCACACGGATACCGTCCAGAAAACTTTCTTCTGCCGGTATCACCTTCTCTATGGAACAGGTACCATAGTCAATCATACCCACCACCATAGACTCTTTGGCATCAATTCCCTCAAAGGTACGGTTGATGGATTTTACATCCGGAAATATGGTTCTGTTACGGTCATAGACTCTTCGTTCGTCTATAAAACCCACTTCAATGATATCAATTCCTGCACTCACCAAACGTTCGAATACCGTAATAATTTCATCGTAACCGAATTCCCAATCATTCAAATATCCGCCGTCACGTAATGTACAGTCTAATAATTTTAACGTACACATGATTCTGTTCTCCCGAGAACTATTTCTTTTGGCAATTTTTAATACCTTCCCGTATACACTTCGCCATAAACTTAAGCTTAGTTTCCGTCATTCCGGGATATACCCCAATCCAAAAAGTTCTCTCCATTACAACATCCGTATTTGCCAAATCGCCCGCAACACGATAATACTCTTTTCCGCCGTTGGGAAGATTGGTAAAACAAGGATGTTTAATTAAATTACCGGCAAACAGCATTCGCGTCTGCACCTTATTGCTTTCCAATGCATTTACGACTTCTGCTCTGCTTACACCTTCTTTACAGGTAATGGGGAAACCAAACCAACTGGGATTGGAACCATCCTGTGCCTTCGGCAAATATAAAAATTCTTCCAAATCTTTTAACTCATTGTATAAAAATTCAAAATTTTCTCTTCTGCGTCTTGCAAACTCCGGCATCTTTTTAAGTTGCGCACAACCAATAGCCGCCTGCATATCCGTGGCCTTAAGATTATAACCCAAGTGCGAATACACATATTTGTGATCATATCCTTTCGGCAACTCACCAAACTGACCTTCAAAACGATGGCCGCAAAGATTATCCACACCGGAAGGACAACTGCACTCTCTTCCCCAGTCTCTCATGGAACGGATAATTTTATTTAAAAGAGAATTATTCGTATAAACGGCGCCTCCTTCCCCCATAGTCATATGGTGCGGGGGATAAAAACTGGATGTACCGATATCACCGATTGTACCGGTCTGCTTCCACTCGCCTTCTATCATCACTTCCGTTCCAAGTGCGTCGCAATTATCTTCAATTAACCATAAATTATGCTTCTCGCAAAATGCTTTGACAGCAACAATATCAAAAGGATTACCTAAGGTATGTGCCAACATTACAGCTTTGGTCTTGTTTGAATACGCAGACTCTAACTGCGTTACATCAATATTCAACCCGGGAATAGTAATATCCACAAACACCGGTACTGCGCCGTACTGAACAATAGGTGCTACCGTAGTCGGGAACCCTGCTGCCACCGTAATTACTTCGTCGCCTCTTTCGATTCGTCTGTCACCCAAAAGCGGTGATGTCAGCGTCATAAAAGCAAGCAAGTTTGCCGACGAACCTGAATTAACCAGTGAACAATATCTCACACCTAAGTATTTCGCCAGGCCTTTTTCAAATTCATCAGTATAAGGTCCTGACGTCAACCAAAAGTCTAAACAACTATCAACTAAATTGGTCATTTCTTCGCTGTCATATACGCGTGCAGCATAAGATATTCTGTCGCCTTCTGCATAATCAGGTTTCGACATATGATATTTTTCACAATATTCTTTTACGGCTTCTAAAATCTTTGCCTTATCCTGTTCCTGCGACATTTCAAAACCTCTCAGCTATTTTTAACGTTTGTTTTTCTTGTTTGACGAATTATTATCAGGTGTTTTTTGAATAACGTTTGATTTAATAACAGTTCCCTTCATGTTTCCAACCATTGCTTCTTTGCCGACGTTGGAAACTTTCTTGTTATTATCCTCAACTTTTCTTCTGTTTGAAGAGTGTCTGTCGTTTGATACCCTACGCGATGCAGTTCTTCCCGCAATTGTCTTGCCTGATGTAGAATGATAATTTCTTCTCACGTCAGATTCTTCAACTTTTTCTTCTGATTTTTCTACTTTTACATCTTCAACCACTTCCGGTGCAGCTTCAGTCACAACTTCTTCGATTGTTTCTGCTACTTCAGTTTTAACCGCTTCTACGATTTCTTCCGCTACAGTTTCAGCTTTCACTTCTTCTGAAATTTCTTCAACTACTGTTTCAGACTTCTCTTCTACAGCATTTTCTTCTGCTGCAACCTCAGACTTTGCTTCTTCTGCAATTTCTTCTACTGCAACCTCAGCCTTTGCTTCTTCTGCAATTTCTTCCACTACAGCTTCAGACTTTGCTTCTTCTGCGACAACTACCTCTACTATCTCAACTTTTACATCTTCAACTACTTCTTCTACGACTTCCGTTTTTACTTCTTCCAAAGCCACTTCTACAGTCTCAACAGGTTTCTTTCTTCTGCTGCGCGAAGGTTTCTTTGTTTCTGCCGGTTGCGCATTCACAACAACGGCTTCCGCAATTACCGCGTTAGTTTTCTCAGCTTCAACAGTTTCTTTGCTTATCTCATCCGACTTCTCAGATTCAACCATTTCTTCTTTTACTTCTAAACTCTCGCTACTTGCTTCAACAGGTTTCTTTCTTCTGCTACGTGAAGGTTTCTTCAATTCTACAGGTTGTTCCTCTGAAACCTTTGTATCTGCTACTTCTTCAATTACAGCTGTTTCTGCGTTCTCAACAGTTACAGTTTCTTCTACTGCTTTTTTACGTCTGGTTCTTGAAGGCTTCTTTACTTCTGTAGTCTCTTCCATTTCAGATTTAACTATAGTTTCAACTGTTTCTTCTTTTGTTGCAGTTGCTTTCTTTTTGGTAGATTTCTTTTTCTCGGAAGTTTTCTCCTTTACTTCCTCAGCCTTGGTTTCTTTTTCTTCAACTACAGCCGCTTCAATCTTATTCTCAGCCTTTTTATCAGCTTTATTTTCAAGATTGCCTCCCTTTACAGCCGCATGCGCTTCCTCTACAGACTTAAAACGGATAGGCGCTGTCTTTACTGCAGCAGTTGCCTCTGCATACTCTACATCATCCCAAATACTTCTTGATCTGGATACGTGAATTTCAGCTTCCTGCGATACCACTGCTACTTCAGGTTCTGCCGCAGCTACGACCGGCTGTGCAACCGGCATTTCTGTGTTTACAACCGCATTTAATACAGGCTGTTCCTCTACAACAGGCACAGGTACAACCACCTGATTATTCGTTGCTTCAACGGTCTCTTTCGGAAGCGGATTTCTACGAAGTTGCTTTCTGACAGGCGGCGCAGGTACTGCCTGGACAGTTGCCTGGAGTTCTTCCTCCTTCTTCACCGGCTGCGGTGCAGGCACACTTGCTGCTACAGACGCTGCAACTACAGCTCCTTCTGCTGCCTTCGGTACTTCTTTCACCGGCGGAACAGGTGCCGCTGTTGTCTTAACTTCTTCTGCAGGTTTATTATCTTCCTTCACTGCCTTTTCTTCGTGATATTCCTGTTCTGTATTAACGTTCCAAATGTTGGACTTATCTTTTACACCATTTAAGATATTCTTAACAGTTTCAAACGCCGTAATCATAGAATGGTCCATATTGTTGTATCTGTGCTGTCCGTTTCGTCCCACACAGTACAAATTCTCGAAACCATCCAAATATGTGCGAACTTCTTCAAAACGTGAATAGGTATCAAAATAAGCAGGATATGCTTTCTTAACAGCCACCTTATGCGCATCAAGCACCTTAACACTTTCAGATAAAATGCCCATATGGATTAATTCTTTGGTAGCAAATTCAATCCACTCTTCATCAGTCATATTCCAATAACGGTCTCCCTCATTACAGAAATATTCCAAACCGACCCAAACAGTCTTTTCAGGATTCTCAAGAAGGTACGGTGACCAGTTGTTAAAAATCTGAATACGTCCCATTTTAATTCCCGGATCCTGTACATAAATCCAGGTATCAGGAATTACATTTCCAAGTGTTCGCATATATGTAGTGTTACTGATACGTAACTTCGGTACCAAAAGACCAACGGTAACAAAATCACGGTAAGGAAGTTTACGTGCCACTTCACTTACATTGCCCGGCACATTACTCATGCCGATAATCAAATCTTTAATGGGCATAGATGAAATTACGATATCTGCTTTTTCTTCAATGGTGATACCATCTACAGCACAGGTTACACTTTCCACCTGATTGCCGTTGGTATTAATGCGGATAACCTGGCAATTGTAATGAATGGAACCGCCCATTGCTTCAAAATCAGCCGCAGCACATTCCCACAACTGACCGGGTCCCAACTTCGGATATTTAAAGGCACCGATTAAGGACGTATTTACATCTTTGGTCTCTTTATGGAAAGCCTTGCGTGTTGCATCTTTTACAATTTCGGTAATAGATAAGCCCTTGGTTCTCTGTGCTCCCCAGGAAGGGTCGATTTCTCTGGGATGGCGTCCCCAGAGTTTCTCGGTATATCCCTCAAAGAACATGGAATAAAGCTTTCTGCCGAACTGATTGATATAAAAGTTCTCCAAACTGTTTACAGGCTTCTTAGCTACCATACTTCCCAAATAACTGAAACCTGCCTGCATTGTAGTTCCAAAACCCATATTTTTGATAGTGTCCATATTCATACGAACCGGATACTCAAAAAATTTCCTCTTGTAATAAATATGCGAAATACGACTACGATTCAACATAACACGATCAACCTTTTCCGGATCGGGACCACCCTTTTCTAAAGGGACGTCTCTGCTTAACTTATCATCATCATACGCGGGCGCTCCCTGCATAGGCATAATCTGTTCCCACCAGTCGTTTACCTCCTGCGATTTGGAGAAGAAACGGTGTCCGCCGATATCCATACGATGTCCGTTATAAACTTCTGTTCTGGAAATACCTCCTACATAAGACGACTCTTCCAAAATTGTCACTTCATATTCATTGGACTGCTTTAAAAGCTCGTATCCTGCTGTAATACCTGCCGGTCCCGCTCCAATAATGATAACCTTCTTCATAATCGTTTGTTGCTCCTTTCTAAAACCCCTAATACCCTCTATACTATTTCAACTGTCTTATTTTTCTTTTCGCGTTTCAACTCTTCTTTTTCGTGCTTTGCTTCTTCCTTCTCGCGCTTTTGCTCTTCTTTTTCGCGTTTTGCCTCTTCCTTCTCGCGTTTCTGCTGTTCAGACTTTTCTTTCTTAAGTGCTTCCTCCTTATTCTGGCGCCTTTCACTTACTTCATCCAAAAGCCTTTCAATCAACATTTTCTTTACGAAGACGTCATAGCTTAAATAACATATATAAGCAAATAATCTCAAATACTCAGCATCTTCGCCGTTTTCTTCCGGAAAAGTCTGTTGCGCAACTTCATAAGTTGTTCGCAAATCCTCTTCCAGTTTCGGCATTTCCAGCATACCCTGCTTGAGAATCTCCTCATAAATGTCTGTCACTTTCAGTTTGCTGTCTTCCTTAAAATATTGCTCCGTAATCGGATTTAAAAGTGTTTCAATATCGCTGATGGTCAAAAAACTTTTAAAATAATAAACAAAAATCAGAACCATCATATGTTCCCTGGAATATTTCTTCTTCACGGGCGGCGGTAACAAATCATTCTTAGCATAGTTATTAATCATGGTTTTGGTTAAGATATTCTCCTCTGCCTCACCCTTACGGACAGTGCTTCGAAGTTTCTCATCCATGAATGTGGTTACCTGGTCCATGTACAAGTCTATATTCGGGATATCGTTGGCTCTGATTTTCTTGATATCCTGCATCTTATCTATTATTTCATTTAAGATTTCTTCAGTATTTATTTTCATTGTAATTCCGCCCCTTTTATCGTACCGCATAGATACTCCATTTAATTATATAGTAATTAAAACTACTTGTAAAGCCTTGCTGGTAACACAATATTACTGATTTGTGCATTTATAGCAGATTTATGTCATGGTTTTTGATGCTTTTTACTACTTTCGCAGTAAAACAAACAATCTTGACATTTTGTCCTTTACTGTAACGCTTTAGTATGTTAAAATATTGTTATCGTAAAGTGTGAAAGTTTTAAAGTGTGAAAAGTAAAGAAACTATTTTTATGAATAAAAGGGGTGTAAAACTATGAATAAAAAATTAAAAACCGAAGCGGTTGACCAGCTTTTTGATGCGATTCTTTGCCTGCAGAGTAAGGAAGAATGTTATAACTTTTTCGAAGATTTATGTACCGTAAATGAATTGCTTTCTCTTTCACAGAGACTTGCCGTGGCAACCATGCTTCGCGACGGTAAAACCTATATGGATATCGCCGAAAAAACCGGTGCTTCCACTGCTACCATCAGCCGTGTAAACCGTTCTTTAAACTACGGTTGCGACGGATATGAATTAATTTTTGAAAGAATGAAGAAATAAAAAAGCCCCTGCGGGGGCTTTTTTTATCCATGAATTTCCATTAAATCCATCGGGTTTACATAATTTCCGTTTTCAAGTATCTGGAAGGAGAACTTGGCATTATTGCTGGTTACTTCGAATAACAATGTACCACGTAATACTTCGTCCCCCACTTTGACCTTTGCATTTCCCTTAAACAGATACACCGAAACATAACCGTTTCCGTGATCAATCATAACAGACGTACCATCCGCACCGGACTCTACCGATTTCACTTCACCGGCACCTGCCGCCACAATCTGTGTCTCTTTCTTTACACCAAAAACAACCGTAGGAATCTCCTGTTCTACAACTGTCTCCTCACCTTCCGCTGTTTCTCCACCGTTTTCCGCAGCTTCATCATCTGTCTCTTCCTGACCCGTGCCTTCAGGCTCGGTTGCAATAATAATCGGCTCAGACTCAATGGTAATGACCTTACCGCTTACCGGAAGTCCTGTGGGCACCTTCTTCTGCGCCTGGGCTTCTTCCTCTTCAATCCAGGCTGTCAACTGATTACTAAGCAATGTTACCTTTTCGCTTAATTCTTTCTTGTCCAGCTCAGCCTGGCTATGTATTTGCAATATTTCCTCCTGTAATATCTGATTTTCATTCGATAATTTAACCGTGCATATAAACATTCCTATCACACAAACCAGCATTACTCCAATGCAAATCATAAGAATACGATTGACTTGCTTTTCAGTAAGTTTCTTCTTTTCTTTTTCCATTGTTTCTTTTGTCATTGTAAACCCCGTTTCTTACTTGTCCTCTTCTAATTGCAAAAATAAAATCCCGGACAAAAATTCATTCACTGCAATCTCTTACTCGCAACATAATAAAACAACGCGCAGCCGGAATTTTTCCAACCACGCGTCCATTCTATCACAAAATATTCATTTTGTCTTTATATTTTCTCATCACTACCATGATAAGCAATTCGAATAATGTCATCGATGCTTGCTTCCTCAATGGAAACATCCTTAATTTCCTTTGCTGAAGAAATCTCTTCTATGAGTTGCGCCGCCGTAATGTCGGCTTTACGAAACCGGTATTTCGCAATGTTTCCTTCATGATAAAAAAGCTCTGCTTTGGGGTGCGCGCCTGCCTCTCCATCATAAAATTCCACCACCAAGGTTTTAAAAGGTGCAATCCGCTCGGTCACCTCCTGTAAAGGTCCGTCCTCCATCAGTTCACCGTTATTAATAATAATCAAGCGCTCACACAATTCCTGAATATCACCCAAATCATGGGTGCTAAAAATAACCGTAGTTCCTTTTACCCTATTGATTTCCTTGATAAATTTGCGGATAGCATATTTGCCGTCCACATCAAGACCGATCGTCGGTTCGTCCAGGAACAACACCGACGGCGAATGTAACATAGCAGCCACCAAATCACCTCGCATACGCTGCCCCAATGACAGCTGACGCACGGGGATATCAATAATTTCATTAATTCCCAAAATATCGTCCATTACTTTTAAATTCTCTTTGTAGCGTTCGTCGGGTATTTGATAAATGCGTTTCATCAATTCAAAACTTTCCCCGAGACGCAAATCCCAATTCAACTGGGTACGCTGGCCAAAAACAACGCCCAGGTCCATTACCACTTCCTTACGTTTCTTCGCCACATCCTTGCCGTTTACCAGAACCTGTCCGCTTGTAGGATTTAAAATGCCTGACATCATTTTAACCGTCGTACTTTTTCCGGCACCGTTGGGGCCTATAAACGCTACAATTTCACCTTTTTCGATGGTAAAACTTAAGTTTTTTACCGCATGCACAATGGTTTTCTCGCGTACAAATAAATTCTTGATTGCACCACCCAG
>JAZNRI010000005.1:0-31200 GCA_045590655.1 Lachnospiraceae bacterium | reverse complement strand
TAAGAAAAAACATAATAGAGTATTAAAACTTGCAAAAGGTTACAGAGGAGCAAGATCTAAGCAGTATCGTGTTGCTAAGCAGTCAGTTATGAGAGCTTTAACTTCCGCTTACGCAGGCAGAAAGCAGAACAAGCGTCAGTTTAGACGTCTTTGGATTGCACGTATCAATGCTGCAGCTAGAATGAACGGTTTATCATACAGCAAATTTATGTATGGTTTAAAGCTTGCTAACATCGACATCAACAGAAAGATGCTTGCTGAAATGGCAATCAACGATGCAGCAGGTTTCACAGCTTTAGCAGACATTGCTAAGAGCAAAATCGCTTAATTTGTTTTAAATACAAATGCGCAATGCGCAGATAACATAAAAAAGACAGGTTTGCCTGTCTTTTTTGTTTATATTGAAGTATTGACTTCAATGGGAAAAGCAATGGAAAATCTTGAAATATCAGCATTTTTCGTTGTTTTTTTCTTGCAATAATGGACAACCTATAATAAACTGTTATAGTATGGTTTATTATGTGGATATTATCGTCTTACATAAGAGATAAGGAGAAAAAGATTATGCAGAATGAGAAGCAGAGGTATTTGTTCTGGCTTAAAATTTTACTCACGATAACCGTCCTGACTTTGGGCGTAATTTACTTTGAACAGATTTGGGGATTTGTAAAAGAAGGATTCAGCATCATATCGCCGTTCTTAATCGGTGCGCTGATTGCTTTTATCTTAAATTTGCCTATGCGCAGTATTGAGAAGCATCTTTTTGGTAAGGCTAAAGGTAAGTTTTGGTTGAAAATCAAGCGACCGGTCAGCATTATTTTGTCCATTGTTTTTATATGCGGACTTCTGACCTTGCTTGCATTTGCGGTAATTCCCCAGGTGGTGGAAACGGCAGAAATGATACCGGATAAAATTTCCGCATTCTGGCACTCTACCTTGGATTGGCTGGAAGAATTGCTTGCCAAGTATCCGAAAGAAACCGAAATGGTCATGGTGGAACTTGATAAGTTAAGCGAAATGAAAATTGACTGGCAGGCATTGATTGTTCAGGTAAAAGATTTCTTCTTCAACGGATTCGGCGGTTCTTTTATCAAGAATATATTCAGCATTACGGGTAAAATCGGCGGTGGAATTTTCAACGCAGTCATTGCAATCATCTTCTCTATTTATATACTTGCTCAGAAAGAGAAGTTGTGTATGCAGGGTAAGCGGATTTTAAGTGCTTTCCTTTCCGAGAAGGCATATCGCAAAACTGCCAAAATCATCAGTGTTCTTATGACAAACACAAGCAATTTTATCGCGGGACAGTGTATTGAAGCTGTAATTTTAGGCCTGCTTACCATGCTTGCCATGGCAATCTTTGGATTTGATTATATCCTGCTGGTAGGCGTGCTTGTGGCATTTACGGCATTAATTCCCGTAGTTGGTGGTTTTATCGGTTGCGGTATCGGTGCGTTCCTGTTTTTGATGGACAACCCTATGACCGCTTTGTGGTTTATCGTGCTTTTCATTGTGGTACAGCAGATTGAAGGTAATTTGATTTATCCTTACGTGGTAGGAAATACGGTTGGACTTCCTTCCATGTGGATTCTCGCGGCAATCACTGTCGGCGGAAGTGTGATGGGTGTCAGCGGTATGTTGTTCTTCATTCCGTTGTTCTCAACTGCTTATATGTTGCTTCGTGATGAAGTAAATGAGCGAAATGCCGAGAAAGCGTGGACGGAAGCAGCGCTGAAAGAGAAGATAAAAGCCCACGATGATGAAGAGGATATTAGGAAGAAGCAGAATAAACTGTTTGCCCTTTTTAAGAACAGAGATAAAGCGCCCAAAAGCAATGCAGAAAAAGTGAAAAAGGGTGTAGCAGTATCTCAAAAAGGTAATAATAAATCAGAAAAAGAACAAAAAGAAGACAACAAAGAACAAAAGAAATAAAACATACTAATTAGCACAAAAAGTGCAAGATGGGAGAAAACAATGAAAGAAAAGAAAGAATTAACAGTGGTTTCCATTATTTTGGGAATCGTGCTGGCAGTAGTGTTCGGTGCTGCCAATGCGTATCTGGGACTTCGAGTTGGTATGACTGTATCGGCTTCTATTCCCGCAGCGGTAATTTCCATGGCGATTATCCGCTTTGTATTGCGCAGAAACTCTATTGTAGAAAACAATATGGTACAGACCATCGGTTCTGCCGGAGAATCTTTGGCGGCAGGTGCGATTTTTACCATGCCCGTATTGTTTATGTGGGCAATCGAAGACGGCAGTGCAATGCCCAGTCTTCTTGAAATTATGTTGATTGCCTTATGCGGCGGTGTTTTGGGTGTACTTTTTATGGTGCCCTTACGTCAGACCTTAATCGTGGATGAACACGATAAGCTTCCTTATCCGGAAGGAACTGCATGTGCGCAGGTTTTACAGGCAGGTGCCAGCGGTGGTGCTAAGGCAGGTACCGTATTCAGCGGTCTCGGTATTGCGGCTGTTTATAAGTTCATCGCAGACGGAATTAAAATTTTCCCTTCGGAAGTTGATTTCAGTATTAAAAAGTACAGAGGCGCAGGCATTGGTGTAGATGTTTTACCCGCATTACTTGGTGTAGGTTATATCTGCGGTGCCAAAACTTCAGCATATATGTTTGCAGGCGGTGTGCTTTCATGGCTTGTACTTATGCCTTTGATTTCACTTTTTGGTGGAGAAGCCATTATGTATCCCGGTGAAATCGCAATTCAGGATATGGGAACCTGGGATCTTTGGAAATGTTATATCAGATACATCGGTGCAGGTGCGGTTGCAGCCGGCGGTATCATCAGTTTAATTAAATCATTACCCTTAATTATCAAAACTTTTACACAGAGTATTAAAGGATTTAAGTCAAACAAGGATGACCTTCCTATTTGGGTAATTCTTGGCGGTGTGCTTATTGTAGCAGTTGCTATGTGGTTGATTCCTGCAATTCCCGTTAACTTCTTCGGTGCATTGATTATTATCGTATTCGGTTTCTTCTTTGCAACCGTATCTTCACGTATGGTAGGTATTGTAGGCAGCAGTAACAACCCTATTTCAGGTATGACCATTGCGGCTTTGATTATTGTATCTATCCTTTTAAAAGCAACCGGTAACGGCGGTAAGGAATCCATGATTGCAGCGATTGCAATTGGTACCGTAGTATGTATCGTTGCTGCTATGGCAGGTGATACATCACAGGATTTAAAGACCGGTTTCTTAGTTGGTGCAACCCCTAAGAAGCAGCAGATTGGTGAATTAATCGGTGCAGTGGTTTCGGCCCTTGCAATCGGTGGTGTGCTTTACCTTTTAAACGAAGCTTGGAGTTATGGTTCCGCAGAGCTTCCTGCACCGCAGGCAGGCATTATGAAGCTGGTAGTAGAAGGTGTTATGGGTGAGAATCTTCCTTGGGCGCTTATTATTGCAGGTGCAGGCATTGCAATTGCAATGGAAATTATCGGTGGTTCCGTACTTCCTTTTGCGGTAGGTATGTATTTACCTATTCACTTAAGCGCACCCATTATGTGCGGTGGTCTTGTTAAGCTTCTTGTTGAAAAGAACAAAAAGGCTAAGGCCGAAGAAAGAGAAGGACAGCTTGAAAACGGTATTCTTTTCTCATCAGGTATGATTGCAGGTGAAGGTTTAATCGGTATTGCTTTAGCGATTCTTGCTATTATTCCTACAGCACTTACAGATGCGGAAGGAAATGCACTTAGCGTTGGACAGGTAATCGATCTTTCCGGTAAATTCTCAACAGGAAATATCGGCGGTCTGGTATTCTTCGCATTGTTGATTGGTTCATTCTTATTCTTTATTTACAAAAAGCACAAACCTTCTTTGGAAGAGGTAACGAAGGCAGAAATCGAAGCAGAAGTTGCTGCGATGGAAGGTGCCGATAAAGAGCAGGAATAAGGTGCAATCCACGAGAGATAAGCAAATAAAAAGAATCATAAGATAAAGAAAATAATTTATCTGTGAGGTAAAAGCATGAATTTAAATGATTTACAGCCGAAAGAGGTATTCCGATATTTTTATGAAATATGTCGGATACCTCACGGCAGTTACAATATTGATGCCATCAGTGATTATCTGGTGGCATTTGCCAAAGAAAGAAATCTGGAAGTTGTTCAGGATGAGTTAAAAAATGTTATCATCAAAAAGCCTGCAACAGAAGGATATGAGAAAGAAGAAACCTTGATTTTACAGGGGCATATGGACATGGTTGCCGTAAAAGATGCGGAAGCGGACATTGATTTGGAGAACGACCCCTTGCGCCTGAATTTTAAGGATGGCTGTCTCTATGCGGAAGGCACAAGCCTTGGCGGTGATGACGGTATTGCCATCGCTTATGCCCTGGCAATTCTGGATTCTGATACAATCAAGCACCCGGCTTTGGAAGTGGTAATTACCGTAAACGAAGAAGTGGGTATGGACGGAGCCATAGGTATTGATTTGTCAGATTTAAAAGGCACAAGACTTTTAAATATTGATTCGGAAGAGGAAGGTGTGCTTTTGACTTCCTGTGCCGGCGGTATGCGCGTACACGCAGTACTCCCCGTGAAAAGAGTTTCTGCGGAAGGTACTTGCGTGGAAATTACCATAAGCGGTTTAAAAGGCGGGCATTCCGGTGCGGAAATTCATCACGGAAGAGCCAATGCCAACCATACAATGGGCAGAATTTTGGCAGAGTTGTCAAAGAAGGCAGATTTTAACATTGTGCAGATTTTAGGCGGTGAAAAGGACAATGCGATTCCGTTGTATGCGGAAGCGGTTTTGGCTATAAAGAATCCTGATATGGCATTGATGAAGGCTGAATTGGAAAGCTTGGAAGCAATGCTTAACAATGAATATGCCGGTAAGGAAGAGAATATTTTAATTACCTTGCGTAAGTTGGAGAGCGGAGAAGCAGAGATGGTGGATGTAGCATCGACCAAATCCATCTACGAGTATCTCTGTGCGGTTCCTGACGGCGTAATCGCTATGAGCGGATTAAACCCCGGCTTTGTGGAAACATCGCTTAATTTGGGCGTTTTAAAGCTTACAGAGGCAGGTTTGGAAGCAGATTATGCGTTGCGAAGCAGTATTGAGCAGTCAAAGCTTTTCTTACGGGATAGAGTGGATATGATTACGAGAGCTTTTGGCGGAACCTGTGAATTTTCCGGAGATTATCCCGGCTGGGAATACAAGGCAGTTTCTCCCCTGCGCGATAAAATGATTCGCGTATACGAAGAGTGCTATGGAAGTTCACCGGAAGTAACAGCCATTCACGCAGGCTTGGAATGCGGTATTCTTTTGGAGAAGAAGAAAGACCTGGATTGTATTTCTTTTGGTCCCGATATCTATGATATCCATACTACCAAGGAACGTATGCCGGTATATTCCGTAAAGAGAACCTGGGAGTATCTTCTTGCAATTCTTGCGGAAAAAGAAAATGAGTAGCCGGAGTTCATTGAATTGAGAAGGTAAGGAAAGAGAGATTTTAATCTGTATTAAGAAGTATAGTAAGTCCCGGAATTTGGGATTTATCATAAAAGTAACCAAAGATTTTAAACATAACAGAAAGGTAAAAATCTTATGAAAAAGACACGAATGAAAATTGCGGTGTTGCTTGTATGCGTTATGACGCTTATGTTCGGTATGACCGTATATGCAACAGATGCAGAGACCGGAGAAGCAGTGGTAACTGCGGAAGTTTCCGATGAGGCAGCAGATGTTGTAGAAGCAGTTGCATACACTGAAGAAGATATGGCTGCAGCATTGGATTATGTTGATAACTATGACTCTAATTTGATGGCAGATGGTGAAGCATTTGAAGGGAATCTTGAAAATGCAGTTGCGGTTATCCGTTCTGACGTAGAAGTGTATGCTACATTTTTGGCATTGCTTCCGCCACTCATTGCAATTGTGCTTGCTTTGATTACAAAGGAAGTATATATGTCTTTGTTTATCGGTATTTTATCAGGTTCATTGCTTTATACAATGTTCCATCCGGTACAGACCGTAACTAAGACTTTTGACACTATTATTTCAAAACTTGCAGACGGTTGGAATGTAGGTATCATCATTTTCCTTGTTATCCTTGGTATTATGGTTAGTTTAATCAACAAGGCCGGCGGTTCTGCAGCGTACGGTGAATGGGCGGCAAAGAAGATTAAAGGGCGTAAGGGCGCTTCTCTTGCAACTTTTGCATTGGGCGCCATGATTTTCGTAGATGACTATTTTAACTGCCTTACCGTGGGTAGCGTAATGCGTCCCGTAACGGATGAAAGTAAAATTTCCCGTGCGAAACTTGCATATTTGATTGATGCAACAGCGGCACCGATTTGTATTATTGCACCGATTTCTTCCTGGGCAGCAGCGGTTACTTCCGTAGCGCCGGAAGGAGAAGGTTTATCTTTATTTATCCGTTCAATCCCTTATAATTTTTATGCGTTATTAACAATCGTAATGATTATTGTAATTTCGCTTATGGGATTTGATTACGGTCCTATGAAGAAGCATGAATTAAATGCATTAAAGGGCGATTTGTTTACTACAGGTAAGGAAGGAAACGAAACTGAAGTTGCGCCTTCAAATAAGAAGAAGGGCAAAGTAATCGATTTGATTCTTCCTGTTATTGTGTTGATTGTATCCTGCGTTATGGGTATGGTATACACTGGCGGATTCTTCGATGGTGTAGATTTCATTACTGCATTCTCAGAATGTGATGCATCTGTTGGTTTGGTTTTAGGATCTTTTATTGCGCTTGCATTTACTTTTATTTACTATTTAGCAACTAAGAGATTAACATTCAAAGAGTCAACAGATTCTTTTACAGAAGGATTTAAGGCTATGGTGCCTGCGATTATGATCCTTACTTTCGCATGGACCTTAAGCGGTATTACCATGGATTTGGGTGCTAAGGTATTCGTGGCTGAGTTTGTTAGAGCTAATGCTGCAGGTCTTACCTGGTTATTACCCGCAATCGTATTTGTGATTGCAATTGGTTTAGCATTCTCAACCGGTACTTCATGGGGAACCTTTGGTATTTTATTACCTATCGTATGTGCGGTATTCCCCGGCGGTGGCGAGCTTATGATTATTTCCATTTCAGCTTGTCTTGCAGGTGCGGTTTGCGGTGACCACTGTTCACCGATTTCGGATACCACAATTATGGCATCTGCAGGTGCACAGTGTAATCACATTAACCACGTATCAACCCAGTTACCGTATGCATTAACGGTTGCGGCTGTATCCTTTGTAGCATTCCTTTTTGCAGGGCTTATTAAGACCTGGTGGATTATTTTGCCGGTAGCAATCGTGGCAATGGTTGTTGTATTGATTATTATGAAGACTGTTATGGCAGGTAAAAAAGAAGAAGCTTAAAATTGCAAAATAAAAGCAAGGAGACATTTCAATGTCGAGACAATTTTGGAAACCGGGGAATATGCTGTATCCGTTACCGGCGGTAATGGTAAGCTGTCAAAGACCCGGAGAGAAACCGAATATTATTACATTGGCATGGGTGGGAACTGTAAACAGTGACCCGCCCATGGTTTCCATATCCGTAAGGCCGGAGCGCTATTCTTACGATATCATTCGTGAGACGGGCGAATTTGTCATTAACCTGACTACCGAAAGTCTGGTAAAAGCTACCGATTATTGCGGTGTCCGTTCGGGACGTGATGTGGATAAATATAAAGAAATGGGCCTGACACCCTGTGAGTCTAAGGAAATCAGTGTTCCCGGAATTGCAGAGAGCCCCGTATGTATGGAATGCCGTGTAAAACAGGAGATTCCTTTGGGGTCGCATACTATGTTTATTGCAGAGGTTGTGGCAGTATCCGTAGATGAGAAGTATATGAACGAAACCGGTAAATTTTCCCTGGATCAGACAGGCCTGATTGCCTATTCCCACGGGGAATATCTTACCTTGGGAGATAAGATTGGAAGCTTCGGTTACTCTGTTCGTAAGAAAAAATAATAAAGCGTAAACTAACACATTGACTTTTAAAAATCATAGGATATAATATAATTAAAGAGGGATATTAGTGTATTATACACTGGGTTAAAGGGGGAAAAGACAATGGCTTGGAAGGCGCAGAACGAGATTAGTGCGACGGATGCGAAGCGCATCGACGGAAGCATTTTGCAGGTGGATAATCATAAGAAAAATATGATTTATCAGCTTGGTGAAGCCTTTTATAAGGCGAATAAGGACAATGCAGATGCAGTGGCTGATTACAAGGTTACAATCGATAATATTAATAAATTGGAATTTAACCGCAAAGTTTGGATTAATCGCAAGATGAAGCTTCAAGGGATGCGAATTTGCGAAGGTTGTGGCAATGTATTACCTTACGAAAGTGCTTTTTGTAATCGATGCGGTATTAAGTTGGAAGCGGTAGCGGAAGACTTATTAGAGCTGGAAGGGGAACAGCCTAATTTAGAGAATGCATAGTCGTTTATTAAGGGGATAAACAACATATTTGTGTAAAGAGTGAATAAAGGAGGAATGTAATATGGCAGATCAGTATTATATCGCACATAACACCAGAACTGACGAGTATCTGGCAGAAAAATTTCTTCGAGGATTTTATATGACGGTTGATGTGACATCAGCATTAAAGTGTAAAAGTGAGTTAGAATTACAGAAGAAGATTGATAAGGCGAATGTTGATTACAAATCACAGTTGGTAATTGAAACCATTACAGTGTACTAAATGCAAATTCAGTAAAACCAGGTAAGTCATCTCACCTGGTTTTTATTATTCTGTGGTGAGAAGCAGCGTAAGTATTGTATCACCATAGCTATGCGAACTTTTTGATAAAAGGAAAAGGAATGAAGGCACATTTTTATTATTACGGCAAAACAATTCTTGGTATTATAGCACTTGGTGTGTTTGGATATATGTATTTGAAGAATCCCGAGAATCTTAATTTTAAGGCTGATAATCATTGGATTGGTGTGGATATATTCTGGGTGATTCTTTTGGTAGATTTATCCTGGAGATTCATACCCGGCAAATTTCATGCCATCGGCCAGCAGAAGTATTTGAAGAGACATTTTATACCTTCTAAGAGTTTTGAAGAAAATGGCAGTTTTACGAAGAAAGAACGTCAGTATAAAAGAACTATTGATATAAGAACTGCCGTGACGTTAGTACTTTTCTTTTTGATGAATGGCGTGTGGTTGATTTTTTATCTGACGGGGATATTTCGGCCGCAGGAATTATTCGGTATGATGCTTTTATATTTTATCGGTGATATGATATGTGTCTTTGGCATATGCCCTTTCAGGTTGATTTTTTTGCGTCACCGTTGCTGTAATGTGTGTCGTATTTATAATTGGGACTCGATTATGCTTGTTACACCGCTGATGCTTGTTCCGAGTTTGTATTCCTGGTCCTTGGGGCTGATAGCGATTGCGTACACTCTTGTTTGGGAAGTGGCGTATTATAAGCATCCGGAACGGTTTTATGACAGCAGTAATGCTGCACTTCGTTGCAGTCATTGTGACAATAAGCTATGTCCGGGCAGATATAAAAAGAATAAGAAAAAGAAGAATGCAGAAGCTTCATAGGGCTTCTGTTTTCTTGTGGCCGGCACATTTTTAGATGTTTATGGCATATGAATAGTTGAAACGTAAAAAAGCAGAATCAAAATTGATTCTGCTTTCGCATTGTGTTAAAATAAAAAAATCGGAGTGACAAGATTCGAACTTGCGACCTCTGCCTCCCTAAGGCAGCGCTCTAGCCAAACTGAGCCACACCCCGATAGATGTATGAGTTTTCGTAACTCACGAATGCTATTATAAGCTGAAACCCATACAGAAGTCAAGCATTTTTTTAAAATAAAATAAAAAAAGAAAAATAGCGAAAAAACGCATTATTTGGAGAGATAAAATGAAGAAAGAACCGAAAAACTATTTAAAAACTTATATGGGTAAAAAAGTAGACCCGATGGAGGTGTCTGCGGAAGATATTACTTTGGAAGACATTGCCCATGCACTATCCTTGATGTGTCGCGGAAACGGCCAGGTGGTGCACTTTTATTCCGTAGGACAGCATTGCATTAACTGTGCAAAGGAGGCCAAGGCCAGAGGGTGGAATGAAAGATTACAGTTAGGATGTCTTTTACACGATGCGGCAGAGGCCTATATGAGTGATTTGATTACGCCGATTAAGGTGCATATGCCTCAGTATTATGATATTGAAGACCGTTTCCTGAAAGCGGTTTATGAGAAATTCAACTTGGCGGATTTGACCAAAGAGGAGTGGGACCAAATTATGGAAGTGGATCGGGCCTTACTGATTTATGATTTGGTAGAGCTTTTAAAAGAACCTGTTCCGGAAGAAGGGTATCAGGTGGTGCGTGTGCCGGATATTGCTTTTAAGCCGTTTGAGAAAGTGGAAGAAGAGTATAAAGAGATTGCCCTGGCGTTAATGGAAAAGTTAAAGGCATAAATCATACTAAATTAAAAAATAATTTATCTGCCTAAAACATAATTTTGTGAGTAAACAGAAGTATCTTCGGAAAGAATATTGCTATAAATAAATCCAAATGACTCAAATGCACCAAACGATGGTGTGCCGGGAAGTTGCGGATTGGAAAAGGCAGATAAAATATGAGCAATATTCTGAATTATGTGAGAACTTACGGAAACGAAACTTTTACGGAGCGGCATTTTTCGTCGGCGGATGCCCTGGTGTTGGCCCAGTTATCCTATATGGATTGGTCAGAGACGGTGCCCGGGCTTAAGGACGAGAAGGATTTTATCCGTTTAAAAGACCTTTTATACTTTGAAGATTTGGAGCGGATGACCCGGTGGTCGGTTTTTAAGACGGGGAATCGCGAGTTGTTTTATCAGGCTGCCAATAGTAAGCGGTTTGGTGAGGTGAAATTAAATTATTACCTTGATATTTGGAATGAAGACGCAAATGTCCAGTTATCGGCATTGACGTTTCTCTTACCCTGCGGGCGTGCCTGCGTTACTTTCCGCGGAACGGATGAAAGTATCAACGGCTGGAAAGAAAGTTTTAGTATGGTGTACCGTTTTCCGGTGCCGGCCCAGGAATATGCGGCGATATATTTGAGCCAGGTTGGCAAACGAATTGAGAATCCGCTGATTGTATGCGGTCATTCCAAAGGCGGTAATCTGGCAGTGTATGCGTCAGTTTGTTGTGATGACAATATTAGGAAGAGAATCCGCAGAATTTATAATTTTGACGGGCCGGGCTTTTGGGAGGAGTTTCTGGTAGATGAAAGGTACAAAGAAACCGTACCCAAAATCCGCAAATATGTGGCCCCGGAAAGTTTTATCGGATTACTGCTGAAAGATGAGGCCACTACTTTTATGGTGGAATGTAAGTCCAAGGGGATGCAGCAACATGACCCATATCAGTGGGAGATGTTTCACGGACGGCTTCGTAAAGTAAGCAAATACAATGTCAAAAGACGTCAAAGCGGTGAAGGCTTGAATACAAGGATTCTTGCAGCACCGAAAGATAAGTGTCGGGTTGTGATTGACGGATTCTTTGATGCGGCCACAGACAGCGGAGTGCAAAAACTTCCGGAATTAAATAAGGAATACACGCTGGAAGTGTTAAGAAGATTTCGTGGTAACTGCAAGTACGACAGGGAGTCTTTGATTGTTTTTGCAAGGCTTATGCTTTATATGCTGCCCGGGCGAAAAATCCTGCGTTGATAGTGGAATAGTACGGAATATTTTGGTATAATAAAAAGAGTTTTTATTTTTATAAAAAAGGAGCAAAAGAGAATGGAATCAAAAGTGCAAATTGAAGGAATTTTAAATAAAACCATTAGCTTTTCCATGCAGCAGAATCGTATCAATGCGTTGAAAAAAATACGCATCGCTAATCTGACAACGGAGGAGTATAACGGTCTTACGGTCAAAGTCTCTTTTGCCCCGGGCTTTGCCACCAATATGGAAGTGGCAGTTTTAAAACTTGCCGGTGGTGAGAAGGTTGAGTTAAACAATCTTGTGCCGGTGATTAATGGTGAATATCTGGCTTCCTTAACGGAGAAGGAAGTGGGAACCGTTACGGTAGAGGTGTATAACGGTGAGGAATTGTTGGGAACCGAGAATATGGAGATTGAAATTCTGCCTTACGGACAGTGGAGCGGTTGTGTGTATATGCCGGAGCTTCTCTGTGCTTTTGTAATGCCCAATCACCCTGCTGTACAGGGAATTGTGGCAAAGGCAGCAACCTGGCTTGAGAAATGGAAGGGCGAGCCTTCCATCCTTGGTTATTCTACCCAGAATCCCAATGAAGTAAGAATGCAGATGGCAGCAGTATACGAAGCGATTAAGCAGGAGGCGATTGCATATTGCCTTCCGCCGGCGTCATACGAGACCGTTGGACAAAAGATTCGTACCGCAGATGAAATCGTAGGCCAGAAGATGGCTACCTGCCTGGATTTGGCTGTATTATACGCTTCTGCTTTGGAGGCAATGAGCTTAAATCCTTTGATTATGATACATAAAGAGCATGCATATATCGGTTGCTGGTTGGAAGAGAAGTCCTTTGCGGAATGCGTACAGGACGATGTTTCTGCGCTTTTAAAACGTACGGCAGAAGGTATTGATGAAATTGCGATTGCAGAATGTACGGTTATGACAGCAGGTAAAAACGTATCCTTTGAAGATGCCTGCAAGACGGCTAAGGAATTACTTGCCAAGGAAGATGACTTCCGTATGGCAATTGATGTGGAGCGTTGCCGTGGCGGTAATATCAGACCATTGCCCGCAAGAGTTCTGGAAAACGGTACATATACCATTGTATCTTATGATACTGCGCCCGAAGAGGCGGCTGCACCGAAGGAGTTAAGTACAGCCGGTCGCGGTGCAACGGTTACCGAGAATACAATGACAAAACAGAAGTTGTGGGAGCGTAAGCTTCTTGATTTGAGTCTCCGGAATACCTTGCTTAATTTCCGCGTCACTAAAGCAGGTATTCAATTGATGGTAGATGACCCTGCCCATTTGGAAGATGCATTAAACCAGGGGGAGGATTTTGCAATTTTTCCTTTGCCTGCGGATTCTAATCTGACACCCGGCACGGATAAAATCTTTTCCGTTACGGATTATGCGGAAGAAATTAAAACCATTGCGGTTTCGGAATTTAAGAGTAAGAGAATCCGTACTTTTATGCCGGAAGAGGAACTTGCAAAGGGTATGAAATACCTGCAGCGCCAGGCGAAACTCAGCATGGAAGAAAACGGTTCCAATACCCTTTATCTTGCACTTGGTTTCCTGAAATGGTATGAGTCGGACGTAAGCCAGAAACCCCGCTATGCGCCCCTTGTTATGGTGCCGGTGGATGTGACCAAGAAATTACAGGATAAAAGTTATCACATCCGTATCCGTGATGAAGAACCGCAGATTAATATTACTTTGTTGGAATTTTTGCGCCAGGATTTTGGTATGGACATCGGTGGTTTAGATCCCCTGCCTATGGATGATAACGGTGTAGACGTTCCCTTGGTTTTGAATACGGTCAGAAAGAGTATTATGGAGAAGAAAAACTGGGATGTGCTTCCTTTAGCCTTCCTTGGTATCTTTTCTTTCAGCAGATTTATTATGTGGAACGATTTGCGCAATCGTTCCGCAGAGATTACCTCTAATAAAGTGGTTGCAAGCTTGATTTCCGGTAAAATGGAATGGCAGCCGAAGGAAGCAATTTCAGCCAACGATATTGATAACCGTGTAAAACCCAGTGATATGGCAGTTGTAATGAGCGCGGATTCATCCCAGTTGGTAGCCATTGAAACTGCAGCAAAGGGTGAAAGTTTCGTACTTCACGGACCGCCGGGAACCGGTAAGAGCCAGACCATTACCAATATGATTGCCAATGCGTTATATCAGGGTAAATCGGTCCTTTTCGTAGCTGAGAAGATGGCGGCTTTGTCCGTGGTACAGAAGCGTTTGGAAAAGGTTGGCTTGGCGCCGTTTTGCTTAGAATTGCATTCAAATAAGGCACAGAAACAGGCTGTTTTAAAACAACTTGAGCGCACCCTGGAAGCCGGTGGTAAAAAGAGCAGTGGTGAATATCAGGCTTATGCGGAGAAGTTGTATGCAGAGCGCAGTGCCTTAAATGAAGTAGTAGAGGCTTTGCATGAGAAGCAGGCAAGCGGTTTGTCCATCTATGAATTAATCGGCAAATATGAGCTGATGAAGGCTTATGACGGCAAAGCATATTTTACGGAAGAATGGGCTATGGATGTAAATGCCAAGGCTTATGACGAATGCAAAGCCGAGCTTTCAGAATGTGCGGCCATCGGTAAGGAATGCGGCGGTATCGGTAACCACGCTTTAAAAGAATTCAGATTATATGAATATTCCATGCAGCTTCGTAAGGAGTGGGAGGATATTCTTAGCAAATATCAGGTTGCCTTGCGTGAAAAGAGCGCAGTGCTTTCACAACTTGGTGCGTCTTTGGAACTTCCCGAAACTGCATCTATGGATGATTTGTGCCTTTTGGAAAGGGTAGCATCTTACCTGCTTGGAATGGACGAAATTTATGATACCCTTTTAGCGGATATGTATGCCTTAAAAGAAGAGGAAAACATCCGCGCAGAAATTACAAAGGGCAGGGATTTTAGCGCAATCCGTAAGGAACTTTTAACACATTTTAAGCCTGCGGTATTGGATTACGATATTGCAGGTGCGAGAGCGCGTTTGGTTGCTGCACAGGGCAAATGGGCTCTTGCCAAGAAGATGGATATCAATGCTCTTGTAAAAGAGCTTCGTTTCCTTGCATTGAATTCCAATATGGTGCAGGAGGCTAACTTAGAGAAGTTATACGAGCGCATTGAATTGTATCATCAGATGAGCAAGGATGTGTCAATCAATCCTGATTTTGAGGCTGCTTTTAAAGACGTTTATCAGAAAGAAAATACGGATTGGGATAAGCTTACCGAAATTTACGAGAAACATCTTGCTTTGTGTAAAATTTTTGCAGAAAGCGAAAGTAAGAGTGGCTTTTATCCTGTATTATCATCACTGGTTACCGGTGGCGGTGTGGCAGACCTTGTAAAAGATGAAGCAGAAGGACTTCAGACGTTTATTGAAAAGTCTAAGGCTTGTCTTGCAATCGAAAATGAATTGATTGCAAAATACGGACTGGATTGGAATGCATTCCGTGATGAGGAAGATTTGATTTCGGCATTGTTTGAGCGTTGTGTCGGCTGGATTTCCCATGCGGAAGAGTTGCGTTCGTATGCAGCTTTCTGTAATGCAGAAAAGAAAGCAAATGAATTAGGTCTTGCGGAACTTACGGAGCAGTATCGTAAGGGTGCGATAAAAGAAGAGGCGTTTGTGCCTGCATTTGAGTGTAATTTCGCCAAGGCGGCAGCAAGTGGTGCCATTTCATCAAGAGATGTGCTTTCGCATTTTAACGGCGCAGGATTTACGGCCACAATAGAGCGTTTCTGTGAGATTTCTGACAAGTTCGAGAAACTTACACAGGAAGAAGTTGTGGCAAGATTATCTGCGAAAATTCCTGAGGCGGGTGAAGGTTTTGCGGGTTCTTCCGAGATTGGCATTCTGCGTAAGGCAATTAAGAGTCAGAGAAGAGCAATGCCTATCCGTAAGTTATTTAATGAAATCCCTGTTTTACTTCGCAGAATGTGTCCCTGTATGTTGATGAGCCCGATTTCCGTGGCACAGTACATAGACCCGTCCTTCCCGAAGTTTGATTTGGTTATTTTTGACGAGGCATCACAGCTTCCTACCGGCGAGTCCGTAGGTGCCCTGGCCCGCGGTGAAAACGTAATTGTCGTAGGTGACCCGAAGCAGTTGCCGCCCACCAGCTTCTTTATGACCAATCAGCATGATGAGGAAAATATTGAAGTGGAAGATATGGAAAGCTTATTGGATGACTGTTTGGCACTCAGCATGCCCCAGAATCATCTTTTATGGCATTATCGTTCACGACATGAAAGTTTGATTGCGTACAGCAATATGACTTATTATGATAACAAATTATATACCTTCCCTTCGCCCAACGACCGCGTGTCAGAGGTAAAATGGGTCTATGTGGAAGGTCAGTATGACAGAGGTAAAACCAAGCAGAACAGAGCGGAAGCCGAGGCTGTAGTGGAAGAAATTTTACGTCGCTTACGTGATGAGGAATTGCGCAAGAACAGTATCGGTGTCGTTACGTTCAGTTCCGTTCAGCAGGAACTCATTGACGATTTGATGCAGGAGGCTTTGCACAAGGAACCTGAATTGGAGCAGTACTGCGTTAATGTGGAAGAACCCTTGTTTATTAAGAATCTTGAAAATGTACAGGGTGATGAGCGAGATGTTATTCTCTTCTCGGTAGGCTATGGTCCCGATGCAAGCGGCAAGGTTGCCATGAATTTCGGTCCCTTGAACCAGGATGGCGGTTGGAGACGTTTAAACGTTGCGATTTCACGTTCCAGAAAGAGTATGATGATTTATTCTTCTTTCCGTCCCGAGAAACTTGATTTGTCCAGAACGTCTTCGGCAGGTATTATCGGCTTGAAGGGCTTCTTGGAGTTTGCTGCAAGGGGTAAAAACGCCCTTTACCAGAGTGCGGATACCATTAAGCTTCGTAACAGCGATGTTGCCAAGTCCATTGTGGCACGTTTGAAAGAAGCAGGGTATGACGCCGACCTTGACATCGGTACTTCCGAATATAAAATTGACATCGGTGTAATGGATCCCGAGAATCCTGATCAGTATTGCCTTGGTATCCTTTTGGACGGTGAGAATTATATGGCAGCAGCCACGGCGAGAGACCGTAATTTAGGTCAGCCTTCCGTGCTGAAAGGTTTGGGTTGGAATTTACACCGTGTGTGGACCTTGGATTGGCTGGACACACCGGAGCGTGAATTTGCTAAGATTGAAGATGCCATTAAAAGAATTCTTCATCCGGAGCTGTACGTGGAAGATACCGAAGATGATGAAGGCAGTGAGAGTGTGATTTCGGCGGGAACTGGTGATGCGTTACAATCCGGAAACGGAGACGTAAATGCCGATGATGCAGGCGTATCGGATTCAGATGCTGAAGTGATTGATGAAGTTAACACGGAAGTGATTGCAGGAAGCATCAGTACAGACGATGTGGAAGCATCAACACCTGTAAAGAGACAGTCTGCCCGCAGAGAATATGTGCATGTGGAATTGCCTACGCTTGGAGATTCGGAAGACTTTTATGAGCCGAAAACCAAGGTACAGATTATGAAGGCAATGGAGAAGACATTACAGGCAGAGGCACCTGTGGAATATGATTATATGAAAAAGAAAGTGCTTCTTTGCTGGGGAATGATGCGTAACACACCGAAGTCGGATGCGATTTTCGAAGAAATCCTGCGAGAAGTTCCCGTAACACAGACGAACACCGCAGGGAATACATTCCTGTGGTTACAGAATATGGACCCTTGTAAATATGGTATTTACCGTTTGCACGCAGAGGATGATTTGGAGAAGCGAACCTTGAGCCAGATTCCTGCAGAGGAAGTGGTAAATGCAGTCAGGGAAGTGGTAGATGTGAATGTATCCTTATCCCATGATGATTTGGTGAAGGAGACTGCTAAGGTGTTTGGTTTCAATCGCGTTACAGCAAGTATCGATCAGGTTGTAGGCATTGCAATCTCTTATGCGGAGCAGCGAGGTTTTGTGGAGATTTCCGAAGATGGTATGAAAGTGACACAGAAGCAGTAAGGTCGCGATGAATATAATATGAGAAATGATAAAAGGATAGAAGGAGTATAAAATGGGTAAATCAAAGGATAAAAGAATCAGAAAATTAAAAAAGACTCATATTTGGCCGTCTATATTAGGCTTATTCCTCATATCCGGATTTTTTGGTTTGGTTATGCTGATGGTAGTGTCATTCCTGCTTACTGATATGGCCAAAAATAAAATAGTTGCAGGATGTCAAAATACGGAATCATTGGTATACCTTTTAGAACAGGTGGAATCGCCGGAAGATATAAAAGAAATTGAAGAATCGTTGTTGATTTATATTGATATGGAACCGGATGTGGAAGACATAGCCATATTGAAAGATAATACTGTACTTTGGTCCGGCAACGGGAAATATCCTTCTCTGGATTCCGAAAGCCAATTCTTTTTTGAGGATATCAGGGTATATATTGAGAATGATCCGAACAATACGTTTAAGGTGGAAGCGGATGATATCATTATTAATGGTGAACGCATTAATGTGAAGACTGTTTTGGATATACTTCATGAAGAAATCAGATTGGTTGAAACCGAAGAATTCGGGCATTTAAAAGTATGGTTTGAAGTGCCTTCGACGATTGGTAATGCATATGTTTTAACCAATTTAAAATTCTATTCTTATGATTTGCTTGCGTTGGTAGTATGTTGCAGTTTGATCGTTTTAATTATTATCGTGTTTGTGATATATTATCTTATTTCTTTCATGCATTTACTTCACACAACGCGTAAAACCACTAAAGTTATATATACAGATATGGTAACCGGAGGAGCCAATCAACTCTTTTTTGAGAAGAGAGGAAACGCTTTGATAAAACGAGCAGCGCGACGAGGCAGGAAATATGCAGTTGTTCATTTAAAAATGCGTAAATACAGAAGCTACTGCACTTGTTTTGGTGTAAAAGAAGGCGAAGTCCTAATTGAGAAATGTTATAATTTGCTAAAGAAACAAATTAATAAAAAAGAACTTATGGCGCATCGTGAAAATGCGCAGTTTGCACTTCTTTTAACCTATGATAACAGGGAAGCATTGGTGGACCGGATAGAGAAAATTGAAAAGGTTCTAAACTCTGTATCACCGAATATTAAACTCTATTTTGGTGTGGGCATCTATTTGGTAGAAGTGGGCGATAAAGATATCGAGCAGCTTTATAATAATGCATTGCTTGCATGTGATATGCTTGGAGAAGAAGCAGAGAATAAGATGGCATTCTTTGATGTGGAAATGAACAATCAAAGAATTTGGGAGCGTAAAGTTGAAGATGATATGAACCGCGCACTGGCCAATAAGGAATTTAAAGTGTATTTGCAGCCCAAGATAAGCACGACCGAGGAGGTTTTGGCAGGGGCAGAGGCATTGGTTCGCTGGATTCATCCGCAGGAAGGATTTATTCCGCCGAATAAATTTATCCCCATCTTTGAGAAAAATGGCTTTATTACCAAACTGGACGACTATATGCTGGAAGAAGTTGCTTCTTTACAGGCGCAGTGGATTGAAGAAGGACGCAAGATTGTTCCGATTTCTGTCAACATATCGAGGGCACATTTTACCAGAAGTGATTTGGCAACGCATATCAGTACCATTGTTGACAAGTATCGGGTGCCACATAATGTAATAGAACTTGAACTAACGGAAAGTGCATTTTTCGATGATAAAAAGCTTTTGTTAAATACAATTGACCAGTTAAGGGAATCCGGTTTCCATGTGTCCATGGATGACTTTGGCGCTGGATATTCTTCCTTAAATTCTTTGAAAGAAATGCATATTGACGTTCTGAAAATCGACGCGGATTTCTTCCGAGGTACAGGTGAGGAAGAGAGAGGAATGTTTATTGTATCAAAAGTAATTGAACTTGCGAAGAAACTGGAGATGAAGATCGTAGCCGAAGGTATTGAGAGTCGCGAACAGGTAGATTTCTTGATAGATCAGGAATGTGATTTGATTCAGGGTTACTTTTATGCGAAACCTATGCCGGTGGCAGAGTTTGTCGAAAAGTATAAAGAAGCATACTAGTATATGTAAAAAGAAAAATCCTACTCAATCGAGTAGGATTTTTTATGCAGGAGAAGGGACTTGAACCCTCATGTTGTTGCCAACACACGGACCTGAACCGTGCGCGTCTGCCATTCCGCCACTCCTGCGTTTTGTTTTTAAAAAAACCGAAGAATAATCTTCGGTTTCTTAATGCGGGAAAAGGGACTTGAACCCTCACGTCGTTGCCAACACTAGATCCTTAGTCTAGCCTGTCTGCCAATTCCAGCATCCCCGCATATCTTATGGTAAGTATTGCTACTTATCTTTGCGACTTTTCAATATTAACAAAGCCTTGAAGAAAAGTCAAGGCATTTTTTAAAATAAATGTAAAATTTTGAAAAAACCAAGGCGTCAAGGTGAAGAAGGTACATAAACTGATAAAATACATAAAAACTGGTTATTTTAAGAAAGAATGTAGACAAAGAAGATTGAAAAAAGTAAAATGAGTGCGACAGAAGAACGATATTGCAAATAAAGTAAAATAAAATGAATTTTCTTTGCATTGATGGAGAATAGTATGAAATATTTGTTTCAAACCGGCATTATTTTTGCCGTTACCTTAATCGGTGAGATTTTATCTCAGGTAATTCCCTTGCCTGTACCCGGCAGTATTTACGGCCTGGTGCTTTTGTTTGTGTTGCTTTTAACGGGCATTCTGAAATTAAAACACGTGGAAGGCGCAGGGAGTTTCTTTTTGGCGATTCTGCCCTTTCTTTTTATATCCAATTGCGTAAGTCTTATGGATTCTATGAGCCTTCTGGGTGAGAATGTAGTTGTGATTTTGATTCTTACCGTTGTATCCACGCTGGTGATTATGATTGTCACCGGTGGCGTGGCGCAGCTTTTTATCAATGGTAAGAAGAAAAAGGAACTTGCGATAAAAGAAAAGGAGGGAACTGTCAATGAATGAGTTTTTCTCTGAATCTTTATTGTTTGGATTTACCTTAAGTGTCGCGGCCTATGCGGTAGGCGTAGCCATACAACAGAAGTTTAAGAAGGCATTTTTAAGTCCCCTTATTATTGCGATGTTTTTGATCATTCTAATTCTGAAAGTATTCAAAATCGATTATGAAACCTACGATTACGGGGCAAAATATATTACGTACTTTATTCAGCCGGCGACAGTGTGTCTTGCGATACCTTTGTACAAGCAGTTTGAAGTATTAAAAAAGAACCCTGCGACAGTAGTGGTGTCCGTCTTGGCAGGTTGTATTGCCCACCTTTTGATTATGCTTGGAAGCTTTTATTGGTTGCAATTGGACGAGACCATAATCCGTTCCTTAATATCAAAGTCCGTAACTTTGGCCTTTGCCCTGCCGATTACGGAGGAGCTGGGCGGAATCGGTGCCATTACCATCATCGGATTAACCATTGCCGGTATTCTTGGCGCAGTGGTGGGTCCCAGCCTTTTAAAAGCGTGTAAAATTACGGATCCCGTAGCACAGGGCCTTGGCATCGGTGCAGCATCCCACGGTGTGGGTTGCGGACGCTTGGTAGAACTTGGTGAGGTTTACGCCGCTATGGGTACGGTAGCCGTCTCTGTAGCAGGCATTTTAACCGTTTTGCTTGTAAATATTGCAGTTATGTGGTTATAACAAAGTAGATTGTTTATCGTAGACAGGCAGTGAAATATAGTTTTTCATAAAGACTGTTTGAGTGCGTCGGTGCTTAGCAAAAAGGCTTGCTTGCAAGACTTTGCGCTTAGCATCCGCTACGCATGAAACCAAGTGAAAACGTGTCTGAATGGAAACCTATATTTCACCGCCGTCAACTAATTGAAACTTTTTTAAAACAATAAGACTCTAATAGACAGAGGAGTTAAAAGGAGGTGAAAGCCTTGCAATCCTTTTCCGGAAAAGAAAAGACCAATGAAAAAATCGTGGAGACGGTTTTACTGGAAAATTATGACAGATATTACCGTCTTGCATACAGTTATGTAAAAAACGAGGCAGACGCCGCTGATATTGTACAAAACGGTGCTTACAAAGCAATACGAAATAGTAAGTCCTTGCGGAATGTGGAGTTTGCAGGCACCTGGATTTATAGAATTATGTTGAATGAAATCTTTCGCTTCTGCAAAAAGAAGGGGCCCGTGGTTGTTTCGCTGGAAGACATTCCGGTGGAACAGGGGAAAGAAGATGTTTATGAAGACATAGATTTAAAAGAGGCACTGGATTCTTTAAATGCGGAAGACAAGGCAGTGATTCAGCTACGCTTTTTTGAAGATAAGTCTTTAAATGAAATTGCAGAGATTCTTGATGAGAATTTAAGCACCGTAAAAAGCAGGCTTTACCGCGGACTACGTAAGCTGAGGTTGCAGTTAGCTGAAGAATAGAGTATGTTGCGGAAAAGAAAAGTGAAAACAATGAACAGAGTAACAATATAAATTATGTGAAAACATTTTTTACAATAGAAAGGCAGGAAGCTTCGTGAGTAAGAAAGGTATCGAAGATTTGAAAAAAGAATATAAAGAGATTCGAATGTCTGAGGCGCAGGTGGATGCGTTTAAGCAGTCCATCGAAAAGGCAAAAAAGGATAACCGTAAAAGAAGTTCTTTGCGCGTATGGAAGAATGTCGGCACCATAGCCGCTGCGGTTTTAATTACTTTTATTATTTTACCGAATACGTCGGCAGGAGTAGCCCATGCTATGTCACAAATCCCTTTGATCGGCAATGTGGTTAAGGTGGTGACCTTCCGTGATTATCAGTACGACAGCGGTACGCAGATTGCGGATGTCAATGTGCCGAATCTGGAAGTGGAGGATACAGGGATTTCCCTGGCACAAACAACGGATGAAGACGGTAAAGTTTATGATGGTGAGACCGAAGAAACACTGCCCATCGCATTTGGTTTGAAAGAAAGCACCGGTGAAATTAATGCGGATATCGACGCATTCACAACGCAGATTATTGAGGAATTTGAAGCAGATGTAAGAATGCAGACAGGTGTAAAAGAAGTTATTGTATCGCATGAAACCGTAGCAACACCGGAGCGGTATTTTACGCTGAAATTAAGTCATTATGAAGCGTCAGCGGACGGCGTGGAAAATGTTTATTACTACACTATTGACTTAACCACAGGCGAGCGTATTACCTTAGCGGATTTGTTTGTTGAAGATGCTGACTATGTATCCGTAATCAGCGAAGAGATTAAGCGCCAGATGAGAGAACATATGGCTTCTGATGAAAACGCAGCGTATTGGCTTGATGAAGAGACAGATGAATGGAATTTTAAGGAAATTACCGGAGAGACGCAATTTTATATTAATGTAGATAATAAGTTGGTGATTAGTTTTAACGAGGGCGAAGTTGCACCGATGTATATGGGTGTAGTAAGTTTTGAAATGCCGGAAGAAGTGTTATCCGAAATCAGAAAGTAATGTTATGTTTTTATAACGCTTAAATAATCAAAAGATTAAAAAAGTAAAAGAGTTCAAGAACTGCGCCGGTTTCGGACTGGGATTGAACTTTTTTTAAATTGAAAGAAATTTGTTTAAATATAAAAATAAAAAAGGAAATATTAACTTAACAACGAATATTAAAATTAGAGACTATCGTTTATTAGTTGACAGGAAGTCATTTGGATTAGGGATACGGATTCTTTAGAGCGCAAATCGAATGGCTTCGGAATGGGGCAAAACTATGACAATCCGTGAGAAACTGGAACTGTATGAGAAAGAATATTTAAGTCCTTATGCGATGTTAAGTATGAACTCAAAAGGACGCCTTCACCCGGAAGAGCAGTGCGATATTCGCCCTGTTTTTCAGCGTGACCGTGACCGAATCATACATAGCAAGGCATTCCGTCGTTTAAAAGATAAAACTCAGGTGTTTTTAACACCGGAAGGCGATCATTACAGAACGCGCCTTACCCACACTTTGGAGGTTTCCCAAAACGCAAGAACCATTGCCAAAGCCTTGCGTTTAAACGAAGATTTGGTGGAAGCCATTGCTTTGGGCCACGACTTAGGTCATACACCCTTCGGACATTCCGGCGAGCGTGCGCTGAATCTGATTTGTCCTTACGGATTTAAACATAATGAACAGAGTGTAAGAACCGTGGATTTTCTCGAGAAAGACGGTCAGGGTATTAATCTTACTATGGAAGTGCGCGATGGTATTTTGAATCACCAGACTTCTTCTATGCCGTCTACGTTAGAAGGTAAAATTGTACGTTTTTCAGATAAAATTGCTTACTTCCACCACGATATGGACGATGCAATCCGTGGCGGAATTTTGACAGAGAAGGATATCCCGAAGGAAATCGGTGAAGTGTTGGGATATACCACAGGCGAACGTTTGGACCGTTTTATTCACGACATCGTTACTGCCAGTACGGATAAAGATGACATTGTAATGTCACCGGAAGTGGCAGAAGGAATGCAGAAATTACGTCAATTTATGTTTGAGCGTGTTTATCAGAACCCGGAAGCAAAGAGTGAAGAGAGCAAGGCAGAAATGCTTGTAACCACTCTTTATGAATATTATTTGAAACATTTGGAGTTGTTACCGAAGGAATTGCTTGTAATGCATGAGAACGGTACTGCCAAAGAAATTATTGTATGTGACTATATTGCGGCTATGACAGATCGTTTTGCCATTGCCCAGTATGATGAAATATTTATTCCGAAATCATGGCACGGCTAAAATATAATGCAGGATAAAGAGAGCAGTAAGGCCTGCTTTATGTTGTTAAGCCGGTGAACGGAAAAGAAGAGGATTATAGATGTATTTTTCAGAAGAAATCATTGCTGAAGTACAGCAGAAGAATGATATTGTGGATGTAATTTCCCAATACGTTCATTTACAAAAAAAGGGAAGCAATTATACCTGTTGTTGCCCCTTTCATAACGAAAAGACGCCCTCTTTTTCCGTAAATCAGGCAAGGCAGATATATAAGTGTTTCGGATGCGGAGAAGGCGGAAGCGTCATTACTTTTTTACAAAAATATGAGAATATGACCTTCCCGGAAGCCATTAAGTTTCTGGCGGAACGCGCAGGCGTTGCTTTGCCGGAAGAGACGAATTCCAAAGCGAACAGGGCAAGAGAGAATCGTCGGGCAAGACTTCTTGAAGTGAATAAAGAGGCAGCGAAATATTATTATTATATACTTCGTTCTTCCCGCGGCGACGTTGGTATGGATTATTTGGAGCGTCGTGGCCTTACTGAGGAAACCAGGAATCAATTCGGTTTAGGGTATGCTACTGTTTCCGGAAATGATATTGTAGCGTATTTGAAGAGCAAAGGTTTTAAGGATGAAGAAATCAGAGATTCCGGTCTTGCGAGTTTTTCGGAACAGAAAGGATTAAGTTCTAAGTTCTGGAACCGTGTGATGTTCCCCATACAGGACAGTAATCACCGTGTAATCGGCTTCGGTGGCCGTGTTATGGGTGAAGGTGAGCCGAAGTACTTAAACTCACCGGAAACGGAGATTTTTGATAAAAGCCGTAATTTGTACGGACTGAATTTTGCAAGAACTTCGCGCAAAAAGAATTTTATTCTGTGCGAAGGCTATATGGACGTTATTGCCTTGCATCAGGCAGGCTTTAATCAGGCGGTGGCTTCCCTTGGAACCGCTTTTACGTCGGGACAGGCTAATTTGTTAAGGCGTTATACAACAGACGTTTTATTGGCCTATGACAGTGACGGTGCGGGAACGAAGGCGGCAATCCGTGCAATTCAGATTTTGAGAGAGACGGGACTTTATTCGAAGGTAATTAATATGAAACCCTACAAAGACCCGGATGAATTTATTAAAAACTTGGGTGCCGAAGAGTTCCAAAAACGTATCGATGAAGCAGAGAATAGTTTCCTGTTCAGAGTCCGGATTGCGGAACAGAATTACGATATGCAGGATGCGGACGGCAGGACAAGATTTTATAAAGAAATTGCAGGAATGCTTAGCGAATTTGCGGACGAAATTGAAAGAGAGAATTATTTAACTGCGGTGGCAAATCAATACGGCGTCAGCCGCGACGGCCTGCGTGAACAGGTGGTAAAAAGTGCCATGCGTGGTGAAGTGAAGGCTTTGCAACGGCCCCAGTCAGCAATGGGCGCGGATAAGGCACGTGCGGATGACAGTAAGCGGAAGCCGCAACAGCTTTTACTTACCTGGCTTGCGGAAGAGCCCGAATTATACAGCAGGATTAAACCCTACATTACGGCGGAGGATTTTACCGACGAATTGTACAAGCCTGTAGCGAAACGATTCCTGGCTGATTTGGAAGTGGGTAATGCCAATCCGGCGTTGTTAATCAGTTTGATTGAAGACCCGGAAGAACAGAGTAAAATCAGTGCACTTTTTACAACTCGACTTGATGGAATCGAAACCAAGGAGGAGAGGCAGAAGGCACTCCATGATATTCTGATGAAAGTAAAAACCAACAGTTATGAATATTATAAAGCCCAATCCGGTACGGACATTGATGCCATGAAAAAAATGATTGAAGGCAAAAAAGCCCTGCAGGAATTGGCGAAAACGCATATTTTTTTGGAATAAGACCAAAATATAGATAAAACGGAAGGATGGAACAAAATGGACGAAAGTACAAAGCAGAAATTTGAGGAGAAGTTAAAAGAACTTCTCGAAATCGCCAAAGCAAAGAAGAATGTTTTGGAGGATGTTGAAGTCAAGGCTCATTTTGCCGGATTAAATCTGGAAGAAGAGCATATGGATAAAGTATATGAAATGCTTGACAAAAACAACGTGGATTTATTGATTCAGATTAGCGAAGAGGAAGAAGAGCCTGTTGATGAGGAACTTCTCATGGCAGATGCGGAAGAACTGGAAGTGGATGTAGACCTTGAAAATCTTGATCTTTCCGTTCCCGAGGGTGTTGGCATTGAAGATCCTGTTAAAATGTATCTTCGTGAAATCGGTAAAGTGCCTTTGTTAAGTGCAGAGGATGAAATTGAATTGGCGAAAAGAATGGAAGAAGGCGATGAGGAAGCAAAGAAGAAACTTGCGGAAGCTAACTTACGTCTTGTAGTTTCCATTGCCAAGAGATATGTAGGCCGCGGACTTTTATTCCTTGATTTGATTCAGGAGGGTAATTTAGGTCTTATTAAGGCGGTAGAAAAGTTCGATTACCGTAAGGGGTATAAGTTTTCTACCTATGCAACATGGTGGATTCGCCAGGCGATTACAAGAGCAATTGCAGACCAGGCAAGAACCATTCGTATCCCCGTGCATATGGTAGAAACCATTAATAAACTGATTCGTGTCAGCAGACAGTTATTGCAGGAGTTAGGCCGTGAACCGACCCCTGAAGAAATTGCAGCTGAATTAAAAATGCCGGAAGAACGTGTACGTGAAATCCTTAAGATTTCCCAGGAACCTGTTTCTTTGGAAACACCCATTGGTGAAGAGGAAGACAGCCACTTGGGTGATTTTATCCAGGATGATAATGTGCCCGTGCCCGCAGATGCTGCAGCATTCACACTTTTAAAAGAACAGTTGGGTGAAGTATTGTCTACTTTAACCGAAAGGGAGCAGAAAGTTCTTCGCTTGCGTTTCGGTTTGGATGACGGTCGTGCACGTACATTGGAAGAAGTTGGTAAAGAGTTTAACGTAACAAGAGAGCGTATTCGTCAGATTGAAGCGAAAGCACTCAGAAAACTTCGTCATCCCAGCCGTAGCAGAAAGCTTCGCGACTATTTGGATTAAGAAAGGTTTGCCTGAAATGGATTTGGGAAAAAGACTTTCAAAGGTAGCGTCGTTGATTTTGCCGGCGGAAACCTTGGCTGATGTAGGTTGCGATCACGGATATTTGTCGATTTATCTTGTGGAGAAGGGATTATGTCGGCGCGTCATTGCTATGGATGTGAATAAAGGTCCTTTGCAGAAGGCGCGTGAAAATATTCACAAATACGGGTATGATGAATACATAGAAGCCAGATTGTCCAACGGTCTGAACCAATTAAAAAAGGACGAGGCCGAAGGCTATGTGTGTGCCGGAATGGGCGGTCCCCTGGCGTTACAGATTCTTTGGAATGACAGAGATAAGGTTTCGGCGATGCGACAGATTATTCTGCAACCGCAGTCAGAATTGTGGCTTGTAAGACGGACCTTAAAACAGTGGGGATTTGTTGTTGAAAAAGAAGAAATCGAGTGCGAAGACGGTAAGTATTACTTTATGATGCGAATCCGTCCGGGGGCGGATTTATGTATGGATGTTCCGGTAAATGAGGATGCAACCTTGTTTGATGATATAGGCGGATGTGATGCTATGAAAGCCGGCGATAAGGCTACGGCGGATGGTAACGGCCGGATGTCGGAAGAAGGGTTGAAACATTACGCTTATGAATTGTTTGCCAAGGAACTTTTAGACAGCCAAAATACACTTTTATGCGAATTTATTCGCAAGGAAGAAGAACGTTTATCTAAAATATATGATTCGCTTTGTGTTCAGGAAGAGTCCGATAAATGCAGAGCGCGTAAGGAAACCGTAGAGAAAGAGCTTGCTATTCACAGGTGGGCACTTAGTCAGTTTGGAGTGGAGTAGCTATGAAGTGTAAGGATTTGATTACAAAGTTGTTGGAGGTTTCCCCTGCCATGTATTCTCTTGAGTGGGATAACTCGGGGTTATTGGTGGGCGATGAAGAGCAGGAAATTAACAAAGTACTTTTGTCCGTGGATGTTACGGAGGAAGTTGTGGAGGAAGCAATCCGTGTGGGTGCGGATATGATTCTTGCCCATCACCCGTTGATTTTTTCTAAAATCAATAAAGTTGTAGCATCGGATTTCCTGGGAAAACGTATTATCAAAATGATTCAGAACAATATTTGCTGTTATTGTATGCATACCAATTTCGACGTTATGGGTATGGCGGATGCGGCAGCAGACGAACTGGGTCTTTTGCACAGTGAAGTACTGATGGTGACCTATGAGGATGATATATCCAAAGAGGGCATTGGCCGATACGGTTTTCTGAAAGATATCTGTTCACTGCGCGAACTTGCGGAACAGGTAAAAGAGACTTTTGACATTCCGAATGTGACGGTGTATGGCGATACCGAGGCGAAAGTTGCCAAGGCGGCGATTTCTACCGGTTCCGGTAAAAGTATGGTCAAATACGCATTACAGAAGGACTGTGACGTCATTATTACGGGAGATATTGATTATCATACAGCTTTAGATTCCATTGCCCAGGGGTTATGTATCGTTGATGCAGGGCATTTTGGATTAGAGAAGCTTTTTATTACTTATATGCAGGAATATCTGCAAAGAGAAGTACCGGGACTGGCTACAGTGAAGTCTGTACAGGGTGAAATCGGTACGGTGATTTAATAAGATTTTTATAAAAGAAATTCATATAATGTGATACCGAAAGGTAATTTGGGGTACTAAAAATAAGGGGGTATGGGTTATGTTACAATTTATTATCAACGGTAAGAAAAAGGAATACGAAGAAGGCATTACCTTTGAAGAAATTGCCAAGGAGTATCAGCAGGAGTATTCCAGTACAATTGCTGCAGTAATTCTGAATGGCAAAATCAGCGAGTTAATGAAGAAACCGATTCGTAACGGAGAACTATCCTTCTGTGATTTGAGTTCTTCTATCGGACATTTGACCTATGTCAGAACCGCAACTTTGCTTTTTGTAAAAGCGGCCCATGATGTGATCGGAGACCGTAACATTGATAAAATCAAAGTGGAATGTGCTTTGGGTTCCGGCTTTTATTTTACTGCAAAAGGTGATTTTGTGGTAACCCATGAACTGGCACAGAAGATTAAAGACCGTATGCAGGAAATTGTGGATGCCAAGACACCGATTCAGAAGCATTCCATGGCTGTGGATGATGCGGTGGCAATTTTTGCAAAACAGGGCATGAAGGATAAACAGCGCCTTTGTAAGTTCAGAAGAAGTTCTTTGATTAACGTATATGATGTTGACGGATATTATGACTATTTCTACGGTTATATGCTTCCGAATATGGGTTATGTGCAGTTGTTTGACGTTATTGCCTACAGCAATGGTTTCGTATTGAATTTGCCCAGAAAGAGTGCACCTAACGAGTTAAAAGAGTTTGTGCCCCTTGAGAAATTGTTTGCAACCATGATGGAAGCAACCGACTGGAGTGAGAAACTTGAAATCGATACCGTAGGCGAATTAAACGAGCGTATTTGCAACGGCGGACTAAATGAAATGATTCTAGTACAGGAAGCATTACAGGAACGTAAAATCGCAGAAATAGCACAGGATATCGTAAGCCGCGGCGGTGTTAAGTTTGTTATGATTGCAGGTCCTTCTTCTTCCGGAAAGACCAGTTTTTCACACAGATTATCCGTACAGTTAAAGACTCACGGCTTAAAGCCCCACCCGATTGCAGTGGATGACTATTTTGTGAATCGTGAAGACACACCTTTGGATGAAAACGGTGATTATAATTTTGAATGCTTGGAAGCGATTGATATTAAGCTTTTTAACAGAGATATGCAGAACCTTCTTGCCGGTAAAACTGTAGAAATTCCTACCTTTAATTTCAAGACGGGACACAGGGAGTATAAGGGTAATTATAAGACATTAGGACCTGATGATGTATTGGTTATCGAAGGTATCCATGCCTTAAATGATAAAATGTCCGAAAGTCTTCCGGTAGAAAGTAAGTATAAAATTTATATCAGTGCACTGACAACATTAAATATCGACGAGCACAACCGTATTCCGACCACAGACGGAAGATTGTTAAGACGTATGGTAAGAGATGCAAGAACTCGTGGAGCATCCGCAACCAGAACCATTCAGATGTGGCCTTCCGTACGTCGCGGTGAGGAAGAGAATATTTTCCCCTTCCAGGAAAGTGCCGATGCAATGTTTAACTCTGCATTGATTTATGAATTGGCAGTAATCAAGCCTTTGGCGGAACCGCTTTTATACAGTGTAAAACCTACGGATCCTGAGTATCACGAGGCAAAGAGATTGCTGAAATTCTTAGAATATTTCCTTACGGTAGATACCGTAAATCTGCCTAACAACTCCATTGCAAGGGAATTTGTGGGCGGAAGTTGCTTTAACGTATAAAGTTAGTTAAAACCGAGTGGGATAAATGATCGCGCCTGTCTGTCCGCAAGGTGGCAGGTGAGGAAAGTCCGGGCTTCACAGGGCAGGATGCCGGATAACGTCCGGTGGAGGCGACTCCAAGGATAGTGCAACAGAAATATACCGCCTAGCAATAGGTAAGGGTGGAAGGGCAGTGTAAGAGACTACCGCCTCCCTGGTAACAGAGAGGGCATATGTAAACCCCATCCGAAGCAAGACCGAGTAAAAACAATGTGGCGGCCCGTCACGTTTCAGGTAGGTCGCTTGAACCTGTTGGTAACAGCAGGTCTAGATAGATGATCGTCCAACGACATAACCCGGCTTATCGTCTTGCTTTAATCTTTGTTTTTTTGCAAAAAAAGAGTTACACTTCAAAAACAAGTGTAACTTTTCCTTTTTTATGGTGTATATTT
>JAZNRI010000004.1:0-14298 GCA_045590655.1 Lachnospiraceae bacterium | reverse complement strand
TTAGTCACAGGGCGTTCGCACTATCAATCCGTAAGCCATGTCACAATTTCGTGCAAGCACGATTGTGCCCTGTCTTCCGGCTTGGCACCGCTCACTGCTTCTTGAACTTTCAGGGTTGGATTGCTGTTTATTTGTCAAGGTTCTTTGCTGTCGATTTTTGTGCTTTGTTCGCGACAGCTTTGTTAGAATAACACTAATAAAAAGAAATGTCAACAGCTTTTTTGAAAATATTTTTAGTTTTTTTTGAACGATTTTTGTCGATGATAAATATGCCCAAATTATCTTCAAAACAACTATTTTTATTAGACATTATTTCCTATATACATTGCATCTCCGAATGAGAAGAAACGATAACGCTCTCTAATTGCCTCTTCATACGCTGCAAGTACATTTTCTCGCCCTGCCAAGGCCGACACCAACATAATCAATGTGGATTCCGGCAAATGGAAGTTAGTAATCAGCGCATCAAGTATTTTAAACTTATATCCCGGATAAATAAAAATCTCCGTATTATTACAGCAGGCTTTTAATCTGCCGTTTTCATCCGCTGCACTTTCCACGGTTCGACAACTTGTGGTACCAACGCATACCACGCTTCCGCCACGCTCTTTGCAGGCATTGATTTTATCTGCAGCCTCTTCTGTAATTTCATAATATTCCGAATGCATATGGTGTTCTAAAATATTATCTTCTTTTACCGGACGGAACGTACCAAGCCCTACATGCAAGGTTACATATGCCACATCTACGCCTTTATCCGTAATCTGTTTAAGCAACTCATTTGTAAAATGCAAGCCTGCAGTAGGCGCCGCAGCAGAACCTTCATATTTAGCATAAACCGTCTGGTAGCGGTTTTTATCTTCTAATTTATGAGTAATATACGGCGGCAACGGCATCTCGCCCAAGGTATCAAGAATCTCTTCCCAAATTCCTTCATACTCAAAATGCACCAAACGCTTCCCCTCTTCCGCAAGTCCGACAATCTCACACTTGAGTTGTCCGTCACCGAAAGAGAAACGCATTCCGGGGCGGGCCTTTTTACCGGGTTTTACCAAAGTCTCCCACACATCGTTTTCTTTTCTTTTTAAAAGAAGAAACTCCACAACCGCGCCGGTCTCTTCTTTTACGCCAAAAAGTCGAGCAGGAATTACTTTTGTATTATTAAGAACCAAGCAATCGCCGGGATTTAAGTAATCTACAATATCCTTAAAAATATGATGTTCAAAATTGCCGTCGTTCTTATTTAAGGTAAGAAGTCGCGAAGAACTTCTGTCAAGAAGCGGGTCCTGTGCAATCAATTCTTCGGGCAAATCGAAATAAAAGTCTGATTTGGTCAGTTGTGTCATAATTATTTCCTTCTTTTATATATGGTAAAAAAGATATTTTTTTAAATGCCCTATTATTCTAGCATTGAGATTATAAAAAAACAAGCCCCGACAAAATGTCCAGGGCTTGCTCTGCATTATTAATACTATTTACGCATTCTTAATGAAACTGATATATCCTCTGTAAGTCTCATACACGTCTGCTTTACTTGTTACTTCGTAAGGCGCATGCATATTAAGCACAGCCACGCCACAGTCGATAACATTCATACCATACTTTGCAAGAATGTATGCGATGGTTCCGCCACCGCCCAAATCAACTTTACCAAGCTCTGCAAGCTGGAAAGCAACCTTATCCTTATCAAAAATACCGCGAAGCTTACCTAAATACTCCGCATTTGCATCATTGGAACCGGATTTTCCTCTCGCACCGGTAAACTTACAAAGTACCATACCTTTTCCTAAATATGCCACATTCTTTTTATCAAAGCTTGATGCATAAGAAGGATCAAAAGCAGAGCTTACGTCAGAAGAAAGCATATTGGAATTCGCTAAACATCTGCGAAGTTTTAATTCATTGTAATCACCGCAGAGATTCATCACTTCTGCCATAGTGTTTTCAAAGAACATAGACTGCATACCGGTTGCACCAACACTGCCGATTTCTTCCTTATCTACTAAGATACAGCAAGCGGTCTTCTCTAACTCTTCCACTGCAAACATTGCGCGGTAAGAAGGGAATGCGCACACTCTGTCGTCCTGGCCGTATGCCATAATCATACTGCGATCAAAACCTGCCTCGTATGCTTTTCCGGCAGGAACCACTTCCAATTCTGCGGAAAGGAAGTCTTCTTCTTCCATATCATAGTAATCTTTTAAGATTTTTAAAATGCTCTTCTTAACGGCTTCTTTCTCAGCCTTATCTTCTTTGTCTTTTTTCTTCTTATCTTCATCTACGTAAGGTCTGCTTCCGATTACAATATCCAAAGCCTCGCCCTCGATCACCTTCGCAGCCTTCTTTTCAAGCTGTTCCGCAGACAAGTGAATCAATAAATCCGAGATAAAAAATACAGGGTCGCCTTCTTTATCACCTACATTAATTAAAATGGTTGTGCCGTCCTTCTTAACTACCACGCCGTGCAAAGCCAAAGGAATGGTTACCCACTGATACTTCTTGATACCGCCGTAGTAATGGGTATCAAGATAAGCCAAACCACCATCTTCATACAACGGATTCTGCTTGATATCCATACGGGGCGAATCAATGTGCGCACCAAGAATATTGATACCTTCTTCCAAAGGTGCCTTACCAATCTGCAACATAATCAAAGACTTATTCATATTTACAGTGTAAATCTTATCACCGGGTTGTAAGGTTTTGTTTTCCTTAATCAATTTGCCAAGTTCCACGTAGCCCTGGTCTTCAATTTCGGTTACAATATAATCCACGCACTCGCGCTCTGTTTTGCACTCGGTCAAAAACTGCATATAATCCGCATTTAATGCTTCTAACTCTTTTAACTGGCGCTTATTGTAAGTAGTCCAAACATTTTTATTTTCCATATTTTAAAATCAGACGTCGAAACGTCGCTCCTTTCTTAATCTTTCACTGTTTTATATTATAGCCTAAAATGGGTAAAATTAGCAACGGAAGAATTGATTTTCAACTATGGAATGAAAATAATTTTAAAAATAAAAAAGACAAGTTGCCTTGTCCTTTTTAAAATTTTACTTCTTCTATCTTTCCATTCAAAGGTAATAAAAATCCCTTTCTATCCTGCATAATTTTTTCCATATCTCGTTTTCCGGAACTTTTAACAGGAAAGGAATCACATATCTTATATCCATGCGGTATACTGTTATCCGGCAAATGAGCCATACAATATGAGTGTATATTTTTTATAAGCTGTTCTGCCGACAACGTACTACTCTTTTCTATGATAATATGAGCAACCGGAATTTCATAATCTCCAACATCTAATCCCACAACTTCACATTGTGCCACATTCTCATCGTTATATATCTGACTTTCCACATCAAAGCAATATACAACAGCTCCATCCTCTGCCTTATATGTATCATTTGCCCTACCAAGTATGTATACAAATCCTTCTTCGTCCACATATCCTATATCACCTGTACATCCCCATAATGTGCCATTTTCATCTTTATAAAAGTATTCATTTGTAGCAACCGGATTTTTAAAGTATTCCTTCATGTGAGCAGGAGAATCAACTCTTATCTCTCCTCGCTCGCCATATTTCAGTTCTTGATTTGTTACCATATTAAATGCTGCTACCGTAACACCTTTCATAGGATATCCTGTGGGGCCTGATTTATACTTTAATAGCGAGTCTGTAGAAACAGTACTACCTAATTCACACATGCCATATCCCTTTAATAAAACAGACTTGCACTTTTTATCCTTTAATTGATTATTTATTATACCTTCAATTCTAGGAAGCACTAATTCACCGCCTGTAAAAGGATATACCATCTTTGATAAATCTATATCTTGAAGTTCCTTGCTTTCCAAAGCATATATCCAAAGTGAAAGGGGGGCCAATGTCATCTGCGGAATATGCTTTTTTATACTCTTAGCAAAATTCTCCTTGCTAAATACTGGTTCTAATATTATTTTAACCCCTATACAAAGTGGCATTAGCATAGACAATACCAAACCTGTAGAAAACCAAGCAGGAATAATCTGTAAAAATTTATCACCACGGTTATAAGGAAAATCAGGACTCAGATAATGGGAAATGGTTGCATTTATTCCATCATTAGTGAGTACAATTCCCTTAGAGGCTCCTGTAGTTCCTGAGGAATAAACCATAACCAACGGCAGATCTTTTTCGTATGCTACATCCGGAACTTCCCCCACAGACTTACCTGTTTTAATAAAATCAGACCATTTAATAATAGACTTGCTGTAATCAATTTTCTTTTTTAGTTTTTTAGAAGCTACTAACTTTGTTATGCCAAACATTTCTTTACATACGGGAATTATGACCGTTTTCTTTATGCATAATCCCCCAAGCGCTGGCTGAATTTTACCATAAAGCTGGTCTAAAACAAGCATAACTTCCGCCTCACTTTCATTGATACGTTCCTTAATCTGCTCAACTGTAAATACGGGGTTAATCATATTTGCAATTGCACCAATACGACACAAAGCAAGCGTGGCATAAATTAGTTCAGGTGTAGATGAAGTGAACATAATAACTCTGTCACCTTTCTTTACACCATTTGCAATAAATGCTTTCTTTACCCTTTCCACATTCTCAAATACTGTCTTATATGTAATTTTTCTACCAAAATACATTAAAGAAACATCATTAGGATGTTTTGAATTAATCTCATAGATGCATTCATATACTGTTTTATGCGGTACAGGTGTATTAATTGCTTCTTCACTATAATATTTCAACCATGGTTTATCTATAGATGGATAACCTGTTAACTCATTTACCATACTCATATGTTCTCCAATCTATTATTTTTCTTAGATGTACTTGCCTATTTCTTTTACATCTTCTCTTAATTCTTTTAACATCTTATCCGGATACGCTTCTTCAAATTCAATTTGGCCTTTATCCAGACAATTCAATTTATTTACTAATTGTTGAAATTCTTCAAAGTATCCTTTAGCCACATTCATTTTGCCTTCTTTTATTGCCCAAATTGTCAAATCACGCATAATAAATGCTTTACATTTCACAAAGTACAACATTGTAGGGTATCTGCTTTCTGCTATTTCAGCATAGATTAGCATTTCTTGAGAATATTCTTGCATTCCTTTTTGGTCACAATTTTGTCCACTGTTTTTTTCTTCCAACAATTGCTTAATATTATAATTATCTATTACCTTAATGTAAAAAGACAAAAGAGTATAAAATGCTTTGTAACGCGGTATCTCGTTTTTACCACATAATTCAATGTCAGCAGCCTTTTGATACAATTGTTGAATCTGACCATTCTTTATAAAAGTTAATTTGGTATTTTGGTCCAAATTTTTACTGATTCTTTCTAACAAAGCACCGTAATTTCGATAATATGTTTCCCGTACAAGACGTTTTCTTTCATCTTTTTCTACACTGTCAACCTCTTTAGCTAAAGAAACCAATGCCTCGTAATATTTTATTGCCATTTTGGCATTTTCCCGCATACAACACTTTACAACATTAGGTGCTCCATAAGATTCAATTATCTTACTGTATGCCTCGCCCATTGTGTTTAACATATATACAGTTAACAAAATATTATTATCAATAAGCTTTCGTTCCCTTATAATTTTTTCAGGTTCTTTCAGTTCAGGAAACATATTGGAAAAACCATCAATCACCTTTTGATAACAAGATATTACATCCTTGTCCAATTTTGTCTGTCTTGTATAACCCTTATAAAAGTTAAACTCCAAAATTCGTATTTCAATATAATCTATAATTACGCTTGCATTTTGCACTCTTTTCTTAATGTATTTCTTATTTTTCTCGCACTTTTCAATTGCCTCATTAAAATAATCATTCCTTAAAGTTCTACGTTCTAAAAGCTGTTCCTTATACGCCAATTGAAACATTTCTTCAATTTGACTTAACTCAAAATACATCTCTGGAGTCACTTCGTCATCATCCTCATCAGCATATGCTGACAACTTGGCATAAATGTAGCGATTTAATTCATTCTGTTCCGCTTTCACACTTCTTAAGAAAAGTGTTTTATTTGTAACATATCTTTCGTGCTTATATTGGGCAACCTGTTTCTCCAGTTCGAGTAACTTATCCTTCTCTAAAACCTGTATAATGTTCAAGCCTGCCCATATAGAAATGGCAATACCGATAATTGCCAGACCGGAAGCAAGTAATGTACTTTCTACGATTTCTGTTTTATTATTCTCTTGTTCAGATATCTCTTCACTACTATCCTCTTTATCACCTTGCACACTATCTTCGTCAAATTCAGTTACTGTTATTTCACTATTGCTATCATGATATATAAAAAATATCGTTCCGAAATTTAATATCAACACTAAAAATATTGAAACAAAGATACCGCCAATTAATAGTTTTACTGAACCGTTGTCTGCATGTTTTCTCATTTTACATTTTCTCCTATATGTACTTTATTTGCCATACTTTTACAACGCGCAAAGCTTCTCATACACATCCTTCCAGCCATATACTCTTGTTACATTCGCATGCTGTACCTTTTGATTATAGGGTGCATCAATCATTAACACTTTTACCCCATTTTCAGCCAAGTGCATAACAATCTCCGGTCTATCGTCCACCATTACATCAACCTTTAAACGTTTACATGCTGCACACTTTTCTTTCGGCCCGTATTTTTCCGAGCAAAACGTAACACTGTCGAATTCGATGCCATATTGCTCGCACCAGTTAAGAAACCATTTTCGACTCAGTTTTCCCCAAGGGAAGTTACTTGTTACAAACTTTCTCGCTGTAATTTCATGTAAAACATGACCTTCCGCTTTTAATTTACCCAATATCTCTGCAGTATCAGGGCGCGGTGGATATTCTTTACAATACTTTGGAAAATATTTTAATCCACAACAAAATTCCGCTATTTTACTTACTTTAAATATCTCTTTGACACTATATCCGGTAGGATTAACTATCTCTTTCCTAAAAAACTTTTTCCCGCATTGATAATTAAATTCCTGCATATCTGTAAGTACACCATCAGCATCTACACCAATAATCATAATAAAAATTCCTTTAAATCTAATTTTTGCATTTTATATTTTGTTGCATTACAATAATTTTATTCTTTATCTCTGCAGTAATACATTCTTCACTCAATGACTCAGTATCAATGGATTCACCAAATTGAATTTGAATTTCATATCTACGCATATGCTTCCAATCAAACAATCTTGGTAATTTCTTATGTGGCGGAAAAACTTCATACGCACCGGAAATACAAATCGGGACAATTTTTAACCCTGTTTGTTTTGCAATTTTGGACGCACCCGACTTGAACTCTCCTAATTCTCCACTTCGTGTTCTGGTTCCTTCCGGATGAATCAGTATATGCTGTCCATCATTAATAGCACATTCTATTGCCCGTTTTATCGCCTTAGATGTATTTCCATTCCTATAAACAGGAATACTACCCATAGCAATCAATCCTCTACGAAATATCTTCTTTTCAAAAAGACTTTCTGCCGCCATACTACATACAGAATGCCGGATTTTATCATCTAAATTACCCACAATCCACATCCCATCAAAATAACTCTCATGATTCGGACACAATATGTACTGTTCTTGTAGATTTATATTTTCTTTTCCTGTTACTTCAAATTTCCAAAGCAGCTTAGAAATCCTAATAAAGTTTTTTAAAAATCTAAAGTCTTTTTTAGTTCTTGGTAAGGGATACTTGTCAATTATATTTTCTTCTATTAAACCATCGTCACTTTTATTCTTAATAATTCGAATAAGGTCGGAAATCCTAATTCCTTCAAACAAATATTGTTCTACTGATGTGTCAAATTGCTCATCAAGCGCAACACATAATTCAAAAAGTTCCAACGAATCCATTCCAATATCATTCTTTAATTCCAAAGAAACGTTATTTACTACTTTCTTACTGATATGTGATATAATTCCAAGAATTCTATCTTCTATATCACCTTCAATATTTACAGGTATCTCCTGTGTCTCCACTTTATTTTTCTTCGCAAATTCCTTTAACTCAAATCTTTTGATTTTGCCGGTACTTGTCATGGGAATTTTATCAATAAAATGGATTTGAGATATTTTATAGATTGATTTTGGAATACTGTTTATTATCTTCTTCGCTTCATTCAATATATCTTTTGTTTTGCCGTTTGTTTCTATAAATAAATGAATTTCATCATAGCCTTCAGCACAATCCACACCACATGAAGCGATATTAACATTGTCGCAATATTTCGAAATATACTTATCCACATCGATAGGCGATACCTTTTTACCATTTGAAAGCATAATGTTTTCTTTCATTCGACCTGTAATATACAAATTTTCATTTTGATCCAGATATCCATAATCTCCGGTTTTAAAATATCCATTTGAGTCAAATGCTGCCTCCGTTAACTGCAAGTCCTGATAATACCCCAACATAATCAATGGGGTTTTAACTCGCACTTCTCCAATACCATCTTCATCAGGGTTTGCTACCACAATATCAATATCCGGAAATTGTCTAATATTTCCAACTCCACAAACGGGATATTTGGTATTGCAGTTTGCCGCACAAATTGGAAACCCGGTCTCGGTGGCACCATAAACATTTACAAAATCAATACCTAAATTAAGATAAAATTCTACAGTTTCCGGTGCACAAGGCGCAGTTCCACAACCGCATATTTTCATATTTCTACCCATTGCAGCTTTCCAAATAGGCTTTGTAAGTCCTCTTAATTTAATTCCTGTTTTTCTTCTAACAAAACCACTTATTTTCATTGCTGCATTTGCATATGCACGTATTGGCAAACTTTTTTTGCCAATGGTCTCTGTGATTTTATCTTTAATCACTTCATAAATTTTGGGAATCATTATGAAATTAGTAGGATTATAATTCAAAAATCCTTTTGAAAGATTATAAGCATTTACCTCCGTCAAAAATCCCATCTCAACTCCGGTTAAAAAGCATGACAAAGAAGCAGAGTATCCCGCTATATGATTTGACGGCAAAACATTAAGAAACTTTGCACTACTATCAAGATTTGCATATGCCACCAAACATTCCTGTGCATATATGATTGAATTATATGAAATTTCAATTCCTTTCATTTCACCGGTTGTTCCCGATGAAAAAAGTATTGCAATTAAATCTTCTGAATCTTTTACACATTTTCGATTTTTATTTATATTCATTTTCATTTTTTTGTAAGTAAAATCCGTTTCAACAACAAAAAAAGAAGCTTGAATATCAAACTTTTCATACTGTTCATATAATTGATTTGTCGTAAAAACAGCATCTGCACCTACCAATCTAAGAAGACGCTCTTGTTCTTCTATTGGTAAAGCTACATCAATGGGAACATTGATATAGCCCAGATAAGCTAAGGCAAGTGCTAATACTGCAGATGCCCCTGTTTGTGGTGCTATAATTGCTACCTTACTTCGCTTTTTTAAATCTATATCTAAAAATACATTTTCTAAATCATTTATTATTTTTTTTACATCACCATAATTTATTTTTTTTATTATTCCTTCGGCATCTAAACAACAAACAGATGTTTTTTCAATATATAAATTGAATATTTCATCCATTTTATTTCTATAATCACTATAAGAATATTTCATACTCGTCTCCTACTTATTTACTATTTATATAGTAACTATATTAAAGGGATTCGTCAAGCAATAACAATTTGGATAGTATATTGTTAGGGGTGAAAAATATGAAAAAAGAAATCTATACCTTGAATCAATATGGTTCCATTGAAATAAATTTACGAGAAATTATGGATAAAAAGAATATTACAAGAAATGCGTTAGCACGCGCCATTAATGCACGTTTTGAAGTCATCGACAAATGGTACAACGGCCGCGTCGAAAAAATAGATGCTGATGTGTTGGCAAGAATTTGTTATGTTTTGGAATGTACCCCCGCAGATATAATTATTTACAAAACAACTGAATAACGACATAAAAATAAGCACTTAAAATATTATTCTACTAATATCTTAAGTGCTTTTATCTTATTAAAAATAATCACTCACAGTGGATTGACAATGCTTTCCGTACGGGGTGCTGGGGAGCCGTCGGTACTTGGTTCTTACCCTAGTACCGCTACGTGCGACACGCAGCGAAAGCGTGCCCCACAGGAAACATTGTCAATCCACGTCCACCTTATTTTCTAAGTTCAATTCCCAAACTTGTCAGTCCGTTCATAATCTTCTTCATTGCGCCTGCAACTTCTTCTTCCTGTAAAGTCTTGGTCTTGTCACGGAAAGAAAGTGCATATGCCATAGACTTAAAGCCGGCTTCAATCTGCTCACCTTCATAAATATCGAAGAGTCTGTAGCTTTCAAGGATTTTACCGCCGCGCTGTGCAAGCATCTTTTCGATATCGCCCGCAAGAATATTCTTGGGTACTACCATACTAATGTCGCGTGTCACTGCGGGGAATTTCGCAATGCCTTCGTACTTTCTGTCGTAGGTTGTAAAAGGAATTACGTTGGGCATATCAAGTACTGCCACATAAACCTTGCCTTTTAAATCATAGTTTGCACAAACCATAGGATGTACTTCACCTAAGTAACCAAGCACTACACCCTTGTAAATTACGCTTGCCTGACGGCCGGGATGTAAGAAGCTCTTGCCTGCGTTAGGATCGTATTCTACCTTTTCTTTCATACCAACTGACTCAAAGAAAGTTTCCAATACACCCTTCATGCTGAAGAAGTCGCCTTCACCGTAAGAACCGAAGGTCATCTGCATTCTTTCTTCAGGAAGCTCTGTCAAAGGTAAGCTCTTAGCAATGTAGATATTGCCCTGCTCATATAATTTAACATCTTTATTTCTTCTGTTATAGTTGGTTGCCAAAGAAGTAAGCATTCCGTTTAAGGAAATCGTTCTCATAATTGAGAAGTCTTCACCCAAAGGATTTGAGATTGTAATTGCTTCTCTTTCCTTTGCATCTGCAGGAAGTAAAAGCTTATCAAATACCTTAGGACTTTCGAAGGAATATGTCATACCCTGTGAGAAACCGCAGAACTCTGCAATCTCGCGTGCCTTCTGTTCAATACGAAGCTTATAGGATAATTTACCTGCAGTTGCTTCACCCTTAGGAAGAGATACAGGAATCTTATCATAGCCGAAGAATCTTGCAATTTCTTCTGCAATATCCGCAAAACCTTCCAAATCCTGACGGAAAGAAGGAATAACCAACTCATTTGTTGCCTCGTCCAATGTTAATTCAATGCGGGCAAAAATTTCCTTCATTTCTTCAACTGATACATCTGTACCAAGTAATCCGTTGATTCTTTCCGGTTCAAAAGCAATTCTTCTTGCAGCCGGTAATTCTACGCTTACATCAATCATACCGCTTACAACTTCACCACAGCCCAATTCCTGAACCAACTGGCATGCTCTGTTGATTGCTGCTTCTGCATTATAAGGATCTACACCCTTTTCAAACTTACCGCTGGCATCAGTTCTAAGGCCAAGTCTCTTAGCAGACTTACGGATATTCGGACCGTTAAAAGCTGCCGCTTCGAATACAACAGTCTTTACATCATCGGAAATCTTGGAATTCTCACCACCCATGATACCTGCAATACCGATTGCTCTGTTTGCATCGTTAATCATAAGCATCTCTGAATCCAAAGTTCTCATCTGACCGTCTAAAGTCTGGAATTCATCACCATCTTTTGCTCTTTTTACAATGATAGTATTACCCTCGATTGTCGATAAGTCAAAAGCATGCATAGGCTGTCCGTATTCTTCCATAACATAGTTTGTTATGTCAACCAAATTGTTGATAGGGCGGATACCGCTTGCTGCCAATCTTCTCTGCATCCACTTGGGAGAAGGTCCGATTTTAATATTGGTACAAACTCTTGCACAGTATCTTGGGCAAAGGTCTGTATCTTCTACTTTTACGCTGATGTAATCTTCAATCTTTTCGCCGTTTTCTTTTACCACTACTTCAGGTGCAACGAAAGGTTTTCTGAAAGTTGCTGCCGCTTCTCTTGCAATACCAAGTACGCTGTAGCAGTCTACACGGTTTGAAGTAATTTCATATTCAAAAACAGTGTCACGAAGACCTAATTCTTCAATGGCATCTGCACCTACCTTGGTATCGGCAGGGAAAATATAGATACCGTATTCCGGTGCTTCGGGGTACATATTTCTGTCGCTACCAAGTTCTTCGATGGAACACATCATACCGTAAGAATCGATTCCGCGAAGCTTCCCGTTCTTAATCACGATTCCTTCTTCCGGCAAAGGACCGCCGTCATGACCGCCTGCTACTTTACCTCCATCGATAACAACAGGCACCTTATCTCCTACTTTTACGTTGGGGGCGCCGGTTACAATCTGTAACTTCTCGAGTCCGAGATCTACCTGGCAAATAATCAACTTGTCTGCATCGGGATGTCTTTCGATCGAAAGAATTTCACCGACATAAATTTTATCAAGGTTCTTGTCCAAACGTTCAAAACCTTCTACTTTGGTTCCGCTTAAAGTCATTGCATCGCAGTACTCCTGGTCGGTGCACTCTAACTCGGGAACATATGCTTTAATCCACGAAAGGGCTGTATTCATCTTTTTCCTCTTTTCTGCGGGGTTTCCGCTGTTACTAATAAAATCTTTTACTCTTTATTTCTTCTTAAAGTCTTTTATAAAAAAACTTCTGTTCCTTAGAACTGCTTCAAGAAACGGATATCGTTTTCATATAAAAGACGCATATCGTCGATTTCATATTTTAACAATGCGATACGTTCCAAACCTACACCGAATGCAAAACCGGTATATTCCTTGGGGTCAATGCCACACATGGTAAGAACTCTGGGGTGTACCATACCGCAGCCAAGAATCTCAATCCAGCCGGAACCTTTACAGAAACGGCAACCGGTTCCACCGCACTTAAAGCAGGTAACGTCCATTTCCGCTGAAGGCTCTGTGAAGGGGAAATGATGAGGTCTGAACTTAACCTTGGTTTCCTCTCCGAATAATTCCTTGGCAAACTCAGCAAGTGTACCCTTTAAGTCTGCAAATGTTACGTTCTTGTCAATTACAAGACCTTCAATCTGATGGAAGGAAGGTGAATGGGTTGCATCCACTTCATCAGCACGGAATACTCTACCGGGTGCAATCATACGAATGGGGGGCTTCTGATTCTCCATTACATGCACCTGAACAGATGAAGTCTGTGTACGAAGAAGGATATCAGAATTGATATAAAAGGTATCCTGTTCGTCCTTTGCAGGATGATCTGCAGGAATATTCAATGCTTCAAAGTTATAGTAATCCTTCTCAATTTCGGGACCTTCCACTACTTCATAACCCATACCAACGAAAATACGCTCTACTTCTTCCAATGCAATGGTATTGGGATGTCTGTGGCCGATTTCAGGCTTCTTGGCAGGAAGTGTTACGTCGATTACTTCTTCCTTTAACTTAGCTTCCATAATTTCTGCTTCCAATGCCTTAATTGCTTTATCCAAAGCTTCTTCAATCACGGTTCTGGTATCATTTACCATCTGACCAACCTTAGGTCGCTCTTCCGGAGATACGTCCTTCATACCTTTTAAAACAGCTGTTAATTCACCTTTTTTACCCAGATAAGCAACTTTTACTTCGTTTAACTTGTCCAAGGTGTCGCCCTGCTTAATCTGTTCCAGGGCTTTGGCTTCAATTGCCTGTAATGTCTCTTTCATTTCTCTTCCTCCATATATTAATTCGTCACTGAATATACTTGCAAACTACTTCTTTTTGCTTGTTTCATTTTTATTGGCAATTTATCTTTATCTGCGATGTGGATATTTTATATTTCATAAGAGACCGTTTAACATCGTCGGTACTTAGTGAGGAAGGAATGTAATTCGTTCCGAACTTAGTTCCGCTACGTATGTTAACCGAGCGAGAGCGTGTCTCGATGGAATATAAAATAATACACATCGCTTTTATAAAAGTTACATGAAAATGAAAAAAAAGTCCCCTGCAACAATGCAAGGGACGAAACTTCAATTCCGCGGTACCACCCAATTTTCCAATTAAGGACACTCATTACAACTTAACGCGTCTTACACGGGCTTCCTTACTCACCTAAGCTTGGGGAAACCGGCTCCGGTGGGAACTTCAATCACTTCCTGAACGTAAGGGGGCTTCCAGCCGACGGCCTCCTCTCTCTGTACGAAACAAGCAATCTACTTAACACCTTCAATGCCTTTTTCTTTACTTCTAAATCCATATTTTAATGAAAGTTTGCCATTCTGTCAACTTGATTTTCC
>JAZNRI010000003.1:0-3634 GCA_045590655.1 Lachnospiraceae bacterium | reverse complement strand
CGAATACACTAAGGAAGTTCGTTTCGGCGGATATGTAAACGTAAGAGTAGATGAAAACGGCAGAAACAACTACTATCAGGAAGGCTACCAGGCTGTAAAGGCTGTTCCTTATGACCTTCCCATCGTAGGTTACGGCAACGGCATCGTAAATACCCTTCGTATCTGGGATGCACAGCCCATCGACTGCTTCCGCCTTGATTCTTTTGATAAGGGTGATTACCAGAAGGCTGTTGAGCAGGAAAACCTTGCAAGAAACATCGTTGAAGTACTTTACCCCAACGATAACCACTATGCAGGTAAGGAATTAAGATTAAAACAGCAGTATTTCTTCATCTCTGCATCTGTTCAGGAAGCAGTAGAGAAGTACATGAGAACACATGATGATATTAAGAAGTTACACGAAAAGGTAACATTCCAGTTAAACGATACACATCCTACCGTAGCAATTGCGGAATTGATGCGTATCCTTATGGATGAATATTATCTTACATGGGATGAGGCATGGTACGTAACAACCAATACCTGTGCTTACACCAACCATACAATCATGTCAGAAGCTTTGGAGAAATGGCCTATCGAATTGTTCAGCCGTCTTCTTCCCAGAATCTACCAGATTGTAGAAGAAATCAACCGCAGATTTATCTGTGAAATCGAGTCAAAATATCCCGGAAACCAGGACAAAATCCGTAAAATGGCTATCATTTATGACGGTCAGGTTAAAATGGCTCACCTTGCAATCGTTGCAGGCTACTCTGTAAACGGTGTTGCAAGACTTCACACTGAAATCTTAAAGAACCAGGAATTAAGAGATTTCTACGAAATGATGCCTGAGAAGTTCAACAACAAGACCAACGGTATCACACAGAGAAGATTCCTTCTTCATGGAAATCCCCTTCTTGCAGATTGGGTAACCGATCACATCGGTGACGAATGGATCGTGGATCTTCCCAAGATGGAAGGCCTTAAGGTTTATGCCAAGGATAAAAAGGCACAGGCTGAGTTCATGAACATTAAGTATCAGAACAAGGTCCGCCTTGCAAAATATATTTTAGAGCACAACGGTATTGAAGTAGATCCTCGCTCTATCTTCGACGTACAGGTTAAGAGATTACATGAGTACAAGAGACAGTTGCTCAACATCCTTCATGTAATGTACCTTTACAATGAATTAAAAGAACATCCTGATATGGAATTCTATCCCAGAACTTTCATTTTCGGTGCTAAGGCAGCAGCAGGATACCGTAATGCTAAGCTTACAATTAAGTTAATCAACGCAGTTGCTGATGTAATCAATAATGATGCATCAATCAACGGTAAGATTAAGGTTGTATTTATTGAAAACTACCGTGTATCTAACGCAGAGTGGATTTTTGCGGCAGCAGATGTTTCTGAGCAGATTTCTACTGCTTCTAAGGAAGCTTCCGGTACAGGTAACATGAAGTTTATGTTAAACGGTGCCCTTACATTAGGTACTATGGACGGTGCTAACGTGGAAATCGTGGAAGAAGTTGGTGAAGACCATGCATTTATCTTCGGTCTTTCTTCAGACGAAGTTATCAACTTTGAAAACAACGGCGGCTATGATCCTATGGAAATCTTCAATAACGATCAGGACGTACGTAAGGTATTGATGCAGTTAATCAACGGAACATATTCTCCCGATGATACAGAGAGATTCCGTCACCTTTATAACTCACTTCTTAATACCGAAAGTACTTCTAAGGCTGACACATACTTCATTTTGAAGGACTTCAAGTCATATGCGGCAGCTCAGAAGAGAGTGGAAGAAGCATACCAGGACGAAGCACGTTGGGCAGAAAGCGCTATTTTAAACGTAGCTTGCTCAGGTAAGTTTACATCTGACAGAACCATTCAGCAGTATGTAGATGAAATCTGGAAGCTTGATAAGGTTGTATTAAAGAAATAATGAAGAACAAATCAAAGACAATATGCATATTGCTGGGCATTGCAGTAATGTGCATATTGCTTTGCTTATTGGTAGCAAAGCTTTATAAAAAACAAGTAAATACCGTGGATTTTATTCAACCGGACCATATCGTGGAAGAATATCTTGTGATTGAGGGATTGGAAAAAGAGTATGAATTGCTTTTTGTTACGGACACCCATGTAATTGTTTCCTCTCCGGATGATGGTGAGCAGATTTTGGCGAATGCAGCAGAGAGAATGCCGTTATTCTACGATGGGGCGGGAGTTTCGTCAGCGGAGCAGTTTCCTTATTGGATAGAATATGCCAATGAAAGGGAAGTGGATGCTGTATTGTTTGGCGGAGATATTATTGATTATCCCTCATCTTCCAATATAGAATTCTTAAATGAAAATGTATCCGAGCTTGAGATGCCGTATTTGTATACCTTAGGTAATCACGATTGGACATATCCCTGGGAATATATGACTGATAAGGCGAAGCAGGAATATATACCGATGTTACAGCCCGTGATTGAGGAAAACGGCACGATTGAAATAATGGATATGGAAGATTTTCTTGTGGTGTCGGTAGACAATAGTTCAGGACAGGTACATCCGGATGCGCTGGAACAGTATTTACAGGTTTTGGAGCAGAAAAAACCGGTCATTGTATTGGTTCATGTGCCTTTTATGACCCAATCCGTACTTGGAAAGGCGAATGAAGTTTGGGATTCGCCCGTGGTAATCGGTGCAGGCAACTACGGCGGTATTTATCCGTCAGAGGAATCGACAGCTTTTATAGAGGCGACAACGGCAGAGGACAGCCCGGTCATAGCAATTTTGGCAGGGCATGTTCACTTTTATGATAAAGATTATATAGATGGCGAGAAGCCGGTAATTCAAATTGTAGGTAACGCGGGTTTTGTGCGGAGCGGAATTGTTTTACACATAACCGGCGATGAAATAAAAGAGGAGGACTCAGAATGATTCAGTTAAGCAACAGCGGTGCATATCTTATTAACGGTACTGAGTTGGTGTATGACAATGCCGACGCAGCAGCAATCATTGCGCAGAAAACCGGTAAGAATGTAACCGAAGCAGAAGCAAGAAAAGAAACCATTGCTTATGGAATTTTGGAAAGCCATAATACTTCAGGTAATATGGATAAGTTAAAAATTAAATTCGATAAGCTTACATCCCACGATATTACTTTCGTAGGTATTATTCAGACCGCAAGAGCGTCAGGACTTGAGAAGTTCCCCATTCCTTACGTACTTACCAACTGCCATAACTCACTTTGTGCGGTAGGCGGTACCATCAACGAAGATGACCACATGTTTGGTCTTTCTTGTGCGAAGAAGTACGGCGGTGTTTATGTACCCCCTCATCAGGCAGCTATCCATCAGTTTGCCCGTGAAATGATGGCAGGCGGCGGCAAGATGATTCTTGGTTCCGACTCCCATACACGTTACGGCGCTTTGGGTACCATGGCTATGGGTGAAGGCGGTCCCGAACTTGTAAAACAGCTTTTAAATCAGACATATGATATTAATATGCCGGGCGTAGTTGCAGTTTATATGACAGGCGCACCTGCTAAGGGCGTTGGTCCCCAGGACGTTGCCCTTGCAATTATCGGTGCGGTATTTGCAAACGGTTATGTTAAAAATAAAGTAATGGAATTCGTAGGCCCCGGTGTGGCATCTTTAAC
>JAZNRI010000002.1:0-95732 GCA_045590655.1 Lachnospiraceae bacterium | reverse complement strand
ATCCATAACAGCTTTCTTCATCTTATCGATTTCAGCCTGAGCAGCTGCAGCTTCTTCGTCCTTGCCTAAGTGCTTCAAGATAGAAACATAGTTAGGACCTGCATAAGTAAAGAGTGTAGCAACGAATACGGATTCAGCTATCTTAGAGTAGCCACCTTCTGCTGCAAACTTAGGATTGGTGTAAGTCTGGAAAGATTCACCGGGTGTGTCTGAGTAGCAAGAAAGGTTGATACAGTCGTTCCAGTCTGCTCTCATTGCAAGAGGTAAACCATGAGGTCCTAAGTTGTTAACGATATGATAGAAGGAAACCTTCAAGTGATCCAACATAGGCTGTGCGATGGACATATCGTTGTCATAAGGAACCATCTCATCAAGAATGCCCCAGTCGCCTGTTTCCTTAATATATGCAGAAACAGAAAGGATTAACCATAAAGGATCGTCGGAGAAGTCACCACCGATATCGGAGTTGCCCTTCTTTGTAAGAGGCTGATACTGATGGTAGCAACCACCGTCAGGGAACTGAGTAGAAGCGATATCAATGATACGCTCTTTTGCTCTGTCGGGAATCTGATGTACAAATCCGTGAACATCCTGGTTTGAATCACGGAAGCCCATACCACGGCCGATTCCGGACTCGAAGTAAGAAGCAGAACGTGAAAGGTTGAAAGTAACCATACACTGATACTGGTTCCAGATGTTAACCATTCTGTTAACCTTGTCATCGGGAGTGTCTACAGTAAGGATACCAAGGAGTTTATCCCAGTAAGCCTTCAAATCAGCCATACCCTGAGCGAATTTCTCGGGGCTGTTGAACTGCTCAATCATCTTGAGGGCTTTTACCTTATTAATAGTTTTGCCATCTGCCTCGAATTTTTCTTCAACAGGCATTTCAACATAACCAAGTACGAATACGAGAGTTTTGGTTTCGCCGGGAGCAAGGGTAATCTTCTTATAATGAGAAGCGATAGGAGCCCAGCCGTCTGCAAAGGAGTCGGTTGCTTTGTTAGCAATAACAGCCTCGGGATTGTTAAATCCATTGTATAAACCGATGAAAGAATCTCTGTCGGTATCATATCCATCAATGGTATCGTTTACAGAGTAGAATGCGTAATGATTACGACGATCTCTGTACTCGGTCTTGTGGTAAATTACAGAATCCTTAACTTCTACACGACCGGTAGAGAAGTTACGCTGGAAGTTGTTGCTGTCATCCTGTGCATCCCACAGACACCACTCTGCGAAAGAGAACAGGGAGAATGTTTTCTCTGCGCTACCTTCGTTGGTCAAAACTACCTGCTGAACTTCACCATCGTAATCCTGAGGAACGAAGAAAGTAACTTCTGCCTTCAAATCATTTTTCTTACCGGTAATAACGGTATAACCCATACCATGACGGCACTCGTAAGAGTCTAATTCTGTTTTGACAGGTGACCAACCGGGATTCCAGATGGTACCATTATCATTGATATAGAAATAACGGCCGCCCATATCAATAGGAACGTTGTTATAACGATATCTGGTAATTCTGCGGAGACGAGCATCTTTATAGAAAGAATATCCTCCGGCAGTGTTGGAAATCAACGAGAAGAAACCTTGTGTACCCAAGTAGTTAATCCAGGGATAAGGTGTTCTCGGGGTTGTAATGACATACTCTCTGCGAGCGTCATCGAAATAACCAAATTTCATACTACTTTCTCCTTATTCTATTTGTATTCTTGTAATAAGTAGGAACAGTCAGGTTCGGACTGCGCCTTATGTCCTAAATTATACAATAACTGCATATAGAAAAGCAAGCAGAATTAGGCGAAAACGGTAAGGATTTCTTCAATATAATACAAATAATTATGAATTTTATAAAATAACAGTTTTTACATATAAAATGCATAAAACATAAGTCGGATTAATAAAGATGATTAGGGGGTTAATGTAAAATAATAAGAAGAAAAACCTCTATAATATATGAAAAGAAAACGACGGAGCGATTTCCTGAAGTGTAAAATTATAAATGCAAGATGATTTTTCAATAAAATAGGAAACGTGAGATGAATTTTTGATAAAAAAGGATAAAATGCCGGATGATTTTCTATGTAAGAGAGAACGAAATACTTTTATAAAATTAGAAAAAAGACAACCAATGACACAAAAATGAACAAAAAAACAATAAATTATGAACAAAAAATGAACGAAAAACTATTAATTTTAGACAAAAGTATGAAAATTATACAAAAATCACAGAAAAATGCTTGCTTTAATGGCAAAACTGTTATATACTAACCTTGCTAGCAAACACAGACACGTCTGTGAATGCTGGTTGTTACTATTAACAACACTATAATAATTAAGAGGAGGAAAACAAAAAGTGAAAAAGAAATTATTGAGTGTATTGTTATCTACAGCAATGGTTGCAGCTCTTTTAGTTGGTTGTGGTTCAGACGAACCCGTAGCTAGCGAAGGTGAAAGCTCTGCAGCAGATCCCGTTGCAAGCGAAGATGTTGTTGAAGAAGGTAAAGTTCTTAACATCTACTGCTGGAACGAAGAATTTAAGTCACGTGTAACAGATCATTATCCTGGATACGTTGAAGTTGATGGTACTACAGGTACAATCGGTGATGTAACAGTTATGTGGAACATCACACCTTCAGACGACAACGCTTACCAGAACAACCTTGACGAAACATTACTTGGCCAGGCTGATGCAGCTGCTGACGACAAGATCGATATCTTCTTGGTAGAAGCTGACTACGCTGGAAAGTATGTTAACACAGACTACTCTTTAGCTCTTTCTGAATTAGGTATTACTGATGCAGACTTAGCTAACCAGTACAAGTATACTCAGGACGTTGTAACTGATACAAACGGAAACCTTAAAGGTTCTTCATGGCAGGGATGCCCTGGTGTTCTCATTTACTCTCGTGCAGTAGCTGAAGAAGTTTTAGGAACACAGGATCCTGCAGCAGTTCAGGAATATGTTAAGGATTGGGCTACATTCTCTGATACAGCAGCTAAGATGAAAGAAGCTGGATACTACATGACAGCATCTGCAAACGACACATATCGTGTATACTCTAACAACGTAACCAGCAAGTGGGTTGAAGACGGTGTTATCAACATCGACGAAAACATCATGAACTGGGTAGCTGATTCAAAGGCTATGGTTGACGCTGGATACACAAACACATATGACTTATGGTCAGATGACTGGTCTAAGGGCTTCTATCCCGAAGGAAAGGTATTCTGCTACTTTGGACCCGCTTGGTTCGTAGACTTCTCTATGGCAGCTGACGCTGAAGGTTCAATCGCTAACGCTGGACAGTGGGGCGCTTGCTCAGGTCCTCAGGGATTCTTCTGGGGTGGTACATGGATGTGTCCTGCAACTGGAACAGATAACCCTACACTTGTTAAGGATCTCATCTTAACTATGACAGCTAACGATGACGTTCTTAAGGAAATCGTTGTTGATGATAACGACTTCACAAACAGCAAGCCCGTTATGGACGCTATGGCAGCTGATGCATCTTACTCAAGCAAGGTACTTGGCGGCCAGAACCCTCTTGGTATGTACTGTGCAGGTGTTGAAAAGATCGACTTAAGCAACCTTACAGACTACGATCAGGGATGTAACGAAGAATTCCAGACAGCAATGAAGGGATACTTCGAAGGCACATATGCAACAGAAGAAGAAGCTATTCAGGCATTCTACGCTGCTGTAATTGAAAAATATCCTGCATTATCTGCTCCCCAGTAAGTAGAATTTTGTAGTTAGTGCTAAATAAAAGATGTGCCTGCCTATTGTAAAGTGGGCAGGCACGTTTTTATGTGAGTAAACGGCGAAGGTGGTTTCTTTTAATTTTAGGGGATAACAGAGCCGACGATAAGTTGACTGCGGTTTATAGACCGCATATTATAGCTACAAATTGCACGAAATGGAGGACGTTTGTTTATGAGTAAAACGAAAAAAGGGAAAGTTGTAAGCTATAACAAATGGGGTTACATATTCTTGATACCGTTTATTGTAGTATATGTTACCTTCCAGCTTATTCCTTTATTTAATACAATTAAGTGGAGTTTCTTTGAATATTACCGTGATGGTATGACACAGATCGGACCTAATTTAGTAGGTTTGAGCAACTATATTCAGTTATTTACAAGTACAGATCCTAATGTACCTACAATTTTTGACTATACATGGAATACATTGATTATGTGGATTATGGGCTTCGTTCCCCAGATTGTTGTATCCTTGCTTTTAGGTTCTTGGTTCTCAGATAATCGTCTTAGATTAAAATGCCAGGCATTCTTTAAGACAGTTATCTATTTGCCGAACTTAATCATGGCTTCCGCTATGGCGATGTTATTCTTTACATTGTTCTCAGATAGCGGTCCTATCAACTCAATGTTGATGCAGATGGGAATTTTGGATGAACCCTTTAGTTTCTTATATAATACTTGGTCAGTAAGAACCATTGTTGCATTTATGAACTTCTTAATGTGGTTTGGTAATACAACAATCCTCTTAATGGCCGGTATGATGGGTATTGATGCTTCGCTCTTTGAAGCTGCAGAAGTAGACGGCGCTACACCTACACAGGTATTCTGGCGTATTACATTACCTCTGTTAAGACCTATTTTGATTTATGTTATGATTACTTCCTTAATCGGTGGTTTGCAGATGTTCGACGTACCTCAGATTTTAACAAACGGTACCGGTGAACCTGCTCGTACATCAATGACCTTGATTATGTATCTGAATAAGCACTTGTTTAGTAAGAACTACGGTTTGGGTGGTGCCCTTTCAGTAATTCTGTTCATTATTACAGGTATCCTTAGTATGATCGTATACAAGTTCTCAAACAATAATGATTAGGAGGTAATGAAACATGGCAAGTAATAGTTCAATGTCTCTTCAGATTGAAGATTCAAAGAATACCGGTGGCGTGAAAGCTAGACGTGTTGTTGCATATATCGTTTTAGTTGCTATCAGTATTTTATGTTTGTTCTGGTTCTATGTTTTGTTCATTAACTCAACCAGATCACATTCGGAATTGACTTCTGGTTTCCAGGCGCTTCCGAACTTTAAGAATTTTAAATTCGTAACACAGTTTTTCACAAACTTTAAGAACCTTATGGCAGGTACATTGCCTATTTGGAATGGTTTGTTAAACTCTATCATTGTTGCAGGTTCATGTGCGATTTTAAGTACATATTTCTCAACAATGACAGCATATGCAATTCATGCATATGAATTTAAGTTAAAGAAAGCTATCTTTACTTTCATTCTTATGGTTATGATGATCCCTACACAGGTTACTGCATTAGGTTTCATTAACTTAGTCACAGGTATGAAATTGGATAATACATTTATCCCCTTGATTGTTCCTGCAATTGCCGCACCGGCAACATTCTTCTATATGAAGCAGTATATGGAATCAACATTGCCTTTGGCAATTATCGAAGCTGCTCGTATCGATGGTTCCGGCGAGTTCAGAACATTTAATACGATTGTATTGCCTATGATGAAACCTGCTATCGCAGTTCAGGCTATCTTTACATTCGTACAGAACTGGAACAACTACTTCACACCGGCTTTGGTGTTAAAGAAAGACAAATTACAGACACTCCCTATCTTAATCGCTCGTTTGCGTTCGGCTGACTGGTTGAAGTTCGATATGGGTCAGGTTTATGTAATGATTGCATTCTCAATCTTCCCTGTTATTATCGTATATCTTTGCTTATCTAAGTTTATCGTTTCAGGTGTTGCATTGGGTAGCGTTAAGGGTTAATATAACCCCACAAACAAACTTATCAAAAAGCGATGTTATCGCAAAGGGACAGCAGATATCTGCTGTCCCTTTTGATATTCACACTTTCTTCACTTGACATTGGAATAAGATGCAGTTATGATTTATGCGATATAAAATATTTGGTTTTCGGAAAAGATATATTTGCATAATAAAATATCTACGTTGTAAGTGTAGTTAAAAATGGTAATATAGCAAAGAGGTAGTTATGGGAACGAAACAGGAATTTATTGACGGCCTTAGAAGGGCGTTAACGGGCAGAATAAGCCGAGAAGAGATAGAAGAACATATTCGCTATTATGAAGACTATATTACTGCTGAAACGCGTATAAAGGGCTCTGAACGGGCTGTACTCGATGCTTTGGGAGATCCGAAACTCATCGCAATGAGCATATGTGCTGCAGATGAAGCCGGAATGCAAGGAAAAAGCGAAAATAAGGCAAGTAATACCGGATATGGTGATTCGTATTCATATGATAGGAAAGATAGCTATAATAGAACCGGATATTATGGACAAGGCGATAATAGGAATGATGAACGTTATGGAAATACTAAAGATAGCAGACCCTTTATTTTCAGGCACCCTAAATTAACTATTACAATGATTATTATGGTAATACTTGTTGTTGTTGTACTTTTTATTGCTTTGGCATTCTCTTTGCTAAAATTATTGTGGCCCGTAATTGTTGTTGCGGCCAATTGCTATGTTAATTATACATCTGATGGCGTATTTAAATAATAAATAGAATAGTAAAGTTATATTGTTAAGTTATATAAAAGTGTAGTAAGAATTTTTTCGAAATATTAGTATAAAATATGTTAATATGCTTATTATTGAAGAAAACATCGAAATAAAAAGGAGATTGGAATAATCCAATCTCCTTTATTATATATTTGGAAATAATTATGACAATTTAAAGATTTCAAGTTCGTTGGTTAAGTCGTCAGACATATTCTTAAGCTTCTGAGAAGCGTTTTCTACAGCCTTCATGGCATCGTTCATAGTCTGCGCAGCTTCGATAGTTCCGTTTGTAGAAGCGGCATACTGCTGAGATACTGCAGAAAGGTCTGAAATTACATCTAAGATAACATCTCTTGACTTTCTTAACTCGTTCATACCGTTTGTAATATTTCCGATGTTAACAAGGGAGTTGTCTACACCATTTGCTACGGCACTGAACTTGTCAATGGTCATATCTAATTTCTCGCGCTGTTCAGAAATTTTAACTTTAACATCGTCCATGTAACTTACCATTAAGTTGGACTGATCTAACAAATCGTTGATAATCTTTTCGATTTCAGTAGCGTTGTTGCCTGACTGGGCAGCAAGCTTAGAAATCTGTTCTGCTACGACTGCGAAACCACGTCCGGCATCACCGGCATGAGCAGCTTCGATACTTGCATTGATTGAAAGTAAGTCTGTTTCGTCGGAAATGGACTGAATCATTGCGATTGCAGTTCTGATTTCCTGTACGGAAGTGTTGGTAATTTCAATCTGTGTAGCAATCTTTTCGATGGAATCGATCATTTCTTCGTTTGAAGAATTTAATTCATTAATAATGCTTGTGGAAGCTTTTTCGGCTTCGGCCATCTGTGAAGCGGCTTCTGTTAAGGAAGTAACATCTTCGGAAATGCTGTCAATCTGATCACCGATATTGGAAACCTGAATAGCAGCTACAGAAGTCTGGTCAGCCTGGTCGGCAGCACCCTTTGAAATGAATTCTACTGAATCATATAAGCCGGATACGTTTTCTACGGTATCCTGCGATAAATGCATTAAATCTTCGGAAGATACTGCCAAGTCATCAGCAGATGCCTTAATATTAGTAACAATTCCTTTTAATGATTCCTGCAATGAGTAGGAGATTGCATACATATCGCCTAATTCATCATCGCGTTTCAAGTATTTTAATCTGGCGTTCTGTCTTAAGTCACCGGTTGAAACTACTTCAAGGAAGTTCTTTGTTTTAACCATGTTCTTAGACATACTGTTTGAAATAACAATAATTAATACAACACATGCTATAGATATAAGTAATGCCCACAATGTAATCTTGCTTGTTTCAGCTTTGATCTGTGCTTCAACTTCGGCAGCGGGTTTTCCGGAGAAGATACAACCTACGATAGTTCCGTCGGAGTTGATTAAGGGTTTGAAATATCCATAATACTGAACGTCTTGCAACATAAAGTCTGTACGGAATACTTCGGTGCCTGCCATTACTTCATTGTAGATATCTTCAGGCATATGCTTGTTACCGGTAATACGTCCGCCGGCAAGTTCGCCGTTTAACATTCTTAATACAGAAGTAATTACTACTCGGTCGCCAAAGTAGAAAGAACTCTCAAAACCTGTGTTGTCCTTCAGGGAGTCAAATAAACTGGTATCGCCGGAAATGGTAACGCCACCTTTTTGAAGCTTACCATCCTGACCCATAGTATAGTCGCCTTCGTACAAGGTTGAGTATGTTTCTTCCAAAGAAGTAGCAACAATCTTTAATGAGCCTTCGATTTCCTTCTCTAAGTTCTTGGTCAAGATATTCGAACTGATGCTGGAAATAACAATAACCAAAACAATAAGAGGAATGATGCACATTACAGCCAAACGTCTTGAGAAATTCATAAAATGGAATTTCTTACGCTTTGAAAGAATGCGTTTTGCCTTCTCGTCTTCGCTCATTGCAACTTTAGGCTCTTTTTCTTTCTTAGCCTTAGGTGCTTTCTCTTTTTTCTCCTTGGGAGCCTTTTCCTTCTTGGCTTTAGGAGCTTTCTCTTTCTTCGCTTTCTTGGCTTTCTTGGATTTCTTCTCTTCCTGAAGTTCCGGAAGATTCTCAAGAATATCAGCCGAAGCGGTGTATTCCTCCGCTAAAGCAACAGCTTCATCCGCTTCGGAAACTACAGTAGCTGTATCATCAGATACAGCGTCCGCGATTACAGAAATATCTTCTGTATCGGGAGTTAAGTTGTCAAAATTATTCTCCATATGGTGTCTCCTGTCCTATATGTATTCCCTTTTCGATGTAAAAATGCATATAAAAATCGCACATTACATCAACCATTCTAATCATACCACATTTTCACACTATTTGCTAGAAAAATATACAAAAAATACCCGAAAATGATAAAAAAATTATACAAATAGACAAAATTGAAAGCACCCCTTATTGACACCTATAAAAAGTATGGATAAGATGTATTAGGAATGCAAAGGAAAAGGTATTTTTTATGAGTAATTACAGTCGTTTTGAGCTGATTGCCCCTTGTCATTTCGGGCTTGAAGCTGTTTTGAAAAGAGAAATTACGGATTTAGGATATGAAATTGCGGAGGTAATGGATGGCAAAGTCACTTTTTATGGTGATGAGCAGGCTATTTGCTACGGCAATGTCTTTTTGCGTACTGCAGAGCGTATTCTTATAAAAGTAGGAAGTTTTCGCGCAGAAACCTTTGAAGAACTCTTTGAAGGCACGAAAAAGCTTCCTTGGGAAGAGTATATCCCAAAGAACGGTAAGTTCGGCGTGGCCAAGGCTGCCAGCGTTAAGAGTAAGCTGTTCAGCCCTTCGGATATCCAGTCTATTATGAAGAAGGCCATGGTAGAGCGCATAAAGGAGAAGTATCGTCTGGAATGGTTTCCGGAGGATGGCGACAACTTTCCGGTAAGAGTTTTTATCTTAAAAGATGAGGTGACAGTTGGCTTAGATACTACCGGCGAATCCCTTCATAAAAGAGGATACCGCAAGCTTACGGCAAAAGCGCCGATTGCAGAGAATCTTGCAGCATCACTTATTATGCTTACACCCTGGAAAAAGGACCGCATTCTTGTGGATCCATTCTGCGGTAGCGGTACGATTCCCATTGAAGCCGCGCTTATGGCAGCGAATGTAGCACCGGGAATGAATCGTGAGTTTCTGGCAGAGAACTGGGCGCATCTGATTCCGAAGAAGAATTGGTACGACTGTATTGATGAAGCAAATGAGCTGGTAGACTATAAAGTTGAGACTGATATCCAGGGATATGATATTGATGAAAAAATGACCAAAATTGCAAGAGAAAATGCAAAATTGGCAGGCGTGGACCATTTGATTCACTTCCAGACAAGGGCGGTTAAGGACTTAAGCCATCCGAAAAAATATGGTTTTATTATTACCAATCCGCCGTATGGTGAGCGTTTGGAAGAGAAGGTTGATTTGCCGCCGATTTATGAGGCTTTGGGCGAAAGATATAAGGCGCTTGATGCCTGGTCAATGTATCTGATTACTTCATATGAGAATGCAGAGCGTGATTTGGGTAAAAAGGCGGATAAAAACCGTAAAATCTATAATGGTATGATGAAAACCTACTTTTTACAGTATATGGGGCCGAAACCGCCGAAGAAAACGGGAGAGAAATAGGACTGCAATTTACAGTAAGAAGTGCCGACAACGGAAATGTCAGCAGAAGAGTGACATAAATGAAAGAACAAGGTGATATAAGATGAAAATAGTAATCGCAACCGGAAATGCCGGAAAAATGAAAGAAATTAAATCTATATTTAATAATTCTGATTATGAAGTTGTTTCTATGAAAGAAGAAGGCATTGTTGCTGACGTAGATGAGAACGGTACAACTTTTGAGGAGAATGCCCTGATTAAGGCAAGAGAGATTGCAAAACTCAGCGGTAGCATTGTACTTGCTGACGATTCCGGTTTGGAAGTGGATTATTTGAATAAAGAGCCCGGAATTTATTCTGCAAGATATATGGGCGAAGATACACCGTATTCAGTCAAAAATGCAAGTTTAATTGCAAGATTGGATGGCGTAGAATTTGAAAAGCGTACGGCGCGATTTGTATGTGCGGTAGCTGCCGTTTATCCTGACGGTAAAGAATTGGTGGTTCGTGAAACCATGGAAGGTTATATCGGATACGAAGAAAAGGGTGCCAACGGCTTTGGCTATGATCCAATCTTTTATTTGAAAGAATTTGATAAAACCAGTGCAGAGATTTCTTTGGAAGAAAAGAACGAAATCAGTCACAGAGGTAAGGCGTTCCGCGCAATCAAAGCATTAATGGAAGCGTAAGCTTTCGATGAATCTGTAGTATGTACTGAAGTTGTTTTAATCGGTATATGATAGGAAAAGGTGTAGTAGTGAAGATTTTAATTTGTAGTGATACCCACCGGGTCAACGACAATTTTTATAGGATGTTGGAAGAAGTTCCGTCTGTGGACTTGATTATTCATTGCGGTGATGCAGAAGGAACCGAGTGTGAAATGGAAGCGATAGCAGGGTGCGAGTTTGAAGTGGTTAGCGGAAATAACGACTTTTTCACTATTTTGCCCAAGGAACGTGTTCTGGATATTGCGGGAAATAAAATTCTGGTAACCCATGGACATTATTACAGTGTGTCCGCAGGATACGAGCGTTTGGCTGAGGAAGCCGCGTCAAGAGGCTGTAATATGGCTTTTTTTGGACATACGCATTTACCTTATATGGGTGAAATGAACGGTGTTTTTCTTGTGAATCCCGGAAGCTTGACTTATCCGAGGCAATTTGGTCGGATTCCCACCTATGTGATTATGGAAGTGGACGAGAAGGGCGAGGCGCATTTTACACAATGTAGTCTGACAAAAGAGGAATAGAGTTTGGCGCGGTGTAATTAGTAACTTGGAATGGCGTTTAGCCGGTTATTGCGGTGGAATGGGAGAATATAGGCATGAATGAACTGAGTAAGGAAGTTAGGGAAATTATAAATTTTGAACTTGATCAGGCGGAGGAAGCGCGTACCCATAAATATTGTAAAAAACTTCGCGTAATAGGTGTTGTTTTAGCGCTATTAGTCGTTGTGGCAGGCATTTTTGGAATATACTGTGTTTATGCCGACATTCATTGGGGATTTTATGCGTTTTTGGTATTTGCACTTCTTAGTGTTGTGTTGTTTAAGGTCTATCAAGCGAAAAATATTACACGTTTGACACGGCTGACCAATGATGACTGTTGTGTCATTAAATCGTTGACCGCCTATGTCGTTATGTTACAGTACGCACGTCGTGTAAAAAAATGCGATGCTGTATTACAATGTATTGGAAGCATGCTTTTTTATATGGGGAAATTTGAGGAGTGTAAGGCTGTTGCGGGATTGTTGGAGAAAAATTCTGACACAAGTATCGCAAAATCATACCGTTATTCACTTCTTGCTATGGTTGCGTTGATTGAAAAAGATAGAGATGTAATTAATAAATGCATCGAAGAAATGGAGACACTCGTGTCACAAAGCCCGGAGATGTATATTAGAGAGGCTTATCGTGTTATTTCGAAGTATCCGGCGATGTTGGATGCGGAAGAAAACGGTGATTATGCGAAAATGTCAGAGCTGTTGGAATTGGACGATGCGAAAACGTTTACCCTTAAGAAGGTAAGTGCGAACTATCGCCTGTACAAGGTGGCAACAGTGGCCGGTTTAGAGGAAGAGGCTGCAAAGCATCGTGGGTATGTGATTGAAAACGGCGGAGATACCTTCTATAAAAAGGAATTGGAAGTAGCTAATAGGTAATCCGGCGCGGTGTTTGATTTGGGTTAAAAGCATGTGTTAAAACAGAGAAATTTTATTTAAATAAAAAAATTAAAAAAAGATGTTGACATTTTAGGTAACATTTCATATAATAACACTTGCGTCAAGACAAAACGCACTGGTCTATACAGATTGCGGGGTGTGGCTCAGTTTGGTAGAGCACCTGGTTTGGGACCAGGGGGTCGCAGGTTCGAATCCTGTTACCCCGATTAAATTTTTATATTTTATACATGCGGGTGTAGTTCAATGGTAGAACATCAGCCTTCCAAGCTGAATACGTGGGTTCGATTCCCATCACCCGCTTTTCTATTTCCGAAAATTTGTGACCTAAATTTTCGGTTTTTTTGTATTTAAAACGCGGAGAAGCCTATGAAAAGAAACAGATGGATTTTAGTTTTGATATGTACAATTTGTGTGGTTAGTTTTATTGGGTGCAACAATAACGAGGTTGTTTCACCGGTGCAAGAAAATGGTATTTTGGAAAATGCGGCCTTAACTGAAACGGAACTTTTACTAAGTGATGAAAATTATAATATAGATATTTATGGGGTAACAGAAAACGGGACTGAAGAAATAAATATTATATATGGTGAAGAAACGATTGATATAGACGGCGCTTTTTCGAATATCTATGAGGAAACGCCAGATGTGTGCATCAAAGATATAGACGGAGATTCTGTTGATGAAATTATTCTGGCAGTCAGACGCTATACCGGTACAAAACGCACGTATGACTTGTATATTTGTGATAAAAAAGACGACTGGACGACTTCATTGTATGAAGTGACGCAGGAAGAAATTCTTACAATGATCTCGTATCAATACGATGAGACTGATAATACGATTATGTTTAAGGAAAAGGGAGGGGAAGGCGTTGAGGTACTTCTGCCGGAGTGGTGCGACGAGTATCCGTTTACCGGAGATGTAAACTTTGCGGAGGAATATTTTTATGATGTTTCCGCTATGACGTTAGAGGTGATTGCACAAATTAGAATGACAGATTCGTTGCCATATAAACCGCTTGGAATCGTATTCGACGTGCAATATGCGGATGGCGCGGTTTCGTTGGAATTTCGCAAATTTGAGCAGCTTATAAATGAAGCACCACAGGAAGTGGCGCAGGCAAATCAACAGGGAGAACCGTATATTACCTCCATCATCCCGCTTTCCGATGATGAAATGGAAATTACCTTTTCATATGTCTTAAACGGCGAAACCAAGACACATTCTTTCGCAAGCGTACGTCTGCCTGATTTAGGCCTGGAACCGCAGGATAGGGCACATGTTAAATTGGTTGACATTGATGACGATGGTACTTCGGAAGTGGTATGTAAGGTTTATTATATTGGCAATACTTTTACGGAATTATGTGGTGATTTATACGTATTTCAGATAAAAGAAGACGGTTTGGAACCTGTCCTTAGTTTGGGAACGGATTATGGTGTTCCGGATGGGCGCTGGATTACGGCAACATATTCTACGGATACGGATTTGTATGTGGAGACCGGAAGTAAACGCTGGGAAGACGGCGAATTGTATACGGATTCTGTTTTTTACAAGGTGGAATGTATAGATGGTGCCTGGCTGACCACGGAAGGTGAGCTGCCGGAAGCGGATGGCATGAAGTGCTGGTAAATGCAAGGTGATTGTGGAGACGAGGAAAGAATGCATTTAAAATAAGTTTTAACATTGTGATAATAATAAAACCTCCTTGCCGGGTTTGGGTAAGGAGGTTTTTCTATGTATATTACACAATACAGATTTCTATATTTTTATAATGCAGCTGTAAATTCTTAGCGTTCTTTTGACTCTGTTGCTGAATTTATAACTTCTTCAGGAATGATAACCTCTACGTAATCTGTGCCGGTAATTTCCAAAGAGATTGTCATCTCGAAACCGATGGCTTCTGTTTCTTCATCAGAAGCACCATAGGTGATTTCGATTGCAGAAAGTTGTTCAGTTTCCTTGTCGATGATATAGAGTGCATTAATTTGTGTGCCGGCTGATAAAGTGCTGTCTGTTGTCAGCGCGTCAATGTTGCCGCTGACATTTTCGTATAACATAGTACCGCTGATTACATAGGTGGTATCGGTTTCTTCCAGGATTTTCAAATCTGTAACATTTTCATAAAAGTTTGAAAGTTCAGGGTTATCTTTTACATCTTCTTTTAACCAAATATCAGTAGTAGGCACTGAGGTGTAAGAAGTATAGCCGTCTTCGTTTGCAACGGTGTAAACAACGGTTTCCTGTTCGGTTACGGTGCCGAAAGCAGTAGTAGAGGTTGTGCCCTTAGCTACATAGGTTCCGTTTTCAGCATCTACAATGCTTTCTGTAAGCTGTACGATTTCGATAGAGGTTGAAACATCGCCAAACAATCCGCTTAAATCAGAGCTAACATCGCCTAAAAGTTCAGACCCCATATTCATTACGACTTTCATTTCGCAATCGTAGGAATAAGAAGTTAAGTTGCTAACTGCAGTATCTAAAAGTGTTTTCGCTGTTTCATCACCGGCTTCTGATGATTCATCGCCTGAGGTCGGTTCTGCTTCTTCTGTAGAAACTTCTTCGATTTCACTCTCGGACTCTGCTTCTTCAGAAATGTTTTCAATGACGCTTCCAATGCTTTCTTCTTCGGGAAGTAATGCGCCGAGTTCGTTTAAGTTACAGCCGGTCAAAGTACCGATGCAAAGTAAACTTAAGACAATTGCAACAATTTTTGATTTCATAATTTTTATTCTCCTTTTTCGCAAATTGAACACATTATAGAGCATTTTATCGCAAATAACAAGGATGATATAAATTTTATAATGCAGGGAATGATGCTTTGCATATGTTTAATCATAAAAGCATACTTAAATTGTCATAAAATTATCAAAAACTCTTTCAATTTGTGCGACAATTTGATACAATAATACTATGTATTGGAATACAGGGGAGGGACGTACATGAAACTTACTTTTGTGGGCGCTACACATGAGGTTACGGGTAGTTGTCATTATTTACATGCCTGCGGGAAGCATATCCTTGTAGACTGCGGTATGGAACAGGGCGTCAATGTATACGAGAACGTGGAAATTCCCGTAGAACCGGCGCTGATTGATTATGTTTTGTTAACGCATGCACACGTTGACCATTCTGGTCACTTGCCGCTTTTATATGCCAGAGGCTTTCGCGGACAGGTAATCACAACGGATGCAACCGCAGATTTGTGTAGCATTATGTTACGTGACTGCGCACACATTCAGATGCAGGAAGCAGAATGGAAGAGCCGTAAGGCAAAGCGTCATTCCAATCAGGAGAAGGCGGAACCGCTTTATACAATGGAAGATGCTGACGGCGTAATTAAGAGAATTATTCCCTATCATTATGACCAGAAATTCGAATTGTGTCCCGGTATTGAATTAAGATTTACCGACGTGGGACATTTGCTTGGTTCTGCAAGTATTGAAGTTTGGATTTGTGAAAACGGCATTAACAAAAAGATTGTCTTTTCGGGCGATATCGGTAATACCGACCAGCCCCTGCTTCGTGATCCGCAGTTTATTAAGGAAGCGGATTATGTGGTTATGGAATCTACATACGGTACCCGTATTCATTCCAATGAGAAACCGGATTATGTAAGAGATTTGACTGAAATTCTTCAGGAAACTTTTGATAGAGGCGGTAACGTAGTCATTCCTTCTTTTGCAGTTGGAAGAACCCAGGAAATGTTATATTTCCTTCGTCAGATTAAGAATCAGAAACTTGTAAAAGGGCATGAGAATTTTAAGGTGTTCGTGGATAGCCCCCTTGCGGTGGAAGCGACGGGCATTTTCCAGCAAAACGTACAGTATTGTTACGACGAAGAAGCCCTTGCCCTTGTAAAATCAGGCATTAACCCCATAGCGTTCCCGGGATTGAACCTGTCGATTACCAGTGAAGAATCCAAGGCGATTAACTTTGATGACGACCCTAAGGTTATCCTTTCGGCTTCCGGTATGTGTGAAGCCGGCCGTATCCGCCATCATTTGAAACATAACCTGTGGCGTCCGGAGTCTACGATTTTGTTCGTAGGTTATCAGTCGGTAGGAACCCTGGGACGAATCCTTGTGGAAGGCGTGGAAGAAGTAAGACTGTTTGGCGAACCTATCGAAGTGCGTGCACAGATTCGCGTGCTTGCAGGTATGAGTGGTCACGCCGATAAGAATGGCTTGATTCAGTGGCTTCAGGCAATTGAAACCAAGCCGGAGCGCGTATTCATCGTCCATGGTGAAGATATGACCTGTAATGCTTTTACGGATTGTTTGAAACACGAATACGGCTACAATGCGTATGCGCCCTTCAGTGGCACCAGAGTTAACCTTGTGACCAACGAAATCGAGTACGAAGCATATCCTGTACCTGTTAAGAAGAAAGAGTCTCAGAAGAGAGTTACCGAAGTGTTTGCCCGTCTCCTGGCAGCAGGAAACCGTTTGCTTGCAGTTATTGCCAAGAACGAAGGTGGTGCAAACAAAGACTTGGCGAAGTTTGCTGACCAGATTAATTCACTTTGTGATAAGTGGGACAGATAAAAGAGTTTTGTGATTTTTTAAAGTAAATTCCGTATCAAAAAGAAGGTTCCGCGGAACCTTCTTTTTCTATGCGTAATATATGATTCTATGCCGGTAAATCCGTCTAAGCCCCTTTTACTCAAATATCCCTGCAAAAAGTGCATCTACGGCTTCTTCTATCTTTTCAGGCGCTATTCCGGAGTAATTGATAATCAGCGTGTGCTTTTTAGCTTTCTTTTTATCATAAAAATACTGGCTCAGGCAGGAGATATGAACCCCTTTTGCAGCGATTCGTTTCATCAATTCTTCGTCTGAATATTTCGTGCTTACTTCCATAAGGAAATGAAGGCCGGCATGTTCTTCCCTGATTACAACCCGGTCATAATGCTTTTGTTGCCGAATGCAGGAAAGAATCGCATCCCGCTGTATGCGGTAATAATTTCGCATACGATTGATGTGTTTCTCAAGATAGCCCTGCTCAATAAACTGATAAAGTGTATATTGGTCAAAGTTGGATACGGTGCAGGCATAAAAGTTTAGCTCGCGGTTATATTTCTCAGCCAGTTCGGCAGGCAGCACCATATAGCCGATACGGATGGTGGCACTCAAACTTTTGGAAAAGGTATTCATATAAATTACTTTGCCGGCAGAATCGATACTCTGCAGAGAAGGAATAGGCTTACCGGCAAGGCGGAACTCGCTGTCGTAATCGTCTTCAATGATGTAACGGTCGGGGGCATCGCTTGCCCAGGCAAGAAGCTCGTAGCGTCGACCGATGGGCGTAACAACACCCGTAGGGAAATGGTGGGAAGGCGAAATGTGAAGAATGTCTGCGCCGGAATTTGAAAGGGCCTTAGGCATTACACCGCTTCGGTCCATGGGAACGTGGACGCAGGATACGTTATTCGCCTCGTAAATATGGGTGATTTTCTGATAACCGGGGTCTTCTACGGCATATATTTTATCGCGCCCAAGCAACTGAATCAGAATGCTGTATAAGTACTCGGTTCCGGCACCGACAATAATCTGCTCGGGCTCTACGCGGATTCCGCGAAACTGATAAAGATAATCTGCGATGGTTTCCAGCAACAGGTAAATCCCGCCGGAAGGGGAGCGTGTCATCAGCTCCTTGGCATAATCGGACATTGTATTGCGGTTCAGCTTACTCCAGGTGGCAAAAGGAAAAGTGTCCGCAAGGGTAGAATTGTTCGTAAAATCAGCTATGTAGGGCGGGCGTGTCTTTTCTTCCGTATGCGTTCTTTCGGGACGCGTTGTTTCAAGTGGTTTAAGGGACGTAATATCACTTACGTAAAAACCGCTCTTTGGCACAGAGTACAAATAGCCTTCCGCCATCAGCTGGTTATAGGAATTCTCTACCGTAACGGTGCTTACATTCAAATGTTTTGCAAGGGCGCGCTTGGACGGCAGTTTTTCGCCGGATTGCAGGGTGCCTGTTAAGATATCCTCTTTGATTCTTTTATATAAAAATTCATAAAGGCTTTCGTTGCCACGGTTTTCGAAGGAATAGGTCAGCATAAAAGTTCTCCCGTTGTGTATGTTATTAAGACCATAAAATAATAAAGCAATCATTTTATCAGAATAATCTGACCTTATTAAAAAGTTTCGAATTGGTTATTTTAATAAGGTCAAATATAAGTATAATGTACAGTGTGATGAATGTAAAGCACCATTGCCAAAAGAGATGAAAAACAAATTCATGTGATAAAAGCTACGAAAACGTGCAGAACGTTCATATGATATATTGATACATAAGTAAAGGAGAACCATAAAATGAAAAGAATTGTAACCGTTCAGGATATATCGTGCGTGGGCAAATGTTCGCTGACCGTGGCCCTTCCCATTATTTCAGCGATGGGTGTGGAGACGGCTATCATTCCTACGGCGGTTTTATCGACCCATACAATGTTCAGTGAGTTTACCTGCAAGGATTTGACGGACCAGGTGGAACCGATTACAGCCCATTGGAAGAGAGAGAACCTTGGGTTTGATGCAATTTATACAGGCTATCTTGCATCGGAGGAGCAGATTGAACTCTTAAAGAAAATGTTTGCCGATTTTAAAACAGAGAAGAATTTAATCGTGGTAGATCCGGCAATGGCGGACAACGGTAAGCTGTATCCTGCCTTTGACGAGAAGTTTGCAAAGAAGATGGCAGAACTTTGCGGATGTGCGGATATGATTCTGCCCAATATTACGGAAGCTTCCTTTATGACGGGCATTGAGTATAAGGAAAATTATGATGAGGCCTATGTGAAAGAGATGCTTCTCGCGTTGGCAAAGCTTGGCGCCAAAACGGCGATTCTTACAGGCGTAAGTTTCAAGGAAGGCACCACAGGCGTTATGGGCTATGACAGCGCGACGGGTGAATTCCATTACTATTGCCATACCAAGCACGCACAGTCTTATCACGGAACCGGTGATGTGTTCTCCAGTACCTTCGTGGGCGCTATGATGAACGGTCTTAGCTGGCAGGAAGCAATCAAGGTAGCAGCAGACTATACGGCAGAATGTATCCGCATTACTATGGAAGATAAGGACGGCTGCTGGTACGGCGTAAACTTTGAACTTGCGATTCCCGGGCTTTTAAAGGCGCTTGGAAAGTAAAGCTTGCGGGTATACAAAGCATCATTTTATTTTAGAACAGAAAAGTACTATAAAAGGTTGCGTAAATTTTTTAAAACTTTTTAAAAGATTTTGCAACCTTTTCCTTTTTGGAACAGTGTTATAGGTGTAAAAGCAAAAACAAAACAAAAGGAGATTGAAATAAAAATGAAAAAAGTTGTATCTTGTTGTCTATCATTTGTACCTGCAGTAATGATTGTTTTAACATTTGTTGTATTGTTACTCGCAATGCTGATTTTTGGCGAAGGAACCATGAGTACCGGCGAAGTGATTCTGATGATTGGATTATTTCTGTTTGAAATCATCGGCGTTGTAATGACTTTCGTTATGATGATTTGGTATATGATTAAAACCTGTAAAAATCCGGAATTCAGTACAGGTATAAAAGTGCTTTGGTGCGCGTTGTTGTACTGCTTCAATATGTTTATTTTCCCGGTTTACTGGTTTATGTATGTTCGCAAAGAAGAGTAGTTTGAAAGGAGATAAAAAATGAAAAAGACATTATCCTGTATTTTAAGTTTTTTACCCGGCATTTTGATTGTGCTTGGTATGATTACATTGATTATTATTACCGGAGTGCAGAATAGCGGAATCGACACCGGCGTATTTGTGACAGTTTTACAGATTCTGGCGTTGCTGATTGAAATGGCAGGCTGGATTATGGGCTTCGTATTGATGATTATCTATGTTGTCAAAACCATCAAAAATAAGAACTTTAGCGTCGGAATCAAGATTCTTTGGTGTGCATTACTCTTTTACTTAAGCGTATTCTTCTACGTAATCCTGCCGATTTACTGGTTCGTAGTATTGCGCAAGGAGCAGGCGTAGAAATGTAGTTCTAATCAAACGTACTATAACTTAGAAATACCTAACGCATAAAAAATTCAGAATAATATCGAGAGAACACCAAATTAATTTTAAAGAAATAATAAACCCAAATAATCCCTACACATAATACATAAAACAAGGTGAGGAAGTTATCTCTTTTTCGAAGGGTTTTTGTGTTCGTCGGTACTTGGATTGCGTATTTTGCAATCCTATGTACCGCTACGTAACACAATTAAGCGAAAGCGCCCCTGAGAAAATAGATAACTTCCTCACCGTATTATTTTTATAAAGTTATTTCTTCTGCTGATACACCGGATCCGCAGGATACCCGCCTTTTAACTTCTGCATTCCGCGCTGGATGGCATCTTTTGAATTCTTCCAGTCCGCATCTTTGTTGCGGTAGTCAAATTTCTCTACAAGCCATGAAACATCTTCCTGTAAACGGTCCATATGCTTGGTCTGTAATTCAAACATCGCCGGATAAAATTCTGCCTTTTGCTTGTCGTTTAACTTGCTTTCGCCGGCCTCGCACAAGTCGCCGAAGTGGTGAAGGCAGAAACCTTTGCTGTTTTTGACTTTTTCCACGAATTCGGGGTCTCTTTTATACATAACAAAGAAGGTATCAACGTAACGTTCGTAGGTATCCGCGAAGCGTTTGCAAATATAGCAGGACTCGTCTTTTTCCTTAATCCAGGCTGCAACGGAATTCTTGCATTCCGGCCCCTGCTTGGCAAACTTGGAGCGGAAGGTGGTCTTCTCGGGCTGGTATTTCTTCATTACATCAGCCATCTGCTTACGCATTTCCATATAATGCGTCTTCAGAATCCAGGCATTGCCCAGTGTATTTCCGTAGTCGAACATCTTTTTAAAATGTGCACGACAAAAGCCTGCCTTGTCAGTTGCCTCGCGCACATCGCTTTCCATATAAGAAGAGCCTGAACCTAAGGCAAAGTCCAGCAAGTCCTGTTCCACCTCGCGTTCCACGAAGCAGAAAGGGCACTCGTCGTGTGCATTCATCGCATCATTTAAAGGTATGGTATATAACTGTTCTTTCATTGGTAACCTCCCGTGATTTTTCACTGCTTTTATTTTATAAAATATAAGGTAAAAGTGCAATAAAAAGAAAGGTTTTTTGGTGAAAATGTAAGAATAGATAAGAAAGGCCGCAAAAGGGAAAAGAGCATTTAAAATCAGGATAAAAATCCAAATTTTAGATGCTCTTTTTATAGAGAAGAGTTGGTCTGAAGTTGGCTTGTGAAGGTACTCCCTAAGGAGTTTCAAAAATGTATTTTACGAATTCTACGGAAGTGTCGGTCCTTTCTGAAAGACTGACAATTGCAAGAATTGCTTCGATATCTTCATTATAGAGTCCTAATTCCTTCAGGCGGGGCGCATCCGTTACATAAACACCGATGGGGTATTCCTTGTCGGACTCTTCATCATAATAGTAGTAAATCAGTCCGGCCTCGTCCAATTCGGCAAACATTTCTTCGTCGAGAAGAATATCCAGGGTGTCACCGTAGAAACCATTGATTACATAAAAGTCGATTTGTTCCTTGGAACCGATGAGTACATCTAAGTTGCCTTCTTCGCCGGCATGCACGATATTCATATCGATTGCCATATCCAGCATATCGGTAGAGTCGGGATTGACTGCGTTGGAAGTATCGAATACTACCTGATATTCTTCCGTGTCGATGCCTAATCTGTCTGCGAAAGCGCCGATAAAAGTATCAATGGGTGTTAAGTCTTCACTCATATAATAGTTACTGCTTAAGGCGTAGGCGCAGAAACCGAATGGCTTCGGTGCCAGAACCGTCTGCAATAAAATAAAGTAAAATACGAAGGCAATTAATGCGATTGCCACGATGGTGTGTACTTTATAATAATGCCAGAAGTGTTTTATTTTCTTATCAAAAGGCATTTCTTTGAAGTTTTTCTTATTCTCTTCGCGGATTTCTTCTCTGATGGACATAAAAGCGTCCTCTCTTTCCTTATTATGGTATTATACGTATCAAATAAGGATATCTTAATATCATCTAACCGTTGCGGTCAAGTTCATTTTAGGTCGGGATTGTGTTTAATAAGTGAAAATAATTTAAAAAAAGAATGTAAGTCGCATTTTTTACCTTGCATCTTTTGTCGGAATGTACTATTATGTTAGAAATCATTAATTTTTTTATAATGATTTTCGTATAAATGGGGGATAAAGTCAGACATTGGGAGTGCGACATGAGCGAAGCTTTTAAGGAACTTTTGATTAAACAGAAAGAGAACAAGAAAGACAAGCTATTAGGCACGGGAATGGTGGTGGCAGCAGTCATTTCACTGGTCAGTGGATTACTTTTACACCCATTATTTCTTTTAGGAGCAGTAGCTTTCGGAATTTTATCATACGTTGTATATTATCGTAAAATGAAGGTGGAGTACGAATATACCTATATGGACAGGGAATTGCGTATCGACCGTATCTACAACGAATCCAAACGCAAAAGTATCGCAGTATTAGATTTGAATAAAATGGAAATCCTTGCCAAGGAGAATTCTTATCATTTGGACGGTTATAAGAACAGACCGGTAAAAGAGTGGGATTTTTCCACAGGATTGGAAGATAATGAAGATTTGGCAACCTATGTTATGTATTACGCAGGATCGGACAAGTATTATTTGTCCTTAAGCGAAGATTTTATGCAAACAATACGCCGGACAATGCCTCATAAGGTGAAGGCGGATTGATTATAAAACACTAAATATCACAAACGGAGGATGGAGAAATGGGTCAGATTGTTGGAGAAGGCATTACATTTGATGACGTGCTTTTAATTCCGGGATATTCGCAGGTGATTCCCAATCAGGTAGATTTGTCAACCTGGTTAACCAAGAACATTAAGTTAAACATTCCTATGATGAGTGCGGGTATGGACACCGTAACAGAACATCGTATGGCTATCGCAATGGCAAGACAGGGCGGTATCGGTATTATTCATAAGAACATGTCTATCGAAGCGCAGGCGGAAGAAGTAGACAAAGTTAAAAGATCGGAGAATGGTGTTATCACCAATCCGTTCAGCCTTAGTGCTGAGCATACCCTTGCGGATGCAGATGCATTAATGGGCAAATACAGAATTTCAGGTGTGCCTATTACAGAAGGCAAGAAGTTGGTTGGTATTATTACAAACCGTGACTTGAAGTTCGAAACAGATATGACCAAGAAGATTAAAGAGTCTATGACCAGTGAGAACCTTGTAACAGCACGTGAAGGTATCACATTGGAAGAAGCAAAGCAGATTCTTGCAAGAGAACGTAAAGAGAAGCTTCCCATCGTAGACGAAAACTACAACTTAGTAGGACTCATTACCATCAAAGATATAGAGAAAGCAATTAAATATCCTTTGGCAGCCAAAGATGCGCAGGGAAGACTTCTTTGCGGCGCGGGCGTTGGTATTACCGCAAACGTACTTGACCGTGTGAAAGCCCTTGTGGAAGCAAAGGTTGACGTTATCGTTTTGGACTCCGCACACGGGCATTCAGAGAATGTTATCCGTTGCGTGAAGATGATTCGTGAAGCATATCCTGATTTGGATATCATCGCAGGTAACGTAGCAACAGGTGAAGCAGCACGTGCCTTAATTGAAGCAGGCGCAAGTGCAATCAAGGTTGGTATCGGACCCGGTTCCATCTGTACAACACGTATCGTAGCAGGTATTGGTGTTCCCCAGATTAGCGCAGTTATGGATTGCTACGCAGTAGCGAAGGAATATGGTGTGCCGATCATCGCAGATGGTGGTATTAAGTATTCAGGCGATATTACCAAGGCGATTGCAGCAGGTGCTAATGTATGTATGATGGGTAGCATGTTTGCAGGTTGTGATGAAAGCCCGGGAGAATTTGAATTATTCCAGGGTAGAAAATATAAAGTATACCGCGGTATGGGTTCTATCGCAGCAATGGAAAACGGAAGTAAAGACCGTTACTTCCAGACAAATGCGAAGAAGCTTGTTCCCGAAGGCGTTGAAGGCCGTGTAGCTTACAAGGGTACTGTAGAAGATACCGTATTCCAGTTGCTTGGCGGACTTCGTTCCGGTATGGGTTACTGTGGTACACCTACAATCGAAGAGTTGAAGGAAAAAGGCAAATTTGTTAAGATTTCAGCTGCTTCTCTGAAAGAAAGTCATCCTCATGACATTCATATTACCAAAGAAGCACCCAACTACAGTACAGGGCAGTAGTAAATGCGAGCCGGATGAATCGGTGGCTTGGCCGATTGATCCGGCTGCTTAAGTCAAAGCAGATTTGTTTTATATACAATAAAATATTTGGAGGTTTTACTGATGAGAGCACAGCATGCGACAGAATGCGAGTTGCTGGTTATGAAGTGTGTATGGATGAATCCCGATAAGGAGTTATCGATGCCTGCTATCAATGAACTGGTAAACAAGACCTATGACAAAGATTGGGCTCCGCAGACAGTTTCTACATTTTTAAAGAGACTGCGTAACCGAGGATTCTTAGAGGCTGAACGACGCGGACGTTCTTTTGTGTATCACAGCTTAATTGATGCAGAAGAGTACAGAGCCGCAACAGTTATGGACTGCTGTGAATTCTGGTGCAACGGTGATGCAGCAAAGATGCTTGAAATTGTAAAAAACGACAGAGGTCTCTCTCAAGAAGAGGTCAAGAAAATAAAAGAGCTTTTTTAGGCATATTTATTTTCGGTAAAAAAGAGGTTCATCCCGGGGTAGGGGATGGGCCTCTTTTTTATATTATATCCTTGACATACATCTTCGGCAGATGTAGAATGAAAATATATTCGGCAAATGCCGAACGATAAAAGCAGAAAGATTCGTTCCTACACATAGGAAGATTTAAGGAGAAAAAGATGAAGCGTTTACCGGATTCCGAATTGGAAATTATGATGATTATTTGGGAGCTTGATAAGCCCGTTACAAGGTTTGAGATTGAAGAGAAAATGGAGGGCGAGAGAAAGTTATCGCCTACCACGATTTTATCCTTTTTATCAAGGTTACAGGAGAAAGGCTTCCTTGCGGTTGAGAAAGAGGGCAAGAATAATATCTACGTAGCGTTGGTGGAAAAAGAAGCTTACATACAACGGGAGAGCAGGAATATATTAAAGCGCTTGTATCAAAATTCGGCAAAGCACTTCCTGGCGGCGTTATATGACGGGGACGGATTGTCGGACGAAGAGTTAGAGGAACTGGAAGAGTTTATTCGAAATAAGAGGAATAGCGATGACTAAAAAGATCTTAATTACAATCGGAGTGATATTAGCTGCAGTGGTGCTGATCGTAGTCCTGCTGGTAGTGGCGTTGCTTTGGGAGTTATATTACATTACGGAATTGGAAGAAACGAAAGTAAATGAATTTTACAGTGATGACGGCAAGTATACGTTAACCATGTATGAGGTGGGAGACGCTGATTTTCCGTTTGGTTCCGTAAACGGCAAATTTGTATTAAAAGATAATACCCGGGCTGTTATCAATACCTGTAAATTCTCGGTAGCAGATGACGGCGCCGGCTTGCAAGGCAATGTTCCTGCGATTCGCTGGACAGATAATTCTGTTATGGCCATTGTCAGCGGAAGTGAGCAAAAGGACCAACTTTATATTATGTATTATGACGGCACATCGGAGGATAGGCAGAGTAGCGGCTGGTATACCACGGAAGAACTGACCGCTTTGGTAAAAGATGCCTATGGTGAGAATGCGGAGTATGTGAGGACGGTAGAACCAAGCAATCAAATCTATACCGGAAACGGGCCTTATGTTGAACCGACAGAAGGGTATCACGTGTTCAGGATAAAAGTGGATACGCCGGAAGAAGGAACCTTTGAATTCCGCGTAAGTGAGGATAAAGGCGTATTGGTGAGTAATTATATTTCGGAATATTTTAAATATACGACTGATTGTTTTGTGGCGCAGAATGATGTGTTGATGGAATGGGAAAAGTATGGAAGCGATGCGAAAGTACGCTATATTCCGGAATTCCATGCACAAATTGAAAACGACCGTCAGCAGATGGAATTTAGCGGTATGATTTGTGATTATGTAGAATATTGTAAGGCTGTTGATGCGTTAGCAACGGAGAATGAGTGGTTTGAGCAATTTGATTTTTTAGTCAGTGGCAAACCCGGTACGCTTAGGCCGACGATTACCATTGACCGGTATGACAGAACTTTGTTTTATAATGAGGTGTATCAGAAGGTTGATGACTCGTTAAGAAACAACCATAACATTGTAGGGCAGGAAGCGAACACAGACGCGCCAAGCGAGGAAGTTTTGACAGACTGGCTTAGTAGGGAACCTGCGTGTACATTTATGAAGGAAGACGGTATGGAGCTTCGTCTGGTAGCTGTGGATAGGGTGACCGGAAATGATTATTATGCCTTGATTGGGACCTATGACGGAGAGAGCTGTGCATTTTACAATACGGATCCTTATAATAACAGGGGCGGTTTGGCAACCGGAATGTTGTTTGTGGACGAGAATGTCGGCTTTATTACCATAAGCTGGGGTGGTGAAGAAGAGGGTGCTGTTTATCGTACGGAGGACGGCGGTAAAACCTTTGAACTTTCCCACATTCCTTCGCCTTTGATTGAAGCAGAGAACGGCACATTTTACAATCCTTTTGTTTTGCCGGAGAAGATTTATGAAAAAGATGGCCTTCTGTATCTGGAAGTCAGTCAGGGCGCTAATAAAACATACGAGAGTGAGCAGGGATATTGTAAGGGTTTATACAGTTCTGATGATTTAGGCCTGCATTGGGACTATGTAGGAGAAATCTATTAAATTTTGGAGATGGCAGCTATGAGAAACATTTTATTTGATGTTCTTGAAATTAATATTGTAATGACTTTGGTTATCGTATTATTGTGCCTTTTTGCAGGGAAAATCCGTAAAAGATACGGCGCGATGTGGCTGAAACTGATGTGGATTGTGCTTATGGTGCGTCTGTTGATTCCTTATAATTTCTCGCTGCCGGCTACGGAGTTTCGCCTTTTTAATATGCCCGGATTCGAGCAGGAGATTGCGGAGAATGCCGGGAACAATGTATTAAATAATAATGAACAGAATGTTTGGCCGGAGTTGAATGGGGATGTTATGCAATCAGATGGCGTTTCCCAGAATGTGTCTAATGATAATACGGACCCTTATGTGCAGGAGAATAATTTCGGTGGCGAAGGTAGTCAGATGAATTCTGAAGGTGGTGCCGGGGATACTGCTGTGATGAATCCTGAGAATGCAGAAGGTAATGCCGGTGGAATGAATTCTGAAAATGCAGAAGGTAATACCGGCGGAATGAATTCCGAGAATCCGGGTAGCAAAGCGGAAGACGAAGAATATACTGACGTAGGAAGTACGAATCATATTGTGACAGATGTTGCGGATGGGGCTGAAGATGCGCGTAAGCCGGGCGTATTCCGCTATACGGATATTCTTTTATACATATGGATTATCGGGATTGGAGGCAGTGCGGTATATCACGTAGTGGTTTATTTAATGATGCGTCGTACTTATATGAAAGATTTAGAGCCTGTTCAAAATGCATCTTTACAGGAAGAAATTGACAAACTGCAAAACAAATATCTTGGACAAAAAAAGCTTACTGTTTACGAGAGCAAGCAGGTGCAAAGTCCGCTGATTACAGGCATTTTACACCCTAAATTAATCATTCCGTCCTATGAAGGCGATTGGAATGCAGATGAGTTGGAACTGATTACCGCCCATGAATTATGCCACTATCATAAAAAAGACTTGTGGCTTAAAATGCTTATGTTGGCAGTGACTTGTTTTAACTGGTTTAACCCTGCCGTTTATATGATGAAAAAGCAGTTTTACTATGATATGGAACTGGTATGTGATGAAAGCGTAATGCGTGGCAGAAGCAAGGAAGAGAAGGAAACTTATGCCAAAATCCTTATGTCTTATGCAGGGAAAGGGCGTAGAAACTATACTTTTATGTCGGGATTGGCAGCAGGTAGTAAATTGACCAAAAACAGGATTTATCACATCTGGGAAGATGGCAAAAAGAAAAAAGGTGTGATTGTTTTTGCAACGGTTCTGGTGGGATTTGTAGGCATTGGTTTGTTTGTGTCTTGCGGATATAAGCCGGGAGAGGTTGGAAACAGTGTTCTGTTTAACGGCGCTTTTATACAAGGCGTGGCAGGCTGGGGAAATCCGGGAAACAGCGATGCTTATGAAAACATTGATTTCAATTATAACAACGAACATAACAAAATGGTACGTGTCTATGATGATAAAACTTACGTGGCAAGAAACGATGGAATTTATGTTATGGAAGGCGGCGAATTAAAGTGTCTTTATGAGAATTCGTATAATTATCATAGGGGATTTGATATTTATGATGATGCGATTTATTTCACAGGTTCTGTTCCGGGCGGTGAAGAAAGACAGGGCACTGTATACCGAATGGATTTGGATACCTATGAGGTTAAAGATGTTCTGCTAGCAGACAGTGAAGTATTTTACGGTTTATATACGATTACTATACACGAAGGGAATCTTTATACTGCTAATACAGAAGGGTATATTGGCTTTGCGTTGGATGAAAACGGAATGGCAACTGATAGGCTTGATGAAACAGCAGAGGATTTCCTGTATAAAGAGTTTAATGAAATCGCGAAGTTGGAAATGGAAAAATACGTTTATGATCCGTCAACAGCAGAAGGACAGGAGATACGCGAGCAACTTTTTCAAGCCTATTATCCGGCGATTGATTATGTGGCCTGTGCAGAAATGCTGGACGGAAAGTATGTAGTAAAACAGTATAACGACGAATCTACCTATAATGTTTTTCTGGTAGATGAAAATGAAAATTATACTTTATTAAGTCAGTATGGATATATCTATCCTGTTTTGGTTACCGAACAGGGCATATATTATTCACCGGATTGGAGAGGTGATATATATTATATGACCTATGATGGAAGTATCAATCAGTGTGTATTTGATAAACCGGGTAATTGGGATAGTGTCTATATGATTACCTATGATGCGCAGTATTTATATTTCACAACGGAGATAACTGTTGGAGGTGCTGTTGATAATATCACCAAAACATATATTGTGAGAGTGCCAAGAAACGGTGGTAAGTATGAAGCAGTATATGAAGTGCAAGGCGATTACAGTCCGTATATTCATTTGCCCGGTGAGTGCGGAATTGACTCGGAATATATGTATTTTTATGAACAATATGACGGAAACAGTTTTATAAAATTAGAGCCTGTAGAGATTGCTGAGGCAGAGTTACATTCCTTTAAGCAGGCAGAAGTTGCCTGTGTTCCTGAGGTTCAAATTCATTCTTTTGAAAATGCCAAGGCATTAGGGCAGTCGTGGGAAATATACGGTTCTGCAAGCGGCACACCGGCAACCTGGCATATCATAGAGATAGAGGGTATAGAGTACTTTTATGTGGAGCATGAACTCAATGGTCAAATGGTTACGGAATTGTATAACTATGCAATTTCAGGTGAACAGTATTCTCTTGCTAATGGTATTCGGGTTGGTGATCCTGCGGAAGAAATTTTCACAAGATATCCTAATATGGCTAAAATATATTTTCAGGATGAATACATTACTTTGCCCAAGGGTTGCCTTGGATGGAGTGGTGCTACCTATCCGCATAGTTATGTGGGATGGGATGAAAATTATGAATATATAAATGGTGATTATAATTGGACCAACCAATTTGATTATGCCATCGTGGGTAATGTGGTTCGAGATAATGACATAGAAGAACCATTGTATGTGGCATTATTGGTAAAAGATGAATTTGTGGAGGCGATTACATTTTACAGTCCTACAGACGGTCCGGGAATTTTTGATTACGAAACGGAGATTGCAGGAAACGCTGAGGAATCTTATTTGACACAGGTGGAAGACCCTGTATACAGGGATTTAATTACCGAGATGTTAGATACCGGCAAATTCCCTGTCAGAGAAAGTGAGTGGAATGGAAAACCGTATGACAGCTTTTATGCTATCAAAGATGTAGATATGGATAATAAAGAAGAGCTGGTTATCAATTGGGTCGGGGCGAATTTTTCGGTAATTTATATCTATGATTATGACAGAGAAACGAAAGAAGCGTACATTCAGCATGATGGATATAATGATATGGTTATGTATGACGGCGGATATATTATCGAGGCGAATTCGCATAATCAGGGGCGTTCAAGCTTGGATAATTTCTGGCCATACAGTATAAAGGCGTATGATTCGCAGAATGATGTCTACGAACATATTGCAAACATAGATGCCTGGACGGATAACTGTGACTGGTTCGAACCGGAATTTCCGGAAAGAAAAGATGCGGACGGTGACGGTGTCGTGTACTATAGCTGGACTGCAGAAAATTGGCATAATCCGACGGACATAATGGATAATGCGGAATATAAACAATTTTATGAAAAATATACGAGTGGTAATCCACTAATAATTGAGTGGAAACGCATTATTTCGGAAGATGAGTATTATGAGTTGTATCCGCAGCCGGAGGCGAATGGATAATGTCAGGGCTGAGTTTTAAGTTACTTTTTGTGTATATAAAATGGTAAATCAGAATTTTAGGAGGGGATCTTGTGAGGAAAATAAAAATATCTGCTTTGATACTTATTTGTATGTTCGGATTAGTAGCTTGCACAGCGTCAGAACAGGAGATTACAGAAGAGAACGCCGTTGTTGAACAAGAGAGTGTTGTTGATAGTGAAGACAATATTTCCGAAGATGTAGCAGTTGATATTGATGAGAATAATGAAATGGTTGAATCTTCAGAAATGCTGTTACAAGATGAAGATGTCCGAAGTATTACAATAGATTTGTCTGACGTGAAAGAAACCTATGCAGAAGGCGATGCTGTTACGCCATTAAATTTGAAAATCGTATCAGAAGAAGATAATGGTATTACCTGGGCAGAAGACTGGTATTATGAAAAAGACTTGTCGCTACCGATGATTGAAGATGAATGCAATCATTTTTATGATGATACGTACGAGTATATGTGGATTAACGAAAGTCTTGAAATTTATGAGAAGGAAAGTGGAAAACATATATATTCATTGACATATAAGACAGACCCTTATTTTTACGATTGGAATAATGCTTACTTGAAAGATGGTATATTATATGGCGCGAGTGTTATAAATGGTTATGCATCTTCTGATACCTGTTTTATGTTTGCGTATGATTTAAATAACGAAGAATTGCTTTGGAGAAGTGCCAGCCAGTCGTATAATACGCTGAATTTTATTGTAAAAGAAGACATTATAATATGTGGCTATGGTTTTACGGAAGAGAAGGATTATCTGTATCAAATTAATATGAATACAGGCGAAATTATTGATAAAATTGAATTAAAGAAAAAGCCTGATCTGCTTGTGGAACAAGATGGTAAAATTTATGTTCATACCTATAGTTATGATTATGTAATAGAAATAGATTCATAAATTTTCGTCAAAATGATTGTATCTTTCACACGATAGGAATAAAGTAGTAAATAAGAAAAAAAGAAAAATAACGAGGTGAAAATATGAAAGTTTTATTGGTATGCGGAAGTCCCCACAAAGAGGGTTGCACACACACCGCATTGGCGGAAGTGGCGAAAACATTACAGGAAGAAGGTATTGAAACCAAAGAAGTATGGATTGGAAATAAGCCGGTAGGCGGTTGTACGGCCTGCGGTGCCTGCGCAAAGCTTGGCAAATGTATGTATGATGATGTGGTAAACGAAGTGCTGGCAGAAATCGATACATATGATGGTTTTGTTTTTGGCACGCCGGTATATTATGCATCACCCAACGGAAGTATGTTGGGATTTATGGACCGTCTTTTTTATGCGGGTGCGGCGAAAATGGCTTATAAACCTGCGGCAGCAGTGGCGTCTGCAAGACGTGGCGGTACTACGGCGACTTTTGATGCTATGAATAAGTATTTTACCATTAATAATATGCCCGTGGTGTCTTCACGCTACTGGAATATGGTGCATGGCGCCAACAACAAGGGCGAGGATGTTTTACAGGACGCAGAAGGATTACAGACAATGCGTTATTTGGGACGCAATATGGCTTGGCTTTTAAAATGTATTGAGGCCGGTAAAAAGGCGGGCATTGATGCGCCGAAGCCGGAAGAAACGAAGATTTTTACGAATTTTATCCGATAAGATAAGGTGAACAATATGTACGGTGAAGAGCATAAGTCCAAGGGCTTAGATTTGGAAGAGATTGAGTATGAAGATATCGCGGAAGAAATCGATGATGAAGACTTGGAAGAAATTGAATATGTAGATTTCGAAGATGAGACAGAATATACAGACTTCCAAGATACGGATGCGGAATCGAGCTATGTGGAAATTGAAGAATTCGAAGATGAAGACGTAGATTTCGAACCGGAAGAACCGAAGAAGAAAGGAAAACAGCATAAAAAAGAGCCTTACGATGCTTATACAGATGATGATAAGAAGACATCTGCCATTTACATTGTTTTCATCACGCTGACTGCCCTTGGTGTGATAGCTGTACTGGTGGTCTTTGGATTGTGGTTTTATAAGGAAAGCGATGACGGAGAGCCGGGAGTAGCCCTAATTCATCAGTATACAGTGACAGAGAGCGGGAAAATCGGGCAGAATGTAGCAGAGACGGATATAAGGCTTCAGGAAGAGCGTAGGGCAGCAGAAGAAGCGGCAAGACTTGAAGTGGAAGCTGCGGCTAAGGCTGAAGAAGAGGCGAAAAAGGACCTTGGTATGGTCTTTACTCCGGTGCAGGAAACGGTTACCGCCAAAGATGCCACTAACCTGCGTGATATCCCGAGCCAGGGCGAGGACAGTACGGTCATGTTAACCCTGCAAAACGGTCAGACGGCAACGCGAATCGGCGTCAGCGATAAGGGCTGGTCCAAGCTTGAGTATAACGGCGAAACCTATTATGCAATTTCAAATTATCTTACTACGGATTTAACCGTAAAACCCCAGGAAGTGGTGCCGGAAGATGATGGCATTAAGACTGTTTTTACGGCTTGCAACGAGCAGGTAACGCCGAAGATTGAAGTAAACCTGCGCGCTCTTCCAAGCGTGACCAATCCGGATGCGACAGTGGTAGTGACCCTTAAGGCGGGCGAAGTGGTTACCCGCACAGGAATTAATACCGACGTAGGCTGGTCGCGGGTCGAATACAACGGGCAGACACTTTATTGCGTCAGCAGCTACGTATACGTGGTACAGTAATTGTTTGAATATTTAAATTTGCAGCAACTAAATATATCATAGAATTTAAATATTGTCTTTTGGGCAGTGCAAATGGTTTGAGATTTGATTTCTGCCCTTAAGACTTTTTTGTTTGTTCCCCATTAAAGACTTTTATAAATTTTGTTAAATAATGTTGACAAAATAAAAATAACTGTTATAGTAATGATAGAACAAACAAAACAAACCGAACAATATGAAGTTGGGAAAAAGTGCAGTTGTGTTGCAAAATTCCTAACTAAGAGATAAAAGGAGGAGTAAGTTATGGATGGTTCTAAATTTACACAGAAGTCGTTGGAAGCTTTGGAAACCTGCCAGAAGCTTGCAGATGAATACGGAAACCAGGAAATTGCGCAGGAACATCTTTTATATGCGCTTTTAACCATTGACGACAGTCTGATTTTGAAATTAATTGAGCGTATGGATATCAATAAGGAGCATTTCTGCAATCGTGTTTTGGGTATGATTGAGAAGCGCCCCAAAGTATCCGGCGGACAGCCTTATGTAGGCAACGATTTGCGCAAGGCACTTGGGAAGGCCGAGGATGTGGCAAAACAGATGGGCGATGCTTTTGTTTCGGTGGAGCATTTGTTCCTTGCTATGCTTGAGGCACCTTCGTCTGATATGAAAGCAGTTTGGAAGGAATACGGCATCAATAAAGAGCGATTTCTTCAGGCCTTGGCAACCGTCCGCGGCAGCCAGCGTGTGACCGGTGATAATCCGGAGGCGACGTATGATACCTTAAATAAATACGGTCAGGACTTGGTGGAGAAGGCCCGCGAACAGAAGCTTGACCCTGTTATCGGCAGGGATAATGAAATCCGTAACGTGATTCGTATTTTATCCCGTAAAACCAAGAATAACCCGGTATTAATCGGTGAACCGGGCGTTGGTAAAACTGCCGTGGTTGAAGGGCTTGCACAGCGTATCGTGCGCGGAGACGTGCCCTTAGGCCTTAAGGATAAAAGGATTTTTGCCCTGGATATGGGTGCCCTGATTGCAGGCGCCAAGTACCGCGGTGAGTTCGAAGAACGTCTGAAAGCGGTTTTGGACGAGGTACGCCAGTCGGAAGGTGAAATTATTCTTTTTATCGATGAATTGCATACCATTGTGGGCGCGGGTAAAACCGATGGCGCCCTGGATGCGGGCAATATGTTAAAGCCTATGCTTGCCAGGGGTGAGCTTCACTGTATCGGCGCCACAACCTTGGATGAGTATCGCAAATATATTGAAAAAGATGCAGCTTTGGAGCGTCGTTTCCAGCCTGTATTGGTAGAGGAGCCTACGGTAGAGGATACCATATCCATTTTACGTGGTATCAAGGAGCGTTACGAGGTGTTCCACGGCGTTAAAATTATGGACAATGCCTTGGTGAGTGCGGCAATGTTATCACACCGTTATATTACCGACCGTTTCCTGCCGGATAAGGCCATTGACTTGGTGGATGAGGCCTGTGCCCTGATTAAAACAGAGCTTGATTCCATGCCCACCGAGCTTGATGAATTACAGCGTAAAATTATGCAGATGGAGATCGAAGAAGCAGCCCTTAAGAAAGAGGACGACCGCTTAAGCAAGGAACGTTTGGAAGTGCTTCAGAAGGAACTTGCGGAAGAAAAGGCAGAATTTGCCAACCGCAAAGCTCAGTGGGAGAATGAGAAGACTTCCGTTGACAGACTCAGCAGTATGCGTGAAGAAATCGAAGCAGTCAATGCACAGATTCAGGTGGCGCAGCGCGAAGGTAATCTTGAGAAGGCTGCGGAATTAAGCTATGGTAAGTTGCCGGAATTAAAGAAGGCTTTGGAAGAGGAAGAGGAACGACTTCGTAAAGACGGTCTGCAACTTCTTCACGAAAGCGTATCGGAAGAAGAAATTGCCAGAATTATCTCACGCTGGACCGGAATCCCGGTTGCGAAGCTGACAGAGTCCGAGCGTAATAAAACTTTGCATCTTGCAGATGAATTGCATAAAAGAGTGGTTGGTCAGGACGAAGGCGTTGCTATGGTTACGGAGGCAATTATCCGTTCTAAGGCAGGCATCAAGGACCCTACCAAACCCATCGGTTCATTCCTGTTTTTAGGACCTACGGGCGTGGGTAAAACAGAGCTTGCCAAAACGCTGGCGGCATCGCTTTTTGATGATGAAAGCAATATGGTGCGCATTGATATGAGTGAGTATATGGAGAAACATTCCGTATCCAGACTCATCGGAGCACCTCCGGGATATGTCGGATATGATGAAGGCGGGCAGTTGACTGAAGCAGTCAGACGCAAACCCTATGCAGTTGTGCTTTTTGACGAGGTAGAAAAGGCCCATCCTGACGTATATAATGTGCTTTTGCAGGTATTAGATGACGGACGTATTACGGATTCGCAGGGCAGAACCGTAGATTTTAAGAATACAATCCTGATTATGACATCCAACATCGGTGCGGATGACTTGCTAGACAGTATGGAAGCCAATGGAGAAATCAGCGAAGACGCCCTTGAAAGAGTGCAGAATAAGCTTCGTATGAACTTCCGTCCGGAGTTTTTAAACAGACTTGACGAGATTGTCATGTTCAAGCCTTTGACCAAAGACAATATTGCCGGAATTGTAGATTTGATTATCGCAGACTTAAATAAAAGAATTTCCGACAAGGAAATCAGCATCGCGGTAACCGCGGAGGCAAAGCAGTATATTGCCGACCAGGGCTATGATCCGACTTACGGTGCCCGTCCTTTGAAGAGATACATTCAGAAGAATGTGGAAACCCTTCTTGCCCGACAAATTCTTGCCGGTGAGGTACAGATGGGCGATGTGGTAACCATCGATGTGGTGGGCGGACAGTTGACGGCACTTGTGACGGAGGAAGTATAATTAAGTGTGCGTGGTAGAAAAGCCGGGGCCGAAATGGAAGCTGACAGTGCTTTTATACTAAAGTGAAAGATTATGTTTGCGGTTGATTTCCGAAGACAGATATTTTATAATTTAATGAATGGGCGGTGGAGATGGCTCCATCGCCCTTGTTATTGCAGTAGGCAGGCGTTTATTGCGTATGTATGAATGTGAGTAGAAGAATGCCACGGACGGCGGTAAAAGAAGGAGTAAGGTATGATACCCAAGGACCCTGTAATGTTGCTTAGTTTCTTAAATTTGAAACTGCGCGACTTTTATAAAAGTGATGAAGAAATGTATGAAGATTTAGACCTTGACCGCAAGGAAACAGAAGAGAAACTTGCGGGCATCGGTTATTTTTATGATAAGGAGCGAAATCAATTTGTCTGAGAATATATCGGTAAATTTCCAAAGCGGCGGTTGCGTGGATTGCAGTAACTGCGGGCTTTGCGGAAAAGGTAAAAAAGAAGCAAGTGTGGTGACGGACAGTGTGAATGCACCGCAGGTTAGCGAAAGTTTGGCGGCTTTGAATAGTTTGGCCGGAAGCGGCATACAGGCCGGTGCTGCCGAAACTGCGGATGAAATCCCTACTCTCGTAGCGGTGGATCTTGGCACCACCACTATAGGTATGTACTTGATCAATGCCGTAACCGGTGAGCAGATGGGGGTATTTGTTTCGCTGAATCCCCAGCAAATCCACGGTGCGGACGTAATATCAAGAATTTCCAATGCCAATGCAGGTAAGAAGGAAGAACTGCAGGCATTGATTACAGAAACCATCGAAAACGGTGTGAAGAAGCTTGTAAAAGAACGTACGCCGAAGTTGATTGTGATTTCGGGAAATACGGTTATGGGGCATCTTTTGATGGGTTATGATGTAGAGTCTCTTGGTTTATACCCTTTTAAGGCTGAACATTTGGAACAGGCGGAGACCGCGATATGCGGTATTAAAACCATTCTGATGCCGGGAATATCTGCTTTTATCGGCGGAGATGTGATTTCAGGGCTTTATACACTAGGCTTTAAGGACAGCAAGGAAGTTTCACTGTTGATTGACCTTGGCACTAATGCGGAGATGGTAATCGGCAATTGCGACAGAATGCTTGCCCTCTCGGCGGCAGCAGGCCCAGCTTTTGACCAGAAAGTGTACGGAAGTCAGCTGATTAAGGCTGTGGCGCAGATTTTAACGGAAGAGAAGGCGGACCGTACGGGCTGTCTTGCGGAAGAATATTTTGAGCTGGGGTGCATCGCGGGAAGAACTCTTGTAAAACAGGAGGAAATCCGTGAGTTGCAGAAGGCAAAGGCAGCAGTGGCAGCAGGAATTGCATTGTTGGCAAGGGAATACGGTGTTCAATTATCTGAGATTAGCAAGGTGTACATAGCCGGCGGTTTGGGCTTTTATCTTGATTTGGATGCAGCGGTGGAAATCGGTTTGTTCCCGAAAGAGTTTGTGGGCAAAATGGAAGCTGTGGGAAATACTTCATTGGAGGGCGCTTACAGATACGGATTGGCATTGGAGCAGGATGTGAAAGAACCGGACCACCAAACGGATGGATTGGATTATGCGGGACAGACCAAGCCCGAGCGTGAGTTAAAAGAGTTGCTTTCTAAGGTGCAGGAGTTAAATCTTGCAGAATTGGAAGGCTTTGAAGAAACATATATTAATGCGATGGATTTTTAGTGGAAAGGAACCAAAAATGGATTTATTTTCGTATATGCGTGAAAATAAAATGAAGCAGGAGTCGCCTCTGGCGGCAAGAATGCGCCCTAAGACCTTGGATGAAGTGGTTGGGCAGCAGCATATTATCGGCAAAGATAAGTTGCTTTATCGCGCGATTCAGGCCGATAAACTGCAGTCGGTTATCTTTTACGGACCGCCGGGTACGGGTAAAACCACCCTGGCTAAGGTAATTGCTAATACAACAAGTTCGGAATTTACCCAGATTAACGCTACCATTTCCGGTAAAAAGGATATGGAAGAGGTCGTGGAGCAGGCCAAGGATACCCTTGGTATGTATGGCAAAAAGACGATTCTTTTTGTAGATGAGATTCATCGTTTCAATAAGGCGCAACAGGACTTTTTGCTTCCTTTTGTGGAAGACGGTACTGTGATTTTGATTGGCGCTACCACGGAAAATCCTTATTTCGAAGTAAACGGAGCGCTTATTTCCCGTTCGGCGATTTTTGAATTAAAACCTTTGGAAAAAGAAGATATCCGCAAGTTAATTGAACGCGCGGTATATGACACGGATTGCGGTATGGGTTCCTACGATGCCGTAATTGATGAAGATGCAGCTGGTTTTCTGGCAGATATGTCAGGCGGAGATGCAAGACATGCGTTAAATGCTGTTGAGCTTGGTATTATGACCACTCCAAGAAGTGAAGACGGTAAAATCCATATCACTTTGGATGTGGCGGGCGAATGTATTCAGAAGAAGTTACTTCGCTATGACAAGGGCGGAAACAATCATTATGACACGATTTCCGCTTTTATCAAAAGTATGAGAGGCTCGGATCCTGACGCGGCAGTCTATTATTTGGCTAAAATGTTGTCGGCAGGCGAGAGTGTAACTTTTATTGCAAGAAGAATTATGATATGTGCGTCAGAAGACGTGGGCAATGCGGATCCGAATGCAATTCAAGTGGCAGTGAATGCGTCTTTGGCGGTGGAACGTGTTGGTATGCCGGAGGCCCAGATTATCCTGGCTCAGGCAGTAGCCTACGTAGCATGTGCGCCCAAGAGTAACGCTGCAGTGGAAGCTATTGGTGCGGCTATGGCTTGCGTGGAAGAAACAGGGGATTTACCGGTGCCTTCCCATCTTATGGATGCGCATTATAAGGGTGCGGCAAAGCTTGGACACGGACTTGATTATAAATATGCCCACATTTATCCCAATCATTATGTGGAGCAACAGTATTTGCCTTATGAACTGACCGGCAAGCAATTTTATGTGCCTTCCGACCAGGGGTATGAAAAGAAAATCAAAGAGCACATGCAGCGAATTCGCAAGGAAGAGAAAGAACGACTTGCAGGAAAGACAGAATAAGAATGAAAATATGCTTGATGAATCGAATCGTAAAGACGGTATAAAAAACGGAGCAGTTAAAACAACTGCTCCGTTAAATATTGGTAAATTTGCTGATTTTTATCTAACCATTTGGCGCAGATGGCGGAAGCAATTTCTTCCGTCGGCACCGTTAACTTAATGCTTACCAACTCCGTATCCCTGTCCTTGGCCCAAAGATGTGCCTCGTATTCGCCGTTGGTGGCCTTGTAATAATCCGAGAGAATGGATACCTCGTTGCGAAGCTCCATTTCGTTCTGGCGAAGATATTCAATGACGTCTTCCTTGATAGCATCGCTGATGCGGTTCTGGAAGTAAGACAAGGTATTCATTCCGTCTTCCGTAATGGAGAAAAGAGTACGGTTCCTAACGGTTTTGGAAGCAATCAGATTATTCTCTTTTAAATCTGAAAATACCTGCTGTAGTGTAAGGAAATTTGTGTAATCTTTTTCAAGGATAAAATCGCTGATTTGCGAGCTGCTCAGCGGAAAGCTTACCTTGTTAAGCATATATAAAACAATTAATTTGTATAGTGTAAGCGGGTCTTGTAACATTCCGTCAGCCTCTTTTCTTTTGGGGTGAATTTTATCTTACAACAAACCCGGGCAATTCGCAAGGGGATTAAACAAAACCTCGCTAAGAGCTTTTAAGCAACAGGATTTAAATTATTCTTTCGACAAAATAAAAAATAGTCTTTTCATTTTAAAACAAATGAAGTATAATAAACTCGCTAGTCAAGAAAACATATCCAGAATAATTTTCCCACAGATAAAATTGAGAAAACAACAGTAAATATTACATATATAATATTTTTATGATTTTTTAGTGTTTATTACATATAGAATTTATATTTTTTATTATAGTTCAGACTAAAAGGAGGCATATATCATTGAGAGAAAAGTTTGAATCTTTGTCACTGGCAGTATTGCGTGATTTAGCTAAGAGCCTTGATATTAAGGGCGTTTCTACCATGAAAAAGGACCAGCTTGTAGACTTGCTTGTAGAAATGGAAGAGAAGCAATCCAAGGAAGCAAGTTCTAAGGCAGCAAATAACGAGACAGAAGGAGAGAATGCCAAAAGTGAAGAAAAGGCAGAGCCGAATATGGCAGAGCTTGACAGCGGTATTGCGGCCAGCGGTATCTTAGAAGTTATGCCGGACGGATACGGTTTTATCCGTTGTGAGAACTTTTTGCCCGGAGAGAATGATGTTTACGTAGCACCCAGCCAGATTCGCCGCTTTGGACTGAAAACCGGTGATATCGTAGAAGGTAACACAAGAATTAAGACGCAGAATGAGAAGTTCTCTGCACTTTTATATATCAAAAGAATTAACGGATATACGCCGGAAGTGGCACAGAAGCGTGGCAATTTCGAAGATATGACACCGATCTTCCCGGATGAGAAGATTAAGTTAGATATTCCCGGCGCACCGGTTTCCATGCGTATTATGGACTTGATCAGCCCTGTAGGTAAGGGACAGCGTGGTATGATTGTATCACCGCCTAAAGCCGGTAAAACCACATTGCTTAAGTCTGTGGCTAAGTGCGTGAAATATTCTAATCCGGATATGCATATGATTATTCTTCTGATTGACGAACGTCCGGAAGAAGTTACGGACATTCGCGAGGCGATTGAGGGCGATAACGTAGAAGTAATCTATTCTACTTTTGATGAGACGCCTGAGCATCATAAGAGAGTGTCTGAAATGGTAATTGAGCGTGCAAAGCGTCTGGTTGAACATAAACAGGATGTAATCATTCTTTTAGACAGTATTACACGTCTTACAAGAGCTTATAACCAGGTAATTCCACCCAGCGGAAGAACTTTGTCCGGCGGTTTGGACCCTGCGGCTTTACATATGCCGAAACGTTTCTTTGGTGCGGCAAGAAATATGCGTGAAGGCGGAAGTCTTACCATTCTTGCAACTGCTTTGGTAGAGACCGGAAGTAAAATGGACGACGTTGTATACGAAGAATTCAAAGGTACCGGTAATATGGAAATGGTACTTGACCGTAAGTTGTCCGAGAAGAGAGTGTTCCCGGCAATCGACATTCCAAAGTCCGGCACAAGAAGAGAAGACTTGCTTCTTACACCGGAAGAACTTGATGCAATCAATTCCATGCGCAAGGCTTTCAACGGAATGAAGGCAGAAGATGCAGTGGATAAAGTAATCGATCTTTTCTCAAAGACCAGAAATAATAAGGAATTTGTAGAAATGATGAAAAAAATTCATTGGGTATAAAAAACACTTGCATTCCCAATAAACGCGTGTTATAATGAACAAGCTGTTTGTTAGTAAAAGCAAAAAAGGTTATTTTTTAATATAGAGAGGTGAGAATAATGAGAGAAGGAATTCATCCTGAATACTATCAGGCAACCGTAACCTGTAACTGTGGCAACACTTTTGTAACCGGTTCTACAAAGAAGGATATCCACGTAGAAGTATGTTCTAAGTGCCATTCTTTCTACACAGGCCAGCAGAAGGCTGCACAGGCTCGTGGACGTATTGATAAGTTCAACAAGAAGTACGGTGTGGAAAGCTAATAAGCGACATGATGGGTTGAGGTATCTAGGTATCTCAACCTTAATTTTTATTTCGCAGAAATATTCTGTGAAGTAAGAGGATATACGAACTCTTTTTGGGAGGAGTATGAATGAGTAAGAAGAAATCATGTTATTCCGGTATCGGCGGACAGGCTGTTATGGAAGGCATTATGATGCGTAATAAGAATCGCTATGCCGTAGCTGTGCGTAAGCCGAATCAGGAAATTGAACTTCATGTGGCAGACTGTGAGCAGTCAGAGAATTGGACACGTAAAATGCCTTTTGTGAGAGGTGTTTTTAATTTTATCGATTCCTTGAAATTGGGAATGGAGACGTTGACCTATTCGGCAAGCTTTTATGAAGAAGAGGAAGAAGAAACCGGTTTCGACCGTTTTATGGGTAAAATCTTCGGTGCCAAGGCTGAGAAAGTAATGATGAGTATTACTATGGTGATTTCGTTAATCATTGCAGTGGCAATTTTTATGGTGTTACCTTACTTTGTTGCGGCTTTCTTGGAGAAGTATTTAAGCAACCCTTCATTGATTGCCATTATTGAAGGTCTTTTAAGAGTGATTATTTTCGTGGTATATGTGCTTTTGATTTCACTTATGAAGGATATCAGAAGGGTGTTTATGTATCACGGTGCGGAGCATAAATGCATTAACTGTATTGAAAGCGGGAAACCTTTGAATGTCAGAAACATTATGAAGAGTTCCAGATTCCACAGAAGATGCGGAACCAGCTTCCTTTTAATCGTAATGGTAATCAGTATTATCTGCTTTTTCTTTATTCGTGTGGATAATATGGCATTGAGATTGGTGCTTAGAATCGCTTTAATTCCTGTAATCGCAGGTATTTCTTATGAAGTGCTTCGTTTGGCAGGTAAGTATGATAACTGGTTCATTCGTTTGATTTCAGCGCCGGGGATGTGGTTACAGCGTATTACAACCAAGGAACCGGACAAGGATATGGTGGAGGTGGCCATTAAGGCTGTGGAAGCGGTATTTGACTGGAAAAAGTATCTGAAAGAGAACTTCAATTACGAAGAAGCGGAAGATGACTGGCTGGATGAAGAGGATGAAGTTGAGGAAACTTTGCCTGCTGAAGCTGCAAATGATGTGATTGAAGCGGATGCTACAGAGTCTGCAACTGCAGAAACAGATGGTGAATAAATAAGGAAACAACTCTTCGTTGAAGGATTAAATGATGACTTACAAAGAATTATATGAATCCGGAGTAAATCAATTAAAAGAACACTGTAAAGAAGCCGTGCTGGATGCCAGGCTTCTTTTGGAGTATATATGCCATACCAACCGAAATGATTTGCTGGCCCACGGCGACAGGGAAGTTTCGGAGGCGGAATGTAAACAATACGAGGCTTTTATCAGACGCAGGGCGTCAGGGGAGCCGTTGCAGTACATTACAGGCGAGCAGGATTTTATGGGGCTTACGTTTAAAACCCATGAAAGCACGTTGATTCCAAGACAGGATACGGAGTGCCTTGTGGAAGAGGCGATGATGCATTTGCACGACGGTATGCGAATTCTTGATATGTGCAGCGGTTCGGGATGCATTCTTTTGAGCCTTTTAAAATACAGTAATGACTGTGTGGGAGTAGGCGCGGAGTTACAACCAGAAGCAGTGGCACTTGCAAGAGAAAATGCCGAAAAACTGGGCATTAAAGCGACTTTTGTCGAAAGTGACTTATTTAGTCAAGTGGAAGGAAAGTTCGATTTAATCGTATCGAATCCGCCTTATATTGAGAGTGAAGTCATTGAGACATTGGATCGGGAAGTACGAGAACATGAGCCTATGAGTGCTTTGGACGGCGGAGCCGACGGCCTGGACTTTTATCGAAGAATTAGCGAAGAAGCGCGGGCATATTTGAGCCGTGGCGGTATGATTTTTTATGAAATAGGATATAATCAGGCGGAAGATGTCAGTGATATCTTGCGTCAGAACGGATATATTGATATTGTAGTAAAGAAAGATCTGGCAGGTTTGGACAGAGTGGTGTATGCCACATACTTGGAGGATTAAGATGTTTGACAGATTAGAAGATTTATTGATTCGTTTTGAAGAAATTATGGGTGAGTTGCAGGAACCGGGCGTAACTGACAACCAGCAACGTTTTCGCCAGCTTATGAAGGAGCAGAGCGATTTAACTCCCATCGTAGACGCTTATAAGGAATATAAGCAGTCAAAACAGGATATTGAGGACAGCATCGCTATGTTGGAGGAAGAAAGTGACGAAGATATGCGCGAAATGCTGAAAGAAGAGCTTACGGATGCAAAGAAGCGCGTGGAAGAATTAGAGCAGACTTTGAAGATTCTTCTTTTGCCGAAGGACCCTAACGATGATAAAAACGTTATCGTGGAAATTCGTGCAGGTGCCGGCGGTGATGAAGCAGCTTTGTTTGCGGCTGAAATGTATCGATTATATGTGCATTATGCAGAAAGCCAGCGTTGGAAAATTGAAACCATTAACGTGGATGAAATCGGCATCGGCGGTATGAAGGAAGTTGAATTTATGATTTCCGGCCAGGGCGCATATTCTAAGTTAAAATACGAAAGTGGTGTACATCGTGTACAGCGTGTACCGGAAACTGAATCCGGCGGACGTATTCATACTTCTACCATTACTGTAGCGGTTATGCCTGAAGTTGAAGAAGTAGACGTTGTAATTAACGATAATGATATTCGTATCGACGTAATGAGAGCTTCCGGTTGTGGTGGTCAGTGCGTTAATACCACCGACTCGGCGGTGCGTTTGACACATATGCCTACAGGTATTGTAATTTACAGCCAGACCGAAAAGTCTCAGATTCAGAATAAGGCAAAGGCATTTGCCTTGTTACGTGCAAAGTTATACGATTTGGAAATGCAGAAGCAGCATGATGCGGAAGCAGAACTTCGTAGAAGCCAGGTAGGTACCGGTGACCGTTCTGAAAAGATTCGTACTTATAACTTCCCGCAGGGCCGTGTGACTGACCATAGAATCGGTTTAACCTTGTATAAACTTGAAAAGATTATGAATGGTGATATTCAGGAAATTATTGATGCCTGCATCGCGGCCGACCAGGCGGCGAAACTTGCAAAGATGAATGAATAGGAACGAATAGCACGAACGCGCCAGAAAAGAAAGACAGGATGCGCAAGCTTGCTTGCTGTAGACTGTCTTTTCTGTTTCTGGTATGTGAGTCAAACGAACCGCAAGGAAGTGTGAAACACTTACGAGCGGCGTTCGTGCGTTTGCAGGATAACCCCCTTTTGTATTTTTTAGAGGTATATATGGAAAAAGCAGTAATTAACAAAACACGGCTTAACACGTATGGAATATTCCGTATTGTTTTGGTGATAGCCGCTATACTAATGAATATAAAATATATTTTTACGGATTTTGGTATTGATGCAGAATTCCAGATTTCGATGTCCTATCGCTTAGCGACAGGAGACATTATGTTTAAGGAAATGTGGGAACCTTATCAAATGTCTGCTTTTTTATGTGCTTTTTTTATTAAAATTTATTTGGAATTGTTTAAGACTACTACTGGAATTGTGCTATATCTTCAAGTGATTGGCGTTTTGTTGGATGCCGGTGTTGCTTTTTATTTATATCAGACGGTTCGTAAGCATTTGAATTCTGAGAAGACAGGCTTTTTAATGGCATGGGCATTCTTTTTGGTTGCACCGAAGGATATCCCGATTGCTGATTATACAAATATGCAGATATGGTTTTCCATGTTGCTATGCATATTCCTGTTTTTACACTATAAAACAGGGAAAAAGAGATTTATTGTGCTTGCATCATTGAGTTTATGCGCTGCAGTATTGTCGTATCCATCGTGTTTACTGTTATATTTAGGCGTTATTGGAATTTTGTTATATCGTAAAGAATATAAAAATGCATTGATTTTGACAGGTATTTGTGCGGTGACGGGGATTTTGTATTTATGCATAATATTTTCGCAAATATCTGTCAGTGAATTTGGAACTGTAGTGCACAATATGCTTGCAATAGAAACTTCTCATTCTATGGGCATGGGAGCACGTTTTTGGTGGTATTTTAAAGATCTGGTTAAGATATTGCTTGTATTTGTTGCGTTATATGTTATTTCATTTGCAGGAATCCGCCTGTTTGTGCATAAAAAGATAAGTGATAAAAGTAGTTGCGCAGTATTGACCGATGCGGTTTTTTTGATGTTTGTCACCGGTGTGGGATTATATACGGTAATCTGTTGGCAAGATTATGTCAGATACAGTTATTCGATAACATTTTTTGCATTGATTGCGGTAGGATTCAAGTATATTGGAAAATTATCTGCAGAAAAAAAGTATTTTTATCTCTGCGGAATAGTCATATCCGTTCTCCAGTTTATTTCAACGTTGTTATTGACTAACTTGGTATTTGTAGCATCAGTTCCTTTTCTGCTGATTGCGGCATTGGTATCATTTCTTCCATTGGCAGAGGCTTTGCGCATGGTAGAAGGAAGAAAATACGTTAATATTTTTGTAAAAGTATGTTTGATTGTAGGTATTGCAACACTTATGTTCCGTAATGTGTATATTATACGTCCGATGCAAGGTGACGTCAGTTCAATTTTAAAAATAGGCTCGATTGTAAAAGAAGGACCTGCAATAGGTATTATTTCAGAGTATATGGGGCCCTATATACAGAATGAAACCATAAAAGAATGGAGAGAGTATATCAAAGAAGGCCAATCTGTGTATCTTATCGGTGGTTCTTTGGATACAATGGGATATTTATATGCAGATACAGAGATTGCGGCACCTTCGCTCGTGCCGACTCCGGGATATAATGAAGCTATTTTGGAGTATTGGGAAACAAATCCTGATAAGTATCCGGATGTGATTATAGCATCGTGTTGGTACGGTCAATTAAATGCTGAGTTAGCAGAAGACAGCTGGATTATGCAGTGGATTGAAGAAGAATATTGCCCTGCATATTGCATTGACGGAAAATATTGGAGATACTATTTTAAAGAACAGTAAATGCTTGATATAAAAGCGATGAAAAGATTAATTAAAAGCAGATTTAATTAGTGCTATTGCGTTAAAATATAGCATCGGAGAAGGAAATTATATGGAATTGATGTGGAAAGATATTACATTAGAAGAAAAAGCTGAATTTGAGCGTTTTTATCAATATAAAACCAGTCGAGGATGTGAATTGTCTTTTTCAAATAACTTTCTTTGGGTAGCGCATTATGGGACCAAATGGAATATTATTGAGGACTGTTTGGTTTTTTATAATCCGCATAGAGACAGTGTTTCTTTGCCTATTGGAGAGAATCCATATAAAGCGATAGATGCATTGATTAAGTATTATGAAGAACATAATAAAATGTTTATGATGCATCTTGTAACGGAAGAGCAATTTGCTGACTTAGAGCGCCGTTATCCGGGGAAATTTGTGATAGAATATGTTCGTGATGTTGCGGATTATATTTATGAAGCAGAAAGTTTAGGTACTTTGGCAGGAAAGAAACTTCATGCAAAAAGGAATCATATTAACCGTTTTATCGAGAATTATCCGGAGTGGAAATATGAAGAAATTACGGATGATAATGTAGTAGACTGCATCGCTATGGCGCAGAAGTGGCGGGAGCAGAATCATTGCGATGAAGACCCTAATAAGAGGGATGAAATCTGTGTGACGCTTCAGGCGTTGAAGAATCGGGACTTAATTGGCCTGACAGGTGGAGCAATCCGCACGAGAGAAGGAATTGTGGCTTTTTCGTTGGGAGCACCACTGACGGCTGATACCTTTGTGGTCCATATTGAGAAGGCATTTGCAAATATTCAAGGCGCATATCCAATTATTAATCGGGAATTTGTATTACATGCTGCAAAAGAATATCGTTATATCAATCGTGAAGAGGATTTAGGAGAAGAAGGCCTTAGAAAAGCAAAAATGTCGTATAATCCTGCTATTTTGCTTGAAAAGGGTAATGTTAGACTGAAGTAGTCAACTGTGAAAGTGACAGAAAAAGAAATGTTTTAGATGTAATGCTATAAGTTGAATATATAATATATAAAACCGACAAACATATGGCTTGTCGGTTTTATATATGTGTAAGGGATAGACCAAAAGGACTAAGTTTATCACGATGTTCTGTTTTACTTTGTTTTCGGTATTCTGTAGGTGTACAGTTGAAGTATTTTTTAAACAATTTATTGAAATAGCTGGTATTATTAAAGCCGACAGAGCTTGCTAATTCGGATATAGATGTGGTTTCGCGGTCGTTTTGCAGAATTTTATTTGCAGCCTGAAGAATACGATAACGCATCAAATACTCGAAAGGAGTAATGTTTACGGCGCGTTTAAAACAACGGCAACATTCGCTCTTGCTGATATGAATGGAATTAGCAATGTCATCTAAAGTTACCTGTTCGGTATAATGTTGTTGAATATATACGATAGCATCTTTGATACGGGCTTCATCCGGAGAAAGTGACATGTGTGTCTTTTGCGTTTGTATTGAAAGCGAATTGCTATTGTTAAATTTTTTGAGTAAATGTACCCATAATTGACACAAATATGCTTTGGTGGTTAGTTCATAACCGAAATCTTGAGAGAAATTTGCGTCAAATATGTCACTTAAATAAGCTAAAGCACCTCTTCCCCACATATCTCTTCGGTCGAAAACTAAATAACGTTGATCAGTATTGTTTATAATAGGATTTAAATAGCCTACGGCTAAATTAGTTGTATGATCCTTAAATAGAATAAAAGGATTGAAAAGAAGAGAAAGCAATATGCAATTATTGTTGTCGACACATTTGATAGAATGGAAAACATTACAGTTTACAATAAGAGCCTGGCCTTCGTTTACAATTACCTTCTCGTCGCCGATAGTAAATTCAGCAGAGCCTGATTTGACCAAATTAATTTCCATTTCTTCATGCCAGTGCCATCTTACGTAACCCATATATTGTTTGCCGGGTTCTACATAATATACACCTACGGGATAGTCTTTGTTGGCGTGAGCAATTTCTTCGTGAAGATTTTGACCGGAAGTAAACTGTGACATATGCAATCTCCTTTCTTTTTTCTTATACTTTACCAAGCATAATATGAAATGACAAGATTTTTTTATTATCCTTGCAAATTACAGTAAATTAGATATAATGTAACTATATATGTCAACATATAGTGTATTTATTGAAGTACAGGTACGAATTGAGGGGTTTTTATGGGGAATTTAAAACACTATTATGAAGCGATAAAAAACGGCGATGTATTTTTTGATGAATATCGTAAATCGGCCTTGATTTTAAATGCTGTAACAATCTTGCATATTATTTTTGCAGTTTTTTTCTGGATGACCGGAGTTACTATCATGGGAGTTTACAATGTGGCAATTGTGGCAGCTTACCAGGGAATTCTGCTTCTGATCAAAAAGAAGAGAACATATCTGGCGTACATTCTTACATGTATTGAGGTGGTATTGCATGCTGTGCTCGCGACTATATTTGTTGGCTTTGCCAGTGGATTTCAAGTATATTGCGTGGCAATGATTGCGGTTTCATGTTATATAACCTTTGTATGGGAATGCTTTAAAAAGGGAACCAGGGAAACTTTGCTTTTTTCGCTGTTTTCAATGTTTGGATATTTTGTATGTTATGTGCTTTCATTGTACTTTGAACCGATTAGACCGGTAAGTGAATTTGCACAAACAACAATGTATATTATTAACGCAGTGTTATTATTTGTTATTATTTTCTGTTTTATGATGTTGTTGTTCTGGGATATCAATCATCGTAGCGACAGACTTGCAGCTAAGAATAGCCAGTTGGATGAAATGTCTAAAAAAGATCCGTTGACCAAGTTGTACAACAGACGTTATATGAATTATGAATTGAATCGGAGAATGTCCTATTTGATTGGCGAAGGCCGTATTTTTGGATTGATTATGGCAGATATCGACAACTTCAAGAATGTAAATGATACATACGGACATGAAGCTGGTGATGATGTATTGGTTGCGGTAGCTAAAGAATTTACAAGCGCATTACGTGGTGATGACTGTGTATGCCGATGGGGTGGAGAAGAGTTTCTTGTTATAGTGAATGGCAATCACCAGGTAACATCCGACGTTGCGGAACGAATCCGTAAACGTATAGAAGATTTAACTATTGATACAAATGGTCATCAATTAAAAGTTACAATGACTTTTGGAGTCAGTGAATCAATTCCCGGACTTCGTATGGAGAGATTGATTCAGATTGCTGATGAACGTTTGTATAAAGGTAAACAGAGCGGAAAGAATTGTGTTGTAAAAGAGTAGAATGAAGTTAAGAAACTGTTGTGTATAAGTATAACGGGACTAAAATGTGTAAATAATAGGAGCATCGTCGCGGACGGTGCTCTTTTTGTGTGAGTAAATAGATGTAGAAAGCTTTGTTTTAGTATAATAGCTTTTTAAAGTAAAACAATTATTGGCGATAGGCAGAGAAAAGGTTTAATCATAATGTCAAAGAAGACAGTTGTATATTTAAAAGCAGAGAAAAGTATAAAGGTAACAAAAGAAAATGTATATCTTGGAGATGTATTTAAAATACACAGCAGTAACAGTATATTAGACAATAAGTTAAAAGTAGTTTTAATTTACAAATTTTCATCCCGAAATAATAAGTGTATAAAAGAATCAGATAATACGTCAGGAAATGAACATCAAAAGAATCAAAATTCCAGGGCTGTCATTAGCTTATTGAAAGTAATTGAGCTCATACACAAAGTTGATACGGATATAGAAGTAATATCTCTGGGGGAAAATGATGTAATTATTGAGTATGTTGGAGAAAAGAAGGAGAAGAAGACCTTTGCTATCCTAAAAATAGCATTTGTGTCACTCATTTGTTTTTTTGGTACAGCGTTTACAATTATGGCATTTCATAATGACATTGATGTCACAGGTCTTTTTGAAAAAACGTATGCATTGTTTGGCCTTGCTTATCAAGGCGGTATAGGACCGCTGGAGATGGGTTATTCCATTGGTTTAGGAGTTGGAATTATTGTGTTTTATAATCATTTGGGCAAGCGCAGGATCACCAAAGATCCTACGCCATTGGAAGTTGAAATGCGGATCTATGAGGACGATGTGAATCAGACGCTTATAGATAATGCCGGTCGTGAGGGAATTGAAGTTGATGTTGTATAGAAATTCATGTTGCAAAATGACACATGAAAAAATAAGATTGCAAGAAAAATTGCAAAATAAATAATTGGTTAAGAGTGGGATGGTGTGTATTGGAACAAGTTTTAATTGGTTTTTTGGGGCTGTTCTGCGGACTTATGGTGTCGGGGGGCGTTTTTACCGCATTGCTTGCTCTGGGGCTTGTACCGAGGTTTGCAGGAAAAACACATACAGCAAATAAGATATTAACATATGAGAGTGCGGTTGTGGCAGGTTGCATTACAGGCGGCTTAGTTGAGGTTTTAAAAATCAAAGATGTGCTGCGGGAAGTGTTTTATAATAATGTCATCTTACCGGACGGATTATGGAATGGGTTGACAGGGAGCATCCTTTCAACAAGCGGATTTTTTAGCGGTTGCTTTGTGGGGTGCGTGGCACTTGCAATTGCCGAAATGCTTGACAGTATTCCGATTTTTGCAAGAAGAATCGGTTTTCGTAAGGGTGTAGGCGTAGCTGTGCTTGTTGTCGCGATCGGAAAAGTTGTGGGGAGTTTGGTGTATTTTGGAGCATTCAAATGAAGCTATGGTATAGAAATATTTGAAGATACTTGATAGGGATATGGTTTGAAATATTCTTGCGGAAATGCAGCGTCAGTGGTAAAATAGATTATCTGTACGCAGAAATGATAGACTGCTGTGTGTATACATTTACAAAGGTTGGAGTGTAAGGCTATGTACGCTAAATTTGGCAAACGTTTTGTTGATTTTATTCTTTCACTGTTGGCATTAATGGTATTGCTGCCGTTATTGTTGCTATTAACAGTACTTGGTGCGGTTTTGATGAAAGGAAATCCTTTCTTCTTTCAAGAAAGACCGGGAAAAGACGAGAATATTTTTAAACTAATTAAATTTAGGACGATGACAAATGAAAAAGACAAAGATGGTAAGCTTCTGCCTGATAAGGAGCGTTTGATTCCTTATGGCAGAGTTTTAAGAAGCACTTCGTTGGATGAATTGCCGGAGCTGATAAATATATTAAAAGGAGATATGTCCCTTGTTGGACCAAGACCGTTGGCAGTATCATATTTGCCTTACTATACAGAGGAAGAGAGAAAAAGACATAGTGTAAGACCCGGGCTTACCGGTCTTGCGCAGGTTAATGGCAGGAATAATATATCATGGGAGCAAAAATTTGCATATGATTTGGAATATGTAAGCAAAATAACTTTGTGGAAGGATATACAAATTGTTTTTTTGACAATCAAAAAAGTTTTGATTAGAGACGGAATCGGCCAGGGAGAAGAAAGACCCGTTAGTTTGCGGGTAGAGCGTATGCAGAATGATATGAAATGATTAAATGAAATAATTAGGGAGGATGATATGTTAAAAATATATCAATTGTCTGATGGAGAACAGTGGAATACTGTTGTTCGTTCATTTGAAAAATATGATGTGTATTACTTAAAAGAATATGTTGAAGCATTCTCAATTCGCGGAGATGGAGAACCTTTGCTGTTTTGTTATGAAGATGAGGATTTGCGAGCTATCCATGTGGTTATGAAACGTGATATAGCAGCGGACGAGCGGTTTAAAGACAAGATTCAAGCTGATACATTTTATGATGTAGTAACGCCCTATGGATATGGAGGCTGGTTATTTCAAGGTTTGGGTTTGGCTGAAAAAGCATACGAGGCATATATTCTGTGGTGTAAACAAAATAATATTATATCTGAGTTTGTGAGATTTTCTTTGTTCAGCAATAGTAGAGAGTCATATTATGGTGATGTAATTCCACGAATGAATAATGTTGTTTGCGATTTAAATTGCTCAATGAATGACATGTTAATGCGATTTGAACATAAAGTGCGTAAAAATTATAAAAAAGCGCAACGAGCGGGATTGCAAATCGAAATAGATACAGTTGGTGATAAATTAAATGATTTTTTGGATATTTATTATTCGACAATGGATCGTAATAATGCAGAAAAAGGGTATTATTTTACAGAAACATTTTTTAAAACAATTAATAAAATGAGAGGTAATTTTACATATTTTCATGTTTTGTATGAAGGAAAGATTATTGCATCGGAATTGGTTATAATCGGTAGCGAGAATATGTACTCATATTTAGGTGGCACTTACAATGAATATTTTGATATGCGCCCAAATGATTTTTTGAAATGTGAAATTATAAAATGGGGTATTGAACAAGGATACAGAAGATTTGTTTTGGGTGGCGGATATGGCTCGGATGACGGAATATTTCGATATAAAAAGGGCTTTGCACCTGAAGGGATTGTACAGTTTTATACAGGACAGATGATATTTAGCGAAACAGAGTATAAAAAATTAGTGAATGTTCGTGAAGAAAATCTTAATCCTAATTTTTTTCCACAATATAGGGCATAAGGATTTTTGAAAACGGCGAAACTGGTATTTTGCGAAGGAGATGTGCTAATCGATTATGAATTGTATAAACGTAAGAAATGAAATTGGAAGTGAGTTTTGGGAAGAGCCTGCTTTGAACGGAAAGAACGGTATTTTTCCTTCGAGCACTGTCTGGTTTGAATCTGGAAGAAGCGCATTGGAATATATAATTTCCGATATTAAGACAAAGGGCAATGTAAAAAGCGTAGCGATTCCTACATGGTGTTGTGAAAGTATGATCATTCCTTTTTATAGGGCGGGATGGAATATTGTATTTTATTCTGTTTATCCGGATATGAATTCGGGTCTTGTTCAAGAAATAACAGAAGCGGCGTCGTGTGATATTCTTCTGGTTATGGATTATTTTGGTTTTTCTAAAGAAATTGATCTTTCTTTTTTCAAAGGTATTATAATTCGAGATATTACACATTCTTTGTTTGGAGAAAAACAAAATGATGCACACTATTTTTATGGTAGCCTGAGGAAGTGGTGTGGCGTTTTGACGGGTGGATTTGCATGGAAGACTGATGGGAAAGAACAAATGAAGCAAGTGCCATGTAGGGAAGAGTACATTGCATTGCGCAAACGAGCTATGGTAATGAAAAAAGAATATATAAGTGGCAAGCGTTCTGACAAAGATTATTTGACTGTTTTTCGACAGGCGGAGTTATTGCTTGACGAAGAAACGGATGGATTTTGGGGCGCCAAGGAAAACGATATAGAATTAGCAAATTCTATAGATGTAAATATGCTTGTAGAAAAACGCAGAGAAAATGCGGAGATTTTGCTAAATGAATTATCGGATATTACGCTTTTTTCTATATTGAAAAAAACGGATTGTCCGTTGTTTGTGCCGATTTTATTGCCGGAAAAACAGAGAACTATAGCTCAAAAAGCTATGATTGACAATAGTATATATTGTCCTATGCATTGGCCGATTTCGAATTATCATATTTTAGATGATAGAAGTAAATTACTATATCAACAGGAAATTAGCATTGTATGCGATCAAAGATATGACAGAGATGATATGTGGCGTATTGTTAAAGTAATACGTACAGTAATATAATTTAGTTTAGGAATATACTAACGTTTGGAGAGGGATTTGTTGATATGATAAATGTAAAAGGAAAGAAATTGTTGGTAATCAGTAGTGATAGTAGTGATAAAACATTTGTAGAAGCGGCCAAAGATATGGGCGTTTATGTTGTGTGTTGCGATCGTTATGAAGATTGGGAAATAAGCCCGGCCAAGTTGATGGCAGATGAGGCTTGGAACCTTGATTATACTAAAACGGCCGAAGTTGTAAAAAGGTGTAAAGAATGCGGAATTGATGGTGTTATTGCCGGATATAGCGAAGAAAGAGTATTGGCAGCATGTAAAATATCAAATGCGTTGGGAACACCATTTTATGCGACAGAAGAACAGATTCAACTTACCAGAAATAAGAAACAATTTAAAGAATTGTGCCAAAAATGCGGTGTTCCCGTGCCGATGGATTTTTGTGTAAAACTGCCTATGACAGAGGAAGAAAGAAGCCAAATTGTATATCCGGTTATTGTAAAACCTTCCGACAACGGAGGAAGAAAAGGGATTTCGGTTTGTGTGAGTGAAGAACAATTGGACGAAGCAATCAATTATGCGAAAAGTCAGTCAAAAGATGGAGAAGTGGTAATTGAGGAGTATATTTTTGGCAACGAATTAAGCGCGGTATATACGATTGCAGACGGTGAGATAAGTCTTTCCTGTTTGAATGATAAGTACAAATCTGAAGAAGAAGATGGTATGTCCAGATTCTGTGATTTGGTAATTACGCCTTCGAAATATTACAATTTGTATATGGAGACCATTGATGGCGGAATCAGAAAGCTGCTTGACCAAATAGGGGCAAAGAATGGTGTGGCTAATTTCCAGTTGGTTGTAGATGAGAATGGAATCAAAGCCTTTGAGATGGGATTCAGAGTGAATGGAAATGATGATTTTAAGGTGATTAGAAAGAATAATGATATTGATTTTCTTAAAATGTTGATATCATATTCTCTAACCGGAAATATGGGGGATGACTTGAGTAAGGATAATCCGTGCTTCAAACAATATCATTGTACCGTTTGCGGATATTTACATGGTGGGACAATAGGCAAAATATCTATAGGAAATTTGAAAGAAAATCCTAAAATTGATGATATAAATATATTGCGTCAAGAGGGTGCTCAAATTACAGAGAACGGAAATAACGGACAGAAGGCGTATATGGTCAAAGCATCAGCAGGCAGTATGGAAGAAATTACTGAATTGATACATGATATACAAAAAAATGTTGTAATTACCAATAAAGAAGGCGAGAATATGTTTTTGAAGCCTTTTGATACGGCGCGTTTATAATGGTTATTGCCACAGTTGGAGCGGTAAAATGGTGAGGACTTGTTGATATGAATATGAAACAGTTAAAATATGTTATTGTTCTTTCGGAAGAAGGTTCTTTTTCTCGAGCTGCTGAACGTTTGGATATATCGCAGCCATCCTTAAGCCAATATTTAAAAAAGATAGAAGAAAAGCTTGGAATAGAATTATTCGAGCGCACGAACGGATATGTGAGGCTGACAGATGCGGGTAAAGTTTATGTTGATGCCGGCAGAAAGATTCTTGAAATAGAACATAATATGTATAATCAAATTTCGGATATATCTGAATGTAAAATCGGGAGCGTTATCGTAGGAACGACACCCTTTCGCAGTGCAACAATGATGCCTGATATTGTGGCAGAGTTTAAAAAGAAATATCCCGGAATGCACATTGTGGTAGATGAACGCGGAACAGAGCAATTAAGAGAAGGTTTGGAAAAAGGAGAGTTTGATTTCTGTATTACAACTTCACCAATTGATGACCGGATGTTTGAAAGTGAGCTTATATATGAAGAAGAGGTTTTGCTGGCAGTATTGCGTGACAGTGAAAACGGAAGAGACATAAAGGGAAAGTCTGTAGGTGCAGAAGGTGAAAGTTTTAATTGTATTGACGTAAAAGCCATAGATGGTGTTGAGTTTGTAATGATAACAGAGAATCAGATTATGCAGAAAATGTTGCATGAAATGGTACAACAATATGATTTAAAAATAAAAACATCTGCTGTGGTGAAAAGTATAGAGGCGCAAATTGAAATGGTTCGACAAGGTGTGGGAATGGCACTTGTGCCGCGAGGCATTTTAAAGATTGGTATGTTGGATAAAAGTATAGATTTTTATCGTTTGAAACAGAATGTTCGGGCCAGAGAAGTAATATTGGTATATAGAAAAGGACAATATCTGTCCAAGACAGTCAAGGATTTGATACAAATAATAAAAGAAGCGAAATGGTAACGATTTTACCGGGTTGTGCATAACCCGGTAAAAAAATAAAAAATATATAATCAAAAGACTATACAAATGATAATCTTTATGCTATAATAAACAAAAAATAGAAACGGAGTAGTAAAAATGGCATTTGTTTATTTAGGCATTATGTTAGCCGTAATTCTTTTGTGGTTTATATTATTAAAAAGACCGGTCTATGAAGCAGTACTTGTCAGCTTCCTTTTATTGGTTGCAATTACTAACAAGTGGGTGAACTTGTTTGGTTATGTACAGGCCGGAATGAAAACATCGTTACTGTATTCAATGGTTGTTTTTGTGGCGATGTCTATTTTATTAACGAAAACTAAAATTATTGATGGTGCAATTGCAATTATTTTATCACTGCTCGGAAGAGTGACGGGTGGCGCGGGATATGTATCTGTAATTGCCAGCGGTTTTATGGGAGCTTTATCAGGAAGCGGTCCGGGGAATGTTATGGCTACCGGAACAATGACAATTCCTGCAATGAAGAAGTCGGGATTTCCGCCGGAATTAGCTGCGAATATTGAGAGTAATGCAAGTTATCTTGGTAATATGATACCGCCTTCATCTAATATCGTTGCGGCACTGGGGGCATTTGTGGCATTATATCCGGAACAGGAATTGACAATAGGAAAGTTTTGGATTGTATGCTGGGGATGTGCATTGTGGTTCATTATTCAGCGCCTTTTGATGGTGTTCGGATTTTGTAAATATTATAAAGTGAAACCATTGGCTAAAGAAGATATTCCAAGTTTTAAGGAAACCATAAAAAAAGGATGGCAGGGATTACTTCTTCCCGTAATCATTCTGTTACCTTTTCTTTGTGACTTTTTGTGGAAAGAGTCTTTTTTTACGGAACGTCTTGGGGCAGATGGTGCTAAATACTTTTCATCGTCATTGTTATATTTTATAGCGGGTATTGCTGCAATTTATGCTGTCATTGTGATTAAAGATAAAAAACAGGTGACAATTCATAAAATTGCAACTATGTTTGGAAAGAGCATCAAAAGTATTGCGCCTGCGATTGGCACATGTTTGTTTGGATATATGATAGGTTCTCTTTTTACGGATTTAAATGTGGCAGAAGGATTGCAAACAGGTATTGCGTCTTTGGAAATGGGTAAATTAGGACTTTGTCTGATTATTCCGCTGTTTACCTGTTTCATGGGTATGGTAATCCCGGGATCTTCATTGGTTGTTATGTTTGGTCCGGTATTTATTTCATTATTCGCGGAAGTGGGAGTAGACCCTCTGCTTGTAGCAGCCATGCTTCCTTGCATTTGTGGTGTTATGTGTGGAATTACTCCGCCCTTAGCCCTTGGAATGTATGCGGGAATGTCCATTGCAGAGTCTGATTTTAGCAAGACAGTAAAGAATGACTTGTGGTGGGTTGCAGCACAGTATGTTATGGAAGTGGTTATTTTAATGGGATGGTTGCCGATAATCGGATTATAAGGAGAAAGAAATGATTAAGAAAATTTGTAAAAAAGCGGCTTCAATAATAGAGGTTGTTTTTGGTTATGGTATTTTGATTTGTTTGTTTGGTGGCGGACTGAGTTTTTTTGGATATTTGGTAGCGTTGATAATTGGTGGTGAAGCAGCAACGCAAATATGTACTGTTATATACAAAAACATATATCCGTATATGGTTTATTTGTCTACTGCTATGGTATTACTGGGACTGGTAAAAATGTATTTGTGCGGTGAAGTTGCGCTAAATGCCGAAAAGAAAAAAGGAAACAAAAAAGAAAAGAATAGTAATTAAGTTGTAATATAAAATAAGCTGTGGTTAATGCTGTATGGAGGATTAATCACAGTTTTTTTATTGGGAATTATAAGTGTTCTAAAATGAATTAATAATGTAAGCTGTCTATTGATTAAAAAAATGATTAGTGTTAAAATATATAAGTTAATCTGGTGTGATTATTGATTGAAAAGAGGACATAAATGAAAAAGAATGTGTGGATTTTGAATCACTATGCAGGAACAATGTTATACAATAAAGGCGGTCGGCATTATTGGTTTGCAAAATATTTGCAAGAGCAGGGATACAAGCCGGTTGTTTTTTGTTGCAATGCAAAACATAACAGTCCGGAATATTTTACGGAGTCTAAAGAATTGTATAATGTACAGACGTGTGATGAAACGCAAATTCCTTTTGTTTATGTAAAGGGCAGAACGTATGAAAAAAACGGTAAGGATAGAGTCCTTTGCATGTTTGACTTTTATCGCAATGTTAAAAAAACGGTAAAAGAATATGCGAAGAAACACAATAAACCTGATGTTATTTTGGCATCATCCGTTCATCCTTTGACTTTGGTTGCGGGCATACAACTTGCCAAAAAATTCAAGGTAAAATGTATATGTGAAATGCGCGATTTATGGCCGGAAGCTTTGGTTGCATATTCGAGACGTTTAAAGAAAATGAAGCTGCTTGTTAAAATGCTGTATATGGGTGAAAAATGGATATATAAGAAAGCAGATGCTTTAATCTTTACCCAGGAAGGCGGTGCAGACTATATTAAGTCGCATAAGTGGGATAAAGATAACGGTGGTCCGATTGATCTTCGTAAGGCTTTTCATATTAACAATGGCGTAGATTTAGAGGATTATGATTTTAACAGAGCGAAATTTCCTTATGAGGATTGTGATTTGGATAATCCTGATATTTATAAGGTGATTTATGTCGGCGCAATAAGACGCATAAATAATCTTGGAATTATATTAGACGTTGCAAAGATAATAAAAAATGAAAAGGTTAAATTTATTATTTTTGGTAATGGTGATGAACTCGAAAAATTACAGCAGCGTCTGATAGACGAAAATATCGAAAATGTTGTTTTTAAAGGTCGTGTAAATAAGCAGTTCATTCCTTCGATTGTCAGTCGCGCAGACTTAAACCTTGTTCATTGGGAGATGAATCCTCTTGTCCGAGTGGGTGAGAGTTATAATAAAGCATTTGAATATTTTGCAGCCGGTAAACCGGTGTTTTATACAATTCGACCGGGATACAGCATTGTTGAGAAGTATAATTGTGGAAGGCTGACAGAGGGATTTACGGCGGAGGATTTGGCTCGCGGTATTGAAGCGATGGCTGATATGTCAGATGAAGAGAAACAACTTATGTCTGCAAATGCCAGAAAAACAGCGGAAGTATATGATTTTAAGGTGCATACAAGGAAGTTGATTGAAATTATAGAAGCGCTATAGATTTATAATAGTGTTTCCGGAAGAGTGGAGTTTAAAAAAATGAATCATATAAGCATTATTATCCCTGTTTAAAATGTAAAACAATACTTGCCTGAATTTTTTGAGAATGTGATTCAAAAATCAAAGTACAATATAGAAATTCTGTTGATTGATGATGGTTCTACGGACGGCAGTGAACAATTATGCGATGATTACGCATCGCAATATGATAATGTAAAAGTGTTTCACAAAGAGAATGGTGGTTCCGGCAGTGCAAGAAATGTCGGATTACAATTGGCAACGGGAGAATATGTTTTATTTTTGGACAGTGATGATTATATCACAATTGAAGCACTGGAAGATTTGTACGAAAGATCAAATAAGCAGAAACTGGATATTTTATTGTTTGGAGCCTGTTCTTTTTTCGAAAATGAAGAGTTGGCCGGAAATACTCCGAAGCAGAATTATTCGCGAAGGTGTTGTCTCGGACAAGTATGTACAGGGTTGGAAATTTTGCGTGAAGAGCAGAAGAAAGGGCAATATATTACGTCCATTTGCCTGCGCTTATACAGACTGGAGTATTTGCGTGCACAGAATAGAAGGTTTAATGAAGGAAACATTATTGAGGATGTTGATTATTCGTTTTTTACTTTGTTAAACGCTGAGAGGGTTGAGGTTAGCCCCCAAAATTACTATCATCGCGGATACAGACCCGGTTCTGTTATGACGGGTTCTAAATTGCAGAAGAAATTTGCGGGATACGAGCGTGTTTGGCAAGAGTATTTTGCGTTTATCGAAAATGAGCAAAACGATAAAGCGAGGCGGGATGCGGCAATAAAGCAGTCTGAATATTGTATTCATAACATTTTTAGTATCATTTCGGGTATGAATTCGAAAGAACGAAGAAATATATCAAGAAGATATAAAGATATATTACGAATGGCCTTAAAATATGCATCCGATTATAAGAGAAATACAAAATTATGTTTGCGGTTTCCTTCACTGTGCATTATGTTTTTTAAGACAAAAAAGTGTTTGAGACGTGTAAACAGGTTTTATCGTTTGATTGTATCAGAACCTTTTTGGTGGATAAAATTACTGAATATTAAATTTGCCAAAAGAAAAAAACGTGCTTTTCTGTTCGGAACTCCAGTTCATGGAAACGCAAGAGAACATTTGATTGCTTTGGCTGAGGAGCAATTTATCAAAAAGGAGTATCAGGAGTATCGTTTTATTGATCTTACGATGCCCTTTTCCATACGGTATAGCAAATATATTAAAAATAATATAAAAGATGATGATTTGATTATTATCTCGGGCGGTGGCTGGTTGGGTACAGAATGGCCGCACAATGAAATCTATGTCAAAGAAAGAATAAGGGAATTCAAAAACAATCATTTGATTTTGTGAATGATAATTTTGCCGGATGTGCTCATACGTTGTTATTGCCGGATTTTGCGATGCTGTATGAATATGTTCCAAATGGTTTGGAGAGGAATGCAAATACTGTTAAGTTGTGTTTTCGTCAGAATATTGAAAAAGTGCTAAGCAACAGCAAGCAGGAAGAGATAAAAAGCAGTATTATGAAACGGTTTGGTTCTTTTAGAGAGTTTGATACCGTTCAGCATACAATCATTCCCATTTACAAGCGTCGAAAGTATGTGAAACAGACATTGAGGGAATTTGAAGAAGCTCAACTGGTCATAACAGACAGATTGCATGCTATGATTATGTGTGCATTAACAGGAACGGCTTGCGTGGCTTACGATAATAGCTCCCATAAAGTGAAAAATGTGTATAAATGGATTGAATCGTTGGATTTTATTCGTGTTATAGATGAGGAAGCGGAGCTTATGGAAGCAGTGGATGCTGTAGTGCAAACGAGCAAAAAGGATAATGTTGCCCAATATCATAAACTGGACTTGGGTAGTTATTATGAGGAATTAAGACGCATTCCGTAAATGGCGGAGATTATTTGAAACCTGAGGTGAGACATATGAATGTATTACACATAAATTGCAATTATATGAGTACAGCATTGCATCAGACAATGATAGAACATTTGGATAAAATAAATATCAGAAACCAAGTTTTTGCGCCTATCTATACTGAAAATAGAAGTGTAATTCAACCGAATAATAATGTTACGGTGGCGAAATGTTTTAAAAAGAGGGATCGATATGTTTTTTATTATAAACAGGCAAAAATCAGAAAGTCTCTTGAAAGAAATATTGATGTGAAAGACTATGATTGTATACATGCATATACGTTATTTACAGATGGAAATGCAGCGTATACATTGTCTAAAAAATATAATATTCCATATGTTGTTGCAATTAGAGATACGGATGTTAATTTCTTCCTGAAGAAGATGTTTTGGATGCGGAAACGTGGTGTTAAAATTTTAAAAAATGCCAGCGCCGTTTTCTTTTTGTCAGATGCGTATCGTAAATTGGTTATGGAGAAATATCTTCCTGCAAATTTGAGAGATAGTATCTTTAATAAAAGCTATATAATTCCAAATGGAATTGATGATTTTTGGTTTGAGAATCTGAATGTTGACAGGGATAACGCACAAAGAATTCAAAGTATGAATCATAAAAAATTGAAAGTGTCCTATGTTGGAGCAATAAGCAAACGTAAAAATGTCAGTACAACTGTAAAAGCACTTGAAATTTTACAAAGCGAAGGTTGGGATATTGAATTTATGGTAGCCGGAGCTAAAGTGAGCGATGAAGAATTCGATATCTTACAAAGATTCAGCGGAACAAATTATAAAGGTAAATTAAAAAAAGAAGATGTTATAAGTTGTTACCGGGAAAGTGATATTTTTATTATGCCATCCAAAACGGAAACTTTTGGATTAGTCTATGCGGAGGCTATGTCGCAAGGACTTCCGGTTATTTATACCAGAGGGCAAGGGTTTGATGGTCACTTTGAGGAGCAGGAAGTAGGATGTTCTGTAGATTATGATAATAAAGAACAAATAGTACACGCTGTTACTCATATTATTACTGATTATTCTGAAATATCTAAAAATTGTATAGAAGGTGTTTCAAAGTTTAATTGGAATGAAATCTGCAAACGATATGCTCAAATATATAAAATCGTTTGTAGGTGAACGAAGTAAGTAATGAATGTTGAATCAGGGAGTAAAAATGGGACGCGGAAAGGGATTGTTAAAGAATACATTAATATTATCTTTGGGAACAGTGTTTCCGAAGGTTGTACATTTTATTGCGTTACCTATTTTAACTGCTTACTTAAGCAAAGAAGAGTATGGTTATTATGATGTAATTGTTACGGCAGTATCTTTTTTTCTGCCCCTTGTTACATTACAAATTCAATTAGCTGCTTTTAGATACTTAATTGAGTATAGAGAAGCAGAGGAAGAAAAAAAGAAAATCATTACCAATATTCTTTTTTTTACAATAGGAATTTCGATACTGGCATTAATAATACTATATATTGCTTTATATAAATTTGATTTTGTGTTTAAAATTGTCTTGTGCACATATTTTCTTGTAGATATGCTCATAAGCGTAGTTCGTCAAATTGTTAGAGGTCTTGGACAGAATAAAACGTATGCGAATTCTGTTATTTTAGAGTCAGTTATCTATATAATTGGAATTTTTTTGTTTGTTTTCTGGGGAAGAAAAGGGTTGGTCGGAACCCTTGGCTCAGTTATAATATCCTTGATTTTGACGTTAATATATGTAAATTGTAAAGTCCATTTAACGAAATATATAGATATTAAAACGCTTGATAAAAAGTTGGTTCGAGAGTTATTATCATATTCAATACCGATGATTCCGAATTCTATGTCAAGATGGATTATACAAATGTCAGACCGTTTAGTGATTACGGCAGTTATGGGAGTTGAGGCGAATGCAGTTTATGCGGTTGCCAATAAACTTCCGGCGTTGTACAGAAATTTACAAAGCACATTTACATTAGCTTGGCAGGAAAATGCATCAATTGCTTCTAAAGACCAGGATGCTGATAAGTATTATTCAGAAATGTTTGATGCAATGTATGGTGTATTTTTTGGTATTATAGCTATGTTAATAGCGGCAACTCCTGTCTTGTTTCCGATTTTGGTAAAAGGAGATTATGAAGGTGCATATGCTCAAATTCCGATTTTATACATTGCTGCCTTTTTTTCAAGTTTGGCATCTTATCTTGGAGGAGTTTATGTAGCATATAAAGAAACCAAAAAGATAGGTATTACAACGATAGTTGCGGCTGCAACGAATTTGCTGGTCGATATAGTGCTCGTTAACAGAATTGGTATCTATGCGGGTTCTGTCTCAACCTTAATAAGCTATATTTTGCTTGTAATATGCAGAATGATCGGTGTGCAAAAATTTCTAAAAATGGAATTTAAAATTAAAAAGATGATGGTGATGTTAGTATGGCTTATCTTGCTATCTGCTTTGTTGTATTTTAAAAATCTGTATATAAATATTTTAAATTCAATTATAGCAGTAATATTAGCCTTGATATATAACAAAGCGTTATTACGTGTACTCCTTAAAAGCGTCAAAAGTCGAAATAATAGATGTTGAGAAACAGAGAGGATTGAAGATGGGGAAAAAAATTTTGATATCAGGAGCCAATTATAGAAATAAAGGCGCACAATCCATGCTTTTTGTTTCGATTGAAGAATTAAAAAAGAGAATGCCTGATTGCGAAATTTATTTTGGTTGTTTGTGGGAAGATCCAAAGGTAAAAGGTGCCGCCTTTTATCAGATAAATTATGCAAAAGAGATACGACGGATTATTGCAGGTGAGAAAGTGATATACAATCTGATTATTTCTACTATTAAAGCGGTTCGTTCTATGTTTCAGCGAAAATATTCGAATATATTTAATTATTTAGAGGCATTTTCATATATTAAAAAAATAGATATGATTCTGGATGTTAGCGGATTCGCAATCGGCGATAAATGGTGCGAAAGAATACATGCAGGAGTTTTAGACAGCATTCGTATTGGGAAAAAGTACAATATCCCGATATATCTGATGCCTCAATCATTTGGTCCATTTAATTATTCGCCCGAAAAAATGTATATTAAAGAGGACGTGCAGAAGTGGCTTCCACAGGCTACAAAGATTTTTGCAAGAGAGATTGAAGGATACCGTTTTTTGACAGATAATTTTGGACTAAAAAATGTAGTTATGAGTAAAGATATGGTTTTGCAGGCCAAAGAGATAAATGCAGAGTATATTTATGAGGAAATACCGGATTGGAAGGTTCCAAGTTTTACATCAGAACATAATGTTGGTATAGTTCCGAATGTTAAACTTTTTGAACATGGTAACAAAAAGAAAGTAATGGAAATATACTGTGATATTATAGATAAATTACTGGAAGCCGAAAGAGATGTTTATTTGTTTCGGCATTCTGCGGAAGATTTAACAATTATTGAAGAAATAGGAAGATTATATGATACAAGCGAGCATGTGCATGTGCTGAAAGACAATTTTTCGTGTATAGAATTTGAACTTTTAACTAAAAAATTTGATTTTATTATTTGTTCCAGATTCCATGGTGTAGTACATGCATATAGACATTATGTGCCGGTTTTGGTTTTAGGGTGGGCTGTAAAATATGTAGAGCTTGCAGATTTGGTAGAGCAGTCACAATATGTATTTGATATTACAGACGAGAAATGCGCCCCAAATGATGTTATGACGGCATTGGATAAGTTAATATCGGATGCGCTTGTTGATAGTGAGACAATAAAGAAAAATATGAAAAATGTGCAAAAAGATAATTGTTTTGATGAAATATTTTTGGAAGACGTCAAGGGGGCTTCCGACGAAACAGAAACTGAAAGCACATATTAAATTTGCCAATTAAATCCATCTATGATAAAATACCTATTGGCAAAGAGAAACTCTTTAATACGGAGGCAGTTATGTTAAACAACAAAGCAATTCTAATCACCGGCGGAACCGGAAGTTTTGGTAAGGCGTTTACCAAGTATGTACTTGAAAATTATGATCCTAAGAAGATTATTATATATTCCAGAGATGAATTCAAACAGTTTATGATGCAGAATGAATTCAAGGAGTATAAGAATAAATTACGTTTCTTTATTGGCGATGTCAGAGATAAAGAGCGTTTGATGCTTGCATTTCAGGGAGTTGATTATGTCATTCATGCAGCAGCAATGAAACAGGTGCCCGCATGCGAATATAATCCTTCCGAGGCAATTAAAACCAATATCCATGGCGCACAGAATATTATTGATGCTGCGTTAGCATGTGATGTTAAGAAGGTTGTGGCATTGTCTACGGACAAGGCGGTGAACCCTGTTAACCTTTACGGTGGTACAAAATTAGTATCAGACAAGCTCTTTATTGCTGCAAATGCTTATGCCGGTGCTAAAGATATTAATTTTTCGGTGGTGCGTTACGGCAATGTGGCAGGAAGCCGTGGTTCGGTTATTCCGTTCTTTCACAATATTATCAAGAACGGCGGCAAGGAGCTTCCGATTACCGATTATCGTATGACCCGTTTCTGGATCAGCCTTCAGCAGGGTGTGGAACTTGTAATCAAAGCATTGGAAGAGGCAAAGGGTGGAGAAACATTTATTTCCAAGATTCCTTCTTTTAAGATTACGGACCTTGCCCAGGCAATGTTGCCTGGTTGCGAAATGCCTGAAGTAGGTATTCGCGAGGGTGAGAAACTCCATGAAATTATGGTTACTGTGGAAGACTCTATGAATACTTACGAGTACGACAAGCATTTCATCATCTATCCCCAGATGGTATGGGATGATAAAAAACGCGCAGTTCCCACAGGCAAGAGAGTGGCAGACGGATTCTCCTACAGCTCAGACAATAATACAGAGTGGTTGAGTGTGGAAGAAATAAAGGAATTGTTAAAAACCGTAGATTTAGAGAAATAATAATTTGTTGAATAGAATAAGAAATAAATATAAATAATAAGAGCATAGTCGAAGCGGTTTCGGCTATGCTTTTTTAATTGTATAGAAAGGGCCGGTGGCGGTAGTAGGGATGTATATGGAAACAAAGTCAGGACAACAAATTTATCAGGATTATGTTGAGCAGATAACCCCTAAAGCGAACTTGGGCGGGCGACTTATGAAAGCTTTTGTAATTGGCGGTATTATTTGTACTATCGGACAAGTGATTATGGAGTTGTTACAGAATGTGGTCGGCTTGGAGCAGGAGGATGCGTCAGCATATTGCACTTTGATTCTGGTATTTACCAGTGTTGTTTTGACCGGCTTTGGCATATATCGGAAAATTGTAAGTTTTGCAGGTGCCGGAGCGTTGGTCCCGATTACGGGATTTGCCAATTCAGTAGCATCTACGGCGATAGAGTATAAATTCGAGGGACAGGTATTCGGTATCGGCTGTAAAATATTTACAATAGCAGGACCGGTAATATTGTATGGTGTGTTATCAAGCTGGATTCTCGGGCTGATATATTGGATCATTCACATGTTATAGACGGATGGTAAATTTGTGTTGCCTGTGTAAAATAGAAATACCGGCATTGTCGAAAGTGGATATGTGCATTTTAAGATTGTGAGCGGATAATCGTAAGATTGTCCGCTTTTGTATCTTTTGAGGACATATCTTATGAATTGATCTAATTCATTATAGGATTTGAACTTGATAGATTCATTTTTATTTAGTATATCTACCGAAAAACCAAAAGATGCAGAATTAATAGCAAAGCTAATTATTGAACGGGTCGCAGGGTACAGAATTAGAAAATTTCTGTTGCGCCGGAGAAACGATATATGTAAGAGGGGGCTTCTGCACCGGTGTATTGAGGAAGAGGATTAGGGGGGAGACAGACATTGCCCACAAGTTGTTTTTTGTGAATGCGGAGTGGTGTGTAGATTTGATAAACGTAGCTTTCTTTGGTGGTGAAAAAATTTTGGAGGGCTAATAACTTTTGTCGGACAATGGAGCTGTACAGAAGACGGACGAAGAAATTATTAAAGGTGGCAGAGCAAAAAGGAAAATAATGATATGTGTGAGGCAATTCGGGGAATGATTGATGAAGGAAAGACAGAAGGTCTGAATAGGATGCTCTTACCGTTGGCTTGTATGGTGAAGAATAATGAGTTACACTTTGTAAGTAAACTTCAGGATATAGAGTTTCTTGAGCAGATGTACGCGAAATATCATGTGTAATGTAATAAGATACGCGGTTAGTTATTTGAAATAAATATAATATTGTTTCAAGCCAATATTGTGGTATAATACTAATAGTCATAATTAGAATTTGAGGTATTTGGAGTACTATGGAAAAATCAGTTGTTATGAATAGAAAATACAAAATCGCAGTAGCAGGAACAGGATACGTAGGTTTGTCACTTGCGGTATTGTTAGCACAACATCATACCGTGTATGCAGTAGATATTGTGCCTGATAAGGTGGAAAAAATTAATGCTAAGCAATCTCCAATCCAGGATGATTATATCGAGAAATATTTGGCAGAGAAAGACTTGGATTTAACGGCTACTTTAGATGCCAAAGAAGCCTATACAGATGCGGATTATGTTGTAATTGCAGCGCCTACCAACTACGATTCGGAGAAGAATTATTTCGATACATCTGCGGTAGAAACTGTGATTGATACAGTAATGAAGTATGCGCCGTCTGCAATTATGGTGATTAAGTCAACCATACCTGTAGGATATACGGAATCAATCCGTACTAAGACTGGTAGCAATAATATTATTTTTAGCCCGGAATTCTTAAGAGAGTCCAAAGCCTTATACGATAATCTCTATCCTTCCAGAATCATTGTGGGTACGGATATGAAAGACGATAGGCTGGTTGAGGCGGCTCATACTTTTGCAGAATTATTGCAAGAGGGAGCGTTAAAAGAGGATGTTGATACATTATTTATGGGCTTTACGGAGGCAGAAGCGGTTAAGTTATTTGCCAACACCTACCTTGCTCTTCGTGTGTCTTATTTTAACGAATTGGATACTTATGCGGAGCTGAAAGGCTTGAATACACAGCAGATTATTGATGGTGTCTGTTTAGACCCCAGAATCGGTCAGCATTACAATAACCCGTCTTTCGGTTATGGAGGATATTGCCTTCCTAAGGATACGAAACAGTTGTTGGCAAACTACAGTGATGTGCCTGAGAACTTAATCGAAGCCATCGTGGAATCCAATCGTACCCGTAAGGATTTTATCGCAGATCAGGTATTGAAGATGGCAGGATATTATGGTTATTCTCATACAGGTCAATATGATGTTTCTGCAGAGAAGAATTGTGTCATTGGCGTATATCGATTAACGATGAAGAGTAATTCGGATAACTTCCGTCAGAGTAGTATTCAGGGCGTTATGAAGCGTATCAAGGCCAAAGGAGCTACCGTAATTGTGTACGAGCCTACTTTGGAAGACGGCAGTACATTCTTTGGCAGCAAGGTAGTAAATGATTTAGAGGCCTTTAAGTCACAGGCCCAGGCGATTATTGCAAATCGTTACGACAGTTGCTTAGATGACGTGGCTGAGAAAGTATATACAAGAGATATTTTTAAGAGAGATTAAGTTTGGTAGAGTTGCCAGGAAAGGGTGAGTAATTATGCGATTACTTACCCTTTAATTATTTCGTCAAATTTACTAATTGATTTCCGTTATACTTTTTTATACAATGCATATACAGGTTTTAGTTCCTCTTATCTTAAGAGGTCAATTCTATGACAAAGTCTAAATCTTTTAAATCTCTACAGGATCTCAACCTGGTAGATTCTTTTTTATTCAGTGCATCCACTGAAAATCCACAAAACGCAGAATTAATAGCGAAGTTAATTATTGAGAGGGCCACCGGGCGCAGAATTAAGGAAGTTTCTGTCATGCCGGAGAAGCAGTTGGCGGGCATAGATGATAGGCATCATGGCATACGTATGGACTTATGTATTATGGAATACGAGGACGATAACGTGGCCGGCGTGTATGATATTGAACCCAATCGCTATAAGGTGAAGGAATTGCCGAGGCGAAGCCGATATTATCAGGCATTGACGGATGCGAAACTTTTAGAACCGGGACTGGAATATAAGCATTTGCCTGAGTATGTATCTATATGGATACTAACAGAAGACCCCTTTGGTGCTAATCGAATGTTATACACTGTGCGTAATAAAGTGGAGGAAGCGAGTGACGCATATTTCGAAGATGGTGTCACAAAGTTATTTTTATATGCGTATGGAGAAATTGGTGGATGCGAAGAACTTAGGAGTTTGCTTAAGTACTTCGTGAATTCAGACTCTGCCAACGCAACAGACGAGGAACTTGAGGAAATACATAAGATTGTAACAAGCATAAAGGAGAATGCAGAGAGGAGGAACCGATATATGACGCTTAAAGAGATGATTCAGTTCGAGAAGGAAGAAAGCTACGATGAAGGATATGACGAAGGCGTAGCTTTTGGAGAAACTCGTGGAATTGAACAAGGAATTGAACAAGGAATTAATACCGGTATTATCATTTATATCAGTTCCCTTCGGGAGTTTAATATACGAGAGGAACAGATACTGGCTTCTGTGATACAGAAGTTTGGTGTTTCCAAAGAGAAGGCTATGGAGTTAATGGCACAATGTAACTGTTAACTAATTTCTATTAAGAGGAACAGAACCTGTTATAACAAATAGTAAGCAATTACTCGTTTGAAATAAATGTAATATTGTTTCAACCCGATATTGTGCTATAATACCTATAGCAATAATTTGAAGTTGAGGTAATTGGAATACTATGGATAAACCAAGTGTTTTGACAATTGTCCGGAGGGCGCAGCTAAGAAACTATATTTTCTTAGTTCTTACAATTGCATGGATGATTGTAATATTTATGTTTTCAAACAGTCCCGGGGATGAATCCGGTGAGACAAGTCGCGAAGTTGGCAGACTGTTTTGTAAGATTTTTGTTCCGGGATACGAAGAAATGGTGTTTGAAGAGCGGGAAGAATTGGCATTGTTGCTGGACCATCCGATTCGTAAACTGGCACATTTTACGGAATATATGATTCTTGGAGCATTGATGGTTGGTATACTTCAATTTAGAGAGAAATCGGATTATTGGAAGCGTGGCCTTATTGTGTGGGGCATTGCCTGCCTATATGCAGTCACGGATGAAGTGCATCAATTGTTTGTGCCGGGAAGAGCGGGCGCACTGAAAGATGTTTTGCTTGATAGTGCCGGTGCACTTGTCGGCGTATTGCTGGGACTTTTGATTATTCGGCGAATAGTCCGTTTGCGTTGACACCGCCATTTCATTTTGCTATTATCTATACTAGGATTATTCTGTCCTAAAATAGCAATAAAGGTCGATAAAACCAATGAAAATCTTAGAATATCCCTTTGATTCGGAATACATTTTAAAAAAGAAAAAAAGCATTCGTAAGGAACTTATGAATGCTGGTTTGTATGACGTAGAGCATCGCGTTCCGGTGAAGATTGCAGTGCTTGGTGGTTCAACCACTCATGACATTGTAACAGCACTGGAATTATTTCTGCTGAATGCAGGCATTGCGCCTGTCTTTTACGAGTCGGAGTATGCTATGTATTGGCAGGATGTTATGTTTGATAATCCTGAACTTGTGGAGTTTGCACCGGATTTGATCTTCATACATACATCATTTCGCAATATTAAGGGATTGCCTACGGTACGAAATACCAAAGAAGAGGTTGATGTACTTTTAGAGCAGACGGTTCAGCATTATGAAGCAATGTGGGCTCGCATTGAAGAGAAGTACCATTGTCCTGTGATTCAGAATAACTTTGAAACACCCTTTTATCGCCTGTTAGGAAACAAAGACGTTGTTGACTATCGCGGCGCCGGAAATTTCGTACATAGATTAAATGAGAAGTTTTATGAGTACGCGCAGTGTCATAATAACTTCTACATCAATGATATTAATTATATGGCGGCTTGCTATGGCTTACAGAAGTGGTCGGATCCTTTCTACTGGCATATGTATAAGTATGCCGTGGCTGTGCCTGCGATTCCTGAATTTGCTTATAATCTTGCTAATATCATTAAGGCAATTTATGGCAAGAATAAGAAAGCGCTGGTACTGGATTTGGATAACACGCTATGGGGAGGTATTGTAGGTGATGACGGTGCGGATGGCATTGAAATCGGACAGGAGACTTCCGTAGCACAGTTATACAGTGAATTTCAGTCATATATCAAAGCTCATAAGGATTTGGGCGTTGTGCTTACTGTAAATTCCAAGAATGAAGAAGAGAATGCCCTGGCCGGCTTGAATCGTCCGGACAGTGTTTTGCGCCCTGAGGATTTTGTGGTTATCAAGGCGAATTGGGAACCGAAAGATCGAAATCTGCTATCGATTGCAGAGGAGTTGAATCTGGGTGCGGACAGTATGGTTTTTGTGGATGATAACCCGGCAGAACGCCATATTGTAAGTGAAATGATTAAAGGTGCAGCCGTGCCCGAAATTGGTGCGCCGGAGCAGTATATACAGCGTATTGACCGAGGTGGTTATTTCGAGGTAATCAACCTTTCGGAAGATGATTTGAAGCGTAATGAGATGTATATGGAGAATGCGAAGCGAAGTCGTCTGCAGGCAAGTTTTGCGGATTATACGGAGTATTTGCTGTCGCTTGAGATGAAGGCAGAGATTATGCCTTTTAGCCCGGTATATATGTCACGTATTGCGCAGCTTACGAACAAAAGTAATCAGTTTAATTTGACGACCAAACGTTGTAGTCAGGCGGAGCTTGAGGCCTGGGCAGCAGATGAGAATTACATTACGCTGTATGGCAAGTTAGAGGATAAATTCGGTGATAATGGTGTGGTATCCGTTGTTTTTGGCCATACGGACGAGGATGATACGTCAGTGTTTCACATTGATTTATGGCTGATGAGCTGTCGCGTCTTAAAAAGAGATATGGAATTTGCCATGATGGATGCTCTCGCAAAGAAGTGCCAGGAGCGTGGCGTAAGCAGTATTTACGGCTATTATTATCCTACTGCCAAGAATAAAATGGTGAAAGATTTCTACGGACTTCAGGGTTTTGAAAAAGAGTCGGAAGACGAAGCAGGTAATGCGGTTTGGAAGTTTGATTTGGCAGCAGGGTATGAGGCGAAGAATAAAGTGATTGCGGTGAATGAGAATACGAAGTGATGTGTATTGTTGCAATTGAGAAGCACAAAGCATTGCTGCAATTATGAAATTGTTCAGAATATAAGAAAAAATACAAGGAGATATAACAATGACCAGAGAAGAAGTATTTGAGCGCTTAAATGAGGTGTTTAGAGAGTTTTTTGATGATGAGGACATCTGTGTGACAGAAGAAACCACAGCGGATGATATTGAGGACTGGGATTCTTTTGAGCACATTAATTTGATTGTTGCGGTAGAAGATGAATTCGGTATGAAGTTCCCTATGGGTAAAGTGGTTACCATGAAAAACGTAGGGGAAATGGCAGATATTATTCTGGAATTGGCATAAAACGGTGGTAGCTTAAAATGAACTTGGTGAGTTTTGCTTTTTTTGCCTTTTTGCTGGTAAGTTTAGTCGTGTACTACCTGGCCGGGCAAAAATTACAAAAGTACATATTGCTTGGAAGTACGCTGATATTCTTCATCAGTGCTTCGGGTTCTAAGGCTTTGTCTCTTACGTTGATTCTGGCAGCAGTGATTTTTGTTACCTACTTTGGCGCAAGAGTGATTGATTCGTTGCAAGGCAAGAAAAGGACGGTTTGCACCGCTGTTGTCATCAGCGCATTGGTATGGAATTTATTCCTGTTAAAATATGTTTACAACATTGCGGAGCTCTTTAACGAAGCCTTTCGTATCGGTGCTGAGATTTCGTTCTTAAAGTTGGCGGCGCCCATCGGTATTTCGTATTTTACCTTATCGGCTATTGGCTATTTGATGGAAGTCTGCTGGGGAAATTTTCCGGCAGAGAAGAATTTCTGCGTTGTAGCTGATTTTGTAAGCTTTTTTCCGCAGATAATATCGGGACCGATTTCCAGATTCGCGGAAATGAGAGAGCAGTTTACAAAGAAACAGCCGTTGGTATATGAGAACATTTCTTACGGCATTATGCGTATGATTTGGGGATATTTTAAAAAGCTTGTCATTGCGGACAGAATGGCGCTTGTGGTACAGGCGGTGTACGGCAATTACAGTGAGCGTGCAGGCCTTGTAATTCTCTTCGCTATGGGATGTTACGCAATTCAGTTGTATACGGATTTTTCGGGCTGTATGGATATTGTAATTGGTGCTGCAAGAATGTACGGTATTGTGTTACCGGAGAACTTTCAGGCGCCTTTCTTTTCACAGACTGTGGCAGAGTTCTGGCGTCGATGGCACATTACTCTGGGTGCATGGTTTAAGGATTACGTAATGTATCCTGTGTTAAAAACCAAGACTTTCGTCAATATGGGCAGAAGTCTTAAGAAGAAATTCGGTAAAAAAGCCGGCAAAAAGATTCCTTCGTATTTGTCGATTCTGTTGGTTTGGGCTTTGCTCGGTTTGTGGCACGGCGGAATCCTTTATTTCTTCGTGGCTTCGGCAGCGATTCCCTGCTTTTATCTGATTGCAGGAGATTTCTTTGAGCCACAGTTTAAGAAGTTAAAAGAACTTCTTCACATCAAAGATTCGAACCCTGTATTTCGTGTATTCCAGAGTGTGAGAACCACGTTCTTAATATGCATTTGCTGGGTGTTTATTTGTACGGAAAATGTGACTGACGGCGTAAAAGCGCTGGGCTGTATTTTTAAGAATATGTTACAGAGTCCTGACATTATGGGACTTTTGTCAGAAGCCGGCATTGGTATGGGCAAGCTTCTGGTGCTCGCAGTATGTATTATAGCGTTGTTTGTAGTGGATTATTTTATCTACAGGAAGAAGTCCGTAACACAGTGGCTGGAGAAGCGTTTCTTTCTGGTTCGCTGGGGCTTTCTGTATACGTTGTTATTGTTGATTCTATTCTACGGAATGGTAGGCACATCATCGTTTATTTATTTTCAGTTTTAGGATAAAACCTGATGCCGCAAGGCGTTGTGTGTGGGAGAACATATATGAATTCAAACAAAAAGAAATGGATAGGGCTGATTGTGTTTCTCTTGCTCTTTCTGTTGCTTTTGACAGGGACAAATTACATAGCGGACCCCGGAAATCAATTCCATTATTTCTATGATGATTTGACGGAAGCGATCCTGAATGGTGATTCGGTGCAGATTCTCAGTAATAACAGTGACGAAAGAGAGATTTGTAAATTGCTGATTGAGCAGATGCCCAAAGATGTGGACTGCGTGGCATTAGGCCCCAGTCTTGCACTGACCATACAGCAGGATATGACGGGTGAAGCGAGCTTTTATAACCTTGCCATGTCGGCAGCGGATTATTATGATTTTATGGCAACGGCAGGGCTTATGGAAGCAAACGGTGTGAAGCCGGAGCGTATTATTATCTGCTTTGACTCCAGACTCTTTGATGAGGCGGTCATTGCGGGGGACAGTAGACATGATAAACTAATGGACTATGCCTTATATATGGAGGGCGTATTACAAGGGCAGGTAATGAGCGTACCCGATGGTACATCAACCGGTTTGCAGAGAGATTACAGTCAGTTATTTTCGGTATCCTATTTTCAGTATTCGATAGAGTTCTTAAAACAGAATGGGTTGGATTCGGCTTTTGGTCCCCGCTGGCAGGTTGTGGGAGAAGACTGTACGGAATCAAGATATTTGGCTGATTACAGTATTCAATACGGCGCGGGTCAGGAAGCGGTTACGGAAGAAGCGGTTGCGGAACATGCACGCACTTACTGGATGGAAGGAAATGTAACGCCGGGGGCTCACATTTCCGAAGAGAAAAGAGAAAGCTTTGAACTTTTGATAAAATATTACAGAGAACAGGGCATTGAAGTAGATTTGTACCTTTGTCCTTTTGCACCTTCGCTTTGGGGCCGCATCGGTGGTGAACAGTATCCGATTCTTTCGGAGATGGAGGCTTATGCGTATGAATTGGCTGATAAGTATGATGTACGCATAATTGGTTCCTATGATCCCACTGTGGTTGGAGTGAGCGATGCGGATTATTATGACTGTCGTCACTTGCGTCACAGTGCAATGGAGACATACTTTGATTTCACGGAGTAAAATTTGAAACAGGAAAAGGTGACAGGAATGTTATCTAAGCCGAAAGGTGGATATATTATGAGATATTTGATTGCATCAGACATACATGGCTCATTAAAACACGCTGAAAGCCTTTTTAAGGCCTTTGAGCGTGAGCAGGCGGATAAAATACTGTTGTTGGGCGATTTGCTCTACCACGGGCCCAGAAATGATTTGCCGGAAGAGTATAATCCCAAGGCGGTAATTGAACTTTTGAATAAATACAAGGATTGCGTTCTTTGTGTACGCGGTAACTGCGATACGGAAGTAGACCAGATGGTTTTGGATTTTCCGATTATGGCAGACTATGCAATTCTGTCTGTGGACGAAGTTTCCTTGTATGCAACACACGGACATGTATATAGCGAGAATAATCCGCCGAAATTAGCAGGTGGTGAAATTCTTCTGTGCGGACATACCCATGTGCCCAAGTGTGTAAAGAAAGAAGGATTTGTGTATATGAATCCCGGTTCTGTATCTATTCCCAAGGAGGACAGTTGGCACGGTTATATGATGTGGGAAGGTGCATCCTTTACATGGAAGGATATGGAAGGCAATGTTAAGTTGAGCTATACCTGTTAGTTTATAATTAAATAAGAGATGATTTATAAGACAGCGCGGGCGCAATTTCCTGGTAGGGATTGCGCCTTTTTGGATGCGTGAGAATATAGTAATGACGTATTCGCCATGCGAAGAAGCTCATTGTGAAAAATGCACGAAAGAAAGTATAAACGTTGTGCAAAAGACACAACAAAAATGTGCATTTTTTTAAAAATAATTGACTTTACGAATGTAAGAGAATATGCTGAAAACATGAAAAAAACATTACTTCTTTATCCCATAATTTTTGTAAGTACAGTATTAATCTGTTTGTTGTTTTTGTTGGCTGCGGCAATGATTCCGCAGGATGCGGTTTCTGCAAATGCATTAAAGAGTGCCGAATATTTTTATGGGGAATCATTATTTGAAAATAAGGTAGAAAAATTAGAAAATTTTAAAATAGACAATTACGCGGATTGTATTTCGACAGGTATTGCCTGGCATTTGGGTGAGGGCGCTAACTATTATGCCGTAATATCGGCGGATTACAACAGTTTGCCGGATGAAAATGTGAATGTGTCCTTTTATCGGGAAATGCAGGGCGAAGAAGTGGCAACGGAGAATTATTCCAGATACTGGCACGGTTCTGCAGGTGTCATCCGACTTCTGCTTTTGTTTACGGATATTGAGGTAATCCGCTATATTATTGCAGGGATTGGAATTCTGTTGAATTTGGCATTGGTTGCTGTGTTAATACGTAAGAAGCAGGTTGTGTTGGGAGTTGCTTATATGGTTGCATTTCTTCTGGTAAACGGTGTGTTTGCGCTGACCTGTATAGAATATGCTTTTATCTTTTTGATGATTCCGACAGCAACAATTTTTATGATCCAATGTAAGAAAATGCAACATAGGCAAAATGCTCAGGCGGCATTTCTGGCAATTGGTATGTTGACAGCCTATTTTGATTTCCTTACTACTGAAACCTTAACTTTTACGGTACCCTTTGTTGTGTATTATCTTGTGGTAAAAGAATCGAAGGAGCAACCGGCAGAGCGGAAAGCGCAAAGAAAAAACGATTGGTTCTTTTTGCTCAAAAGCGGTATTTGCTGGTGCGCAGGATATGTGGGAATGTTTCTGGTAAAATGGGGGGTGTCGGCGTTGACGCTTGGCAAAGGTATCTTCCTTGATTCTGCAAGTCATGCAATGGAAAGAGTCGGCGGTGATGTCAGTATTACTTTAAATATGGCAGATGAAAAAGCTAATTTAGGGCAGCGTTTGTTGGGAATTTTCCAGAGAAATGCAGGGTGTCTGTATTGGGGAACGGAAAATATGACAATCGGCAGGGTAGTGCTTATTACCCTGATTGCGGTAGTCGCGGCAGGAAGCTTTTGGTATATGACAAGGAAAGATAGTTATACATATGATAAAATATGGATATTGGCAGTTGTTGCTTTTATTCCCGTAATAAGGTTTCTGGTAGTATCCAATCATACCTACATTCATTATTTTTTTACATACAGGGCATTATTGGTGACGGTGATGATTGCATTGTATATTGTATATGAAACTACGGTTTTATCCGGACGAAAGGGAAAAAGCAGGAGGAAAAAATATGGAAGGAAGAATTGATTATAAGAAACGGCGAAAAGGGTTGTTAGCAGCTGTGATTAGTATGACTTTGCTGGTAGGGTTGTTGTACCCGCCCATGGTGGCCAAAGCGGCGCCGAACAATACAGTTTATGTAACCGGTGCAGACACTTCAATTCTTGTAGGATATGGTGACAGTGTTGGTTTTAACGGCGGCGTATACGGGCAAATTTATTTGAACAACCAATGGAACCAAAAAGTGTTTCCGGGTGATGGCGGAGTTGATATAACAATTGAGAATGCAGGTGAATGTTCGGGAACGTATGGTACCGATGCTACATATACGATTGAATATTCCGGCGGATTGTGCGTAAAGGAAACGATTGACTTTTACAGCTATGATCAAGTAGAGGATATGATGGAGCAGCAAAACGGTGAATTTCCTGCTGGTGCAAATGTTGATGCAAGTAACAGTTTTGCAATCGTTAAACTTAAGACGGTCAGCGGATGCAAGGTTACATATATGGATGAAAACGGCACGGTGGTTCATACGGACTACGTTGTTACAGATGCAAACAGTCCTGTGAGCGGAACTGCAACTACGGTATGGGGCGGACTGACCAAGGAAAATGCTGAGTTGATGGGGTGGGATTTTTCGCCCGGTTCCCATTCAATTGCATTTGAAGTAGGTGATAGTCTGATGGACAGAAGCGGTTTAATGTCCCTATATCCCGTATGGGGAATGGTTGAGGAAGAGGAGACTGAACCGGAACCTAAGCCGGTAAAGCCGGCTAAAAGTTCAGGTATAGTCAGTGTAAGTATGAATGGTTATATTTATGGCGGTTCGGCGTCTGCACCCCAGATATCATCAACCACCAATGATGTGTCCAAAGCGACAGTTGCATATAAAGCAGCCGGGGCGCCTGATGCAACATACAGCAGTCAAAAGCCTACTGCAGTAGGAAATTATACAGTTCGTGTTGTTTTGCCCGGAAATGATAATTACGGTCAGGCAGTCGGGACTGCAAATTTTAGCATTAGTTATTTGCCTGCGCCTTCACCGGCATATGAGTTGGGCGGTACAAAGGGAAATGACGGATGGTATAAGTCTAAAGTGGTGATTACACCACCGGAGGGGTATGAATTGTCTGTGGGAAATCGTGCTCATTTTTCAACGGATGCTTATGAGGTGTCGGAAAGCACGCAAACTTTAAATGTATATTTGAGGAAAATGTCTACCGGAGAACAGACGGATGTAATTACCCTTTCTGACATAAGGATAGACAGTAAGGCACCTTTATTTTCAGATTTACTTCCGGATGAAGAGTATTATGTTGACGAAATGCAGTTTAGTTTTGTAGAAGATTATTATCAGAGCGTAACTATTAACGGAGAAGAAGCAGAGCTTCTGTCCGGTGAAGGGAATATACATACGGTTGCATTTGCTGCGGCAATAAAGAGAATGACATATAATATTCTGCTGACGGATGAGGCCGGAAATCAGACCGAGATTACCGTGACGGTCGGACCGGCGTGGTTAAAAGACGGTATAGTGGGAGAAGGAGAATACTACCTGGAAACACAGGAAGAATATCATTTCCCGAAGGAAGGCGAATGGCAAAAAGCCGGCGATAATACAATTTATGCAGGCGGGGCAGATTTCTATTCGACGATAGAGGGCACAGCAGATTTTAGTATGAAGTAGGAGGAAAACCATGACGAAAAAAAAGATAGTAATAGGTTGTGGTATTGCATTGATTGCACTTGTTGCAGTTATAGTCAGTCTGATTCTGATTCGTGGTGCCGGAGAAAGTTACAGGGTCATAAAAGTTTTTTCTTTGGATGGCAGTGCTGATGTTATACGTGAAAATATGGGAACGCTGGAAGCGTATGAGGGTATGGTTCTGCAAAGCGGAGATAAGTTGTATGTAGATGCCGACAGTACTATGGTGCTGCTGATGGATGATGATAAATACGGTTATGTGGAGTCCAATTCAATTCTGACTGTGGTAGCGGAAGGAACAGAACGTACAAGTAAAACCGTAATTCAGTTAGAGCAGGGAGCTATTACCTGCCATGTGGACGCTAAATTAAATGACAGTTCTTCTTATGAGGTTCATACACAGAACTCTGTGATGGCAGTCAGAGGAACCGTGTTCCGCGTTGAGTATTATCAGGCAGGTAAGCTGGCAGCCGTGGATTCAAATGTACCGGAAAGCGTAATCGAAGAGTATAAATCGGGAGCACTTACGGAAGGTTATACAAGAGTGTCGGTTTTTGAAGGAAAAGTATCTGCTACGTTATTGAATGCGGACGGAACAACAGGGGATGAAATAATATTAGAACCCGGAAAAGAATGCTGGATCGGAAGCGGTTCGGCAAACAGTTTCTTTGTATTGGATAACTGTGATATTGATTTGAATACTTTATCGCCGCAAGCAGTGGATGCATTGTTAAAGATATCCGGAAACGGGGCATCGCTCTATGTAAAAGATGATGAATTGATTGTGATTCAGCAAACGGAAACTGAAGCATTTTATAATGTTTATTTCTATGCGGACGGCGTATTGTTTGGTCGCCAGGAGGTAAACAATGGCGAAAAAGCGCAGGTACCAACACTTCAACCGGCAGAACAGGGATACTGGAATCACGATTTTAGTATGCCAATCGGCGAGCATACAGAAATATATTGGTGGACAAATAAGTAAGCAAGAGGTGACGGATGAAACAGTTACTAATTATTCCTGACCGAAAACAGATGGAGAGATCTTTGCAACTTTCAAAAGAGTATTCTTTGGGATTTGAATACAATGATTTTTTTCATCCGGGAATTTTGGACGATGAAAAGCAATGTGCAGAAATAATCGGTGAATATAAAAAGAATTCTTTGCCGAAGTATTGCACGATGCACGGAGCATTTTTTGATGTAATTCCTTTTAGTCCGGATATGCAAATACGCGAAATTTCTCTTAAAAGAATACAACAGAGCATTTGTATGGCTAAAAAAATCGGTGCATCCGCAGTTGTTTTTCATACAAATTACAATCCATTTTTAAATGCGCCGGAATATGTGGACAATTGGATTAAGCAGAATGCGGATATATGGGGAGCTATTCTGGAAGAACATTCGGATATATCCATATATCTGGAGAATATGTTTGATACTGCGCCGGATATTATGAAAGCCTTATCGGAACGTTTGGCACAGTATATAAATTACGGTGTCTGTCTGGATTACGCTCATGCATCATTGTCGCCGACGCAACCACGAATTTGGGCGCAGGCTCTCGGACAATATGTTAAGCATATTCATATCAATGACAATGATTTGGTGAGTGACCTTCATTTGGCATGGGGCGCAGGGAAAATAAAAAGAAATGATTTTTATGAGATGTATCAAAAGTATACTCCCGATGCTTCAATCTTAATTGAAACAACTTCAATCGAGAATCAGGAAAAATCGCTTGCAGTACTAAAAAAAGAAGGTTTTATATAGTGAAAAAAGACAAAGCTTTATGCTTTGTCTTTTTATTTGTAATAAAAGTAGAACCTGCAAAAAACTATTGCCAAATCGAACAAATGTTCGTATAATATATGTAACGATTATAATGAAGGGATACGCATAACAAAACTGTTTTGTTCAATTGTTAACTTACAGCAAGAGGATGCGGTATAAGAGATGTATACTTTACGAACAGGAATGACAACAGAAGAGAAATTGGAAATCTTGGCGGATGCAGCCAAGTATGATGTGGCATGTACGTCAAGTGGAGTGGACCGTAAGGGGCAGAAAGGAATGCTGGGGAATTGTTCTGCACCCGGAATCTGTCATACGTTTGCGTCAGACGGCAGATGTATTTCTTTGCTTAAAATACTGATGACAAATCATTGTATATACGATTGCAAATATTGCATTAACCGCTGTTCCAACGATGTGCCGCGAGCTGCTTTTACGCCGGAAGAAATCTGCGATTTGACTATTGAATTTTATAAAAGAAATTATATTGAAGGGCTGTTTTTGAGTTCCGGAATTGTGAAGAGTCCCGGGCATACCATGGAATTGATGTGTCGCGTATTGTATAAGCTGCGTACGGAGTATAAGTTTAACGGATACATACATATCAAGGCGATTCCCGGAGTGCCGGATGAGTTGATTGCCAAGGCAGGGTATCTTGCAGACCGCGTCAGCATCAATATGGAATTTGCGGCAGAGGACAGTCTTAAGAAGTTTGCACCAAATAAGAATTTTAAGACTATTATGAATCCTATGGAGAAGATTTCGGACACCATAGCTTTGCACAGACTTGCATGCGGGAAAGATGCAAGGATGGAGCGAAGTACCGGGAATCAATACCTTGAAAACAGCATTTTTAATGTAAAAAGATTGGAAGAGCGGGGCTTTGGCAGGAAAGAACTGCCTGTAAGCTTCGCAAACGGCAATTTGAGACGCTCTTTTGCACCGGCCGGGCAAAGTACCCAGATGATTATCGGAGCCGGAAATGAGACGGATTACGAGCTTTTACAGACGACCCAGAAATTATATCAGAATTATGATTTAAAAAGGGTATTCTATTCAGCCTATGTGCCTTTGAATGAAGATTCGGCTTTGCCCGCAATAGGAACGCCTGTGCCTTTGTTGAGAGAACATCGTTTATATCAGGCAGATTGGTTACTTCGGTATTACGGATTTCAGGCGGATGAACTATTAACGGAGGAGAAGCCTGATTTTAATGAGTTGCTGGATCCGAAATGCGATTGGGCATTAAGGCACTTGAATTTATTCCCTGTTGAAATTATGAAGGCTTCTTTTGAGTTGCTTTTACGAGTGCCGGGAATCGGCCCCACAAGCGCGAAACGTATTGTGCAGTCACGCAGATACGGAACCTTGAATTACGAGCAGTTGAAGAAGATGGGAGTTGTATTGAAGAGGGCGCATTATTTCATCACCTGCGGTGGAAAGATGATGTACAAAGTACCGATTGAGGAGCAGTATATTACGAAGGAACTTACCGTGGTAAATCGTAAGGAGAATTGGGAAATTGTGCATAGGAATCAATATCACCAGATGTCCTTGTTTGATGACTATGCAATTGGGTAGAGGCGATAGTATTAGATTACTATGCAAGCGTAGGATTGTGTTCGGTGTGAATTGTGTTTTTGAAATTAGAGGTGAAATATGTACGTATATACGTGTAATGGTGATTATGATTCCATGCTTACCTGCATATACGAGGCGTGGGCAGGCGGCAGGGGACATAAAAATGTGAAGTTATGCATAGAGCCGGTTGAACAGTTTAGTTTGTTTGATGAATACATTCATGTGGAGGCGGACGAAAATAAGGCTGAGAAGGTCAGCAGTGCTGTCTGGCATAAGATTTCGCCGCAAGTGTATTGGGAGATTTCATATGCACTTTTGTCTTTCGAAGAAGATGCATTGGATATTGTATATCGGTTGTTGATTCTCGGTTTTCATTTTGGGCCGAAGGTCTTGGATATGGTACAGTATCGGGAGATTATAAGGTTTCGCGAAATCCGTAAACTGGTAAGCAGGGAGGCCCATTCTTTTCGGGAGTTTCTGCGGTTTTATTGTGTGAACGATAATTTATATGTGGCACATTTTGAACCCAGAAGTCGAGTACTTATGCCGGTGGCAAGTTATTTTACGGAACGTATGCCGTCAGAGAACTGGATGATTATTGATGATACCCATAGAGAAGCGATTGTACATCCGAAAGACGAGGAATGCTATTTGCGTATTCTGACGGAAGAGGAAACGAAGGCATTGCTTGCTACGGAACAGGATGATTATTATTCACGGTTGTGGCGAAATTATTTTCGGACAATGGGGATTAGCCAAAGGGAGAATCGTGCCTGCCAGATGAATCATTTTCCGTTATGGATGCGAAAGCATGTTACAGAATTTAAATAAAAAACTGCGGTTCCAAAGAATCGCAGTTTTGTAATCTTTTATTCATTTTCGGGAATGGTGTGAATAACACGATTTCTGCCGTGAGACTTTGCATAATACAATTTTTCGTCAGCAGATTGTACGTTTTCGGCAGTGGTTAATTCGGGATTCAGTTCACTGACACCAAAACTCATGGTCACCTTGATGTCAAGGTCTTCAAAGTGACACACAGAAGCTTCAACGGTTTGACGGCAGTGCTCGGCAAACTCCGCCGCCTGCATCATATTTTTGCCGGGAAGTAACATAATGAATTCTTCACCACCCCAACGGAATATACCATCGTCAATGCCAACAAGGCTTAAATATGTATTGGCAACATGCTTTAATACTGCGTCGCCTGCATTATGTCCCCAAGTGTCATTGACACGTTTGAAATGGTCGATATCACAAATGATAATGGACGCGTTTTTCTTGGAAAGAATTGGTACGATGTATTTCTCATAGTGTGTATATAAACCGCGACGATTCTTTAAGCCTGTCAACTGGTCTTCTGTGGCTTCACTGTAAAGAAGATGCGATTCCAACGTTCTTCCGCAGAATGCAGTTGCAAGTTTAATACGCTTGATATCTGCATCGGTGAATGCGGAGTCATAACCGTTTTCATCTAATTTATTCACAGCCTGATAAGCGCCGATTACCTTGCCTTCCGAATTGGTAACGGGTACGGTGAGAATGGATTTGGTTACATAGCCGGAACTTTTATCCACGTCGCTGTTGAAACGAGGATCGTTGTAAGGGTCGTTGATTACCAGCAATTCGTTGTTCATAATGGAAGCCCCCACCAAACCGGTATTTTCGGGAATGGTAATCTTGCTGATATCCAAAGCGGCCAAAGTCCAAATCTGATGATTCTTTTTATCCCAGAACCAGAAACTTGCACGGTCTGAATTAACCAGAGTTTTACCTAAATCGGTCAGGAGGTGTAATGTTTTGGAAAGTTCCTTTTCTTCAAAAAGTCTCTCCATATAGTAAAATATCTTTTCAAGTAATTCGTCTGATGACAATGTTTTCTTTGTTGTATCCATATTTTTTCCCCTTTCTAAAATATGTATTAACGTAGCAACATCTGTGCCTTGGAACAGGCTGAAAAAATTATATCACAAAAGATTTTACCTGAAAAGAAAAGAATGACACTTATGGTAATTTGTGCTATTATTTGGGGTAGAAAAATAGGCAAAATGCTGAGTGTGTTAAAAGACAAAATGTAATTAGATGTTAGAATAAAAGGGGTTATTTGAATGAAGAAGAATTTGGTTCTTGCTATTGAGATATTAATAATTGGTTTAATGACATTTATGCTCTGCTATACGGATGCTTTTTATTCATTGGATTCGTTGTATAAAGATAAATTATATCAGCAGCCAAGGGCGGTAGATCCCACCATTAAGATTATAGCAATAGATGAGAAAACAATGGAAGCGTTAGGCCCTTTTGGTACCTGGCCCAGAAGTACCTATGCCGAGATTCTGGATATTTTAGGAGAGCATCCTGCGGTAGTGGGTTTTGATATTATGCTTATGGGAAATATGGATGCGGAAGATGATGCGGTTTTTTTAGATGCATTAAAAGAACGTGATAATGTAGTGCTTGCAGCACATCTTGTATATGATACACAGGTAGAGATGTTGCCAAACGGAGAGGTATTTGTAGACCATATGTATGTATCGCAAGTAGAAGTGCCATATACGAAGGATGTAACCCCCATCGGTTACGCTAATACGTCACCTGATTCCGACGGAACAATACGTTCTTATTTGCCGATAACAGAAGTAAAAGATGCGGAAGGCAATGTAACCGAATATACATCATTATCGTATCAAATCTATTTAGAGTATTGTGAGAGTATGAATATGACACCGGTATCTCCGATTACGGATAGTAACGGAGTACAGTGGATTTACTATGCCGGAAAACCCTATGAATATGAAAGTATTTCTTTGATTGATTTGCTGGAAGGAAAAGTGGATGCCAGAATTTTTACGGATTGTATTGTGTTGGTAGGTGCTTATGCCACCGGCCTTCAGGACCAGTTTACCGTACCAAACAGCAATAACCAGATGTTTGGAGTGGAGATTAATGCAAATCTGATTCAAAGTTTTTTGGATGAAGAATTTCCTTTGCCTGCTAATCGATTAGGGGTGTCCGTTATTTTTGCATTGATTGCAATGGTTATGTTTTCCTTTTTTTCCAAATTGCATTTGAAATGGGGAACCGTGATTTTTACTTTGGCAGAAGTTGTGACAGTGGTTGCCGGTATTCTGCTTTTTACAAAGGCGGGGATTAGTATTCCGAGTCTGTATCTGGTTATAATGCTGGCATTTGCTTATGTTGTTGCTTTGGCTGGCGGATATTTGTATGAGTGGAACAAGCGGCGCAAAATAGCATCCGTATTTCGTAAGTATGTTGCTCCGCAGGTTGTAGATGATATTATGAAGTCAGGTAAATATAAGGTGGAACTTGGTGGAGAGAGCAGGGATATTGCGGTTTTGTTTGTGGATATACGCGGTTTTACACCTTTGTCTGAAAGTTTGAAACCGGCAGAAGTAGTAGAGATTTTGAACGAATATTTGAATTTGACAACTAATGCTATTTTTAAAAACAGCGGTACTTTGGATAAGTTTATTGGTGATGCTACAATGGCGGTGTTTAATGCACCTTTTGACTTGGAAGATTATGAGTATAAGGCGGTTTGTGCAGCCTTGGATATTGTTGCCGGCGCAAAGGAACTTGAGAAGAAGTGTTTGGAACGCTTTGGTAAGAGCGTTGCATTTGGTGTGGGCGTCAACTGTGGTGAAGCTGTAGTTGGTAATATTGGTTGCGATTTCCGTATGGATTATACGGCCATCGGCGATACCGTAAATACGGCGGCGCGTTTGGAGTCTAATGCAAAGCGTGGGCAGGTACTCATAAGTGAGCATATTTACCAAAGGGTAAAAGACCGTGTAAAAGTGCAGGAAATCGGAGAGATTCCTTTGAAAGGTAAATCAAAGGGCGTATGCGTTTACGAACTTCTTGGCGTGGGTTGTGACAGTGTGGAGAAAAACGAAGATAGGCACAAAGAGATTGGAACTGTGGAAAGTGATAAAACGGTGAGCGCAGGTAATTCAGAAGAAGAGAATAAGTAGTAAAGAGCAATACGTAACATAATTAAAATGCGTAATAAATTCGATAAATAGTAAGAAAATTAAAAAATACTAGCAGGCAGGAAAAACTATGAATGTTCTCTCTGTAGAAAAAATCAGAGACAATTTAAAAACAGAATATCAAGGAATAGACATTTCCGTTTTTGACTGTATCGATTCTACTAATGATGAGGCAAAACGACAGTGGAAAGAGACCAAAACAGCACCGGCAATTTATGTCAGTGATGCCCAGACGGCCGGAAGAGGCAGAAGAGGCAGAAGTTTCTATTCGCCTGGCGGTACGGGGATTTATATGTCGTTGCTTTTACAACCGGAGAGCGGCTTGGAAGATGCGGTACACATTACGACGGCTACTGCTGTGGTGGTGGCCAAGGTACTTAAGCAGTATTTGGGGGCAGAAGTCGGAATTAAGTGGGTAAATGATTTGTATTTCAAAAACAAAAAGGTCTGTGGTATACTGACTGAGGCTGTGATGGAAGCAAATCCTACAGAGATGCCGGCTGTGGTTGTGGGAATTGGTATCAATTTAAGTACGGAAGTATTTCCGGAAGAACTGCAGGGGATTGCGGGCGGATTCGGTGCAGTGGCAGATGCAGTAGAACGCAATGAATTGGTGGCGCGCATTGTCAACGGTGTGCTTGATTTTGCAAAGGATATGAAAGATTGTTCTTTCGTGGATGAGTACCGCGAACTGTCCATTGTACTTGGCAAAGAAATCCGCTATAATGAGGGCGATGCACTGATTCGGGCAAGAGCCTTGGATATTGATTCGGAAGGCGGTTTGATGGTTGAGTTGGCCGACGGAAGCGTGAAAGTGCTTAAAACCGGCGAAATCACGGTTCGTTTGGAAGAATAGTATTTATAGAGCCGGGAATTAATTTAGAAAAAATACAAAGAGGATATTGTTGTGAAGATTATTTTTATTAGGCATGCAGAGCCGGATTATTCAATCGACTCGCTTACGGAGAAGGGCTGGAGAGAGGCAGAAATTTTATCGGAAAGAGTGAAAAACTGGAAGGTGGACAGGTTCTTTGTATCCCCTATGGGAAGAGCTAAGAATACAGCTTCTTTATCGCTTAAGAAATGCGGACGCGAGGCAGAAGAATTGCCTTGGTTACAGGAGTTCTATTATCGCGTAAAGAGCCCTTTTAATGGGGAGGACATTATTGCCTGGGATTTTATGCCGTCTTATTTCTCAAAGCAGGAAGAATTGCACGATAAGAATAAATGGCATGAAACAGAACTTATGAAGTCCGGTAATATGGGAGAGCACTATCGCGAGGTTTGTGAAGGTTTTGATGCTATTTTAAAAGAATATGGTTATGAGAGAGAAGAAGGCGGGATGTATCGTGTGAAAGAAAGCAGTGATGCGACATTGGTTTTCTTCTGCCATCTTGGTGTGAGTTTCGTTATTATGAGCCATTTGCTTGGCATTGCACCGCCTGTTCTCTGGCAGGGATTTTTCGTGGCCCCTACGGCAGTGACAGTGCTTGGTTGTGAAGAGCGTACCAAGGGTGAAGCGGCTTTTCGTGTACAGATTATGGGTGATACCAGACATTTGTCTGAGGCAGGTGAACCGATTTCGGCTTCCGGTTATTTCACGGACACTTTCCAATTGTAGGCGGAATAATTAGCGGTATTGAGTTTAAAAGCATTGATTTGATATAAGACATAGAGAAACAGAAAAGAGGAAATAAATTATGATGAATCCGGCAAAATTATTGACATTTAAGAAGGACTGGGAGGCATTTGCAGGCAGACACCCGAGATTTGTGCAGTTCCTTATGACAATTATGCAGAATGGTGTAGGTGAAGGCAGTGTCATTGATGTGACCGTAACCTTACCGGATGGAAGAACTTATCAGTCTAATATGAAGATCACATCGGAAGATGTGGAGTTCATTAAGGGCATCGGCGGTTCGATGTAGGACCATTTTTATACATAAAATGCATATTCTGCAGCAGAAATAATCATACTGATATTATCTTAAGTAAGAAAGGTAAAACAGTATGAGTAAACAAGTCGGAATGAGCAGTACGCAATTAGCGGAGCCGATTTATATCAGGGAATGGGCTTCGGCAGTCGGCAAAAAAGAAGGGGAAGGACCACTGGGACAATTGTTTGATTTTGTAGGTGGCGATGACCTTCTTGGAAATAAAACCTGGGAAGAAGCGGAAAGTGCTTTTCAAAAGAAAGCAGTTTCCCTTTTGTTTGAGAAGGACAATGAAGCGTATAATCGGGTACGTTTTATTTTAGCCGGGGATTTATTAGGGCAGGAGATTGCATCTTCCTTTGGTTTGAAAGATTTTCGGTTCCCGATGTTTGGTTTATACGGAGCATGTTCTACTTGCGGAGAGTCGTTAAGTTTAGGTTCTATGTTGATTGATGGTGGATTTGCGGAACAAGTGGTATGTGTAACGTCAAGTCATTTTGCCAGCGCGGAAAAAGAGTTCAGGTATCCGCTTGACTATGGTAGTCAGCGCCCGCCCTGTTCCACATGGACAGTGACCGGAAGCGGCGCATACTTGTTAAGCAGAGAGAAATATGGAAATAGAGTGCAAATGTCAAATGGCAAGGCAAAGGGTAATCCGGGCGATTATGCTGTGGAACAGACCATTTCTAATCTGCCACGAAAATGTGTGATTGAACGCAAATATGAAGTGGCAATTACTGAGGTTACGACAGGTAAAATTATTGATTACGGCATCAAGGATTCCATGAATATGGGGGCATGTATGGCACCGGCGGCTTGTGACACCATTTATCGTCATTTGAAAGATTTTGAGCGTGAGCCCGAATATTATGATAAAATCATTACTGGCGATTTGGGGACGGTTGGACAGACTGTCCTTTTAGACCTGTTAAAGCAAAAAGGTTTTGATATCAGCGAACGTCATATGGATTGCGGTATTGAAATTTTTAACAGTGAAGAGCAGGGAACCAATGCCGGAGGCAGTGGTTGCGGTTGCGCGGCAAGCGTATTGGCGGCATACCTTTTACCAAGGCTTGCAAGCGGTGAATGGAAGAGAATTTTATTTCTGCCAACAGGTGCATTGCTTAGTAAAGTAAGTTTTAATGAAGGAAAGAGTATTCCCGGTATTGCACATGCGGTAGTAATTGAACGGATGTAAAATAGCGTATGTGATAAAGGGGACATATACTCTTGGGAATAGATATCCTTGTATGATAAAATTATAAAAGCATTTTGATAAAACAATTAATAATAATTTCTGATAAAATAATCGAGGTACAATTAGATGAAAAAGTGGTTGGGAAGCGGTATGCTTCTTCTTACGGCAATTATATGGGGTGTGGCGTTTGTGGCACAAAGTGTAGGAATGGATTATGTGGAGCCTTTTACCTTTAATTTTGCACGTTATATGATTGGTTCGGTTGTGTTGTTGCCGTTTTTAAAGCTTGGAAATCCGTCGACAGGGAAGAAGAGTACGGGTGATAAATCTTTAGAGGATGATTTAAAAGAACAGAATGCTGAGGTGAAGGCGAAGCAGAAGGCTGTTATCAAGAAATCCATCATCGGTGGTATCGGTTGCGGTTTTCTTCTCAGCATTGCAAGTATGCTTCAGCAGTTTGGTATCATGTATACCAATGTGGTGGGAAAAGCAGGTTTTATTACGGCACTTTATATTATTTTAGTGCCGGTACTGGGCATCTTCTTACGTAAAAAAACCAAACCTTTGGTATGGATTTGTGTAGTTATTTCGGTAGTTGGTCTTTATCTTTTATGCGTATCCGACGGATATCGTTTAGAGTTGGCGGACCTTTTGTTACTGGCATGTGCGTTGTTTTTTGCGTTTCATATTATTTTTATCGATTATATATCGCCGGGAACCAACGGAGTGTTGGTATCCTGCGTGCAGTTTTTTGTGGCCGGAGTTTGTTGTATGATGGCGATGTTTCTGTTTGAAACCCCGAGTTTTGCAGGTGTGTTGAAAGCGTATATACCGATTCTTTATACCGGTGTATTATCTTGTGGCGTAGCCTATACCTTCCAGATTCTTGGGCAGAAATATGTGGAACCCACCCGCGCATCTTTGATACTTTGTCTGGAGTCTGTCGTGTCGGTGTTGGCGGGCTGGTTGCTTCTGAACCAAGCTTTGAGCATCCGTGAGTTAATTGGTTGTGTTATTATGTTTGTGGCGATTATTCTTGCGCAGTTTGTGCAGAAGGAAGAGCCTGCGGATGATAGATGAGCCTACATCATATATGAATAATTCGGAAAAATCGGCGTAAAATAAGGAATGTAAAACTATATTTTTAGAACAAATTATTGACATATAAAAGCTTACTATTTGAAAAACATATACATAGATTGAAGAGAGTACATATTCACTTTACAAGGTGAGTATGTGCTTTTTTATTTTTTTCAATGCGTGTTGTTTCGATACAGCACATTGAAAACCACAGAATAGGAGACTGATTATGAAAGATAAAATTTTCGGCGTATTGCAACGTGTGGGTCGTTCTTTTATGCTTCCGATTGCGATTTTGCCGGCAGCAGGTTTGTTGCTTGGAATTGGCGGGTCTTTTAGTAATTATACAACTTTGGAGACCTATGGACTGGTTGGCATTATGGGCCCGGGAACCATATTAAATGCAATCTTTATCGTAATGCGTGATGCGGGGGATATTGTATTTGCCAATTTGCCGATTATATTTGCAATCGGTGTAGCTATTGGTATGGCAAAACAGGAAAAGGCGGTAGCGGCACTTGCGGCGGCAATCGCATTTCTCATTATGCATGCCTCCATTGGTGCTTTGATTACCATAAACGGCGGACCGGAAAATATGTTAAGCGGCGCAACGGCGTCGGTTTGTGGTATTACGTCGTTGCAGATGGGAGTATTTGGCGGTATTCTTGTGGGGCTTGGTGTTGCGGCGCTTCATAATCGCTTCTATAAAATTGAATTGCCACAGGTTTTATCTTTCTTCGGTGGTACACGGTTTGTGCCAATTATCAGTGCGCTTGTATACACCCTTGTGGGAATTTTAATGTTTTTTGTTTGGCCCTTTATTCAGAGCGGAATTTATGCGGTGGGTGATTTAGTGCTTCGTTCGGGATATTTCGGAACCTGGATTTACGGTTTGATGGAGCGATTGTTAATTCCCTTCGGCTTGCATCACGTCTTTTATTTGCCGTTTTGGCAGACTGCCCTTGGCGGTACTATGGAAATTGACGGGCAACTCATTGAAGGCGCACAAAACATTTATTTTGCCCAGCTTGCGTCACCGAATGTGACGAAGTTCGCCGTGTCTGCTACACGTTTTATGTCAGGAAAGTTTCCGCTGATGATTTTTGGCTTGCCGGGGGCTGCGCTTGCTATGTATCATACGGCACGTCCTGAAAATCGGCAAAAGGTCGGTGGCTTACTGTTATCGGCAGCCTTGACGTCTATGTTGACCGGTATTACGGAACCCCTGGAATTCACGTTTCTGTTTGTGGCACCATTACTGTATGGCATTCATTGTGTTTTGGCCGGATTGGCTTATATGCTGATGCACGTGTTTGAGGTTGGTGTCGGAATGACCTTCTCAGGTGGCTTGATTGATTTATTTTTATTTGGTATTTTACAGGGAAATGCCAAGACAAACTGGATTTGGATTGTGGTAGTGGGAATCTTTTACTTTGTCGTGTATTATTTCGTATTCCGTTTTCTGATTCAAAAGCTGAATTATAAAACGCCGGGCAGGGGCGAAGAAGAGGAGGATATTAAGCTATATACAAGAAAAGATGTAGACGGACGCAAGGCGAAGAATAGAAGTCTGGCACGTGGTGATGAGAACGTAGCCAACCACGGAAATAACCGTGATTCACATTCTGCCGCGTTTTTGCTTTCAAAAGATATTTGTTTAGGACTTGGCGGTGTAAAAAATATCGTAGACATCGATTGTTGCGCTACCAGACTTCGTTGCACGGTGCATGGGGCTGACAAGGTAAATGATGCATTGTTAAAGCAGACCGGTGCAGCAGGCGTCATTCATAAGGGAAATGGCGTACAGATTATTTACGGGCCCCGGGTAAGTGTAATTAAGTCTGATTTGGAAGAATATATTGAGCAGTTTCCGGAAGGAGAACACATCGAAGTGCGGCACAGTGAGGAACTTGAAAAAGAGGCGGTAAATGCTGAACGTCAAAGTGTAAAAGAAAAGAGCAAGGGATGTAGCAAAGTGATTTATGCGGATCAAAATGCCGATGAGAAAATGGGTGGCGGTAAGGAACGTAGAATTACCAGATCCGTTGTGGTTTGCAGTCCGATTACCGGTATTGCCACGGAATTATCGGAAGTCCCTGATGAAGCATTTGCCAGCAAAATCGTAGGTGACGGTATGGCGATTACTCCTTCGGATGGCAATATTTATGCGCCGGAAGATGGGGAAGTGGTGTTCGTGTATGATACCAAACATGCAATTGGATTTTTATCCTACACAGGGATTCCGTTGCTTCTTCACATCGGTATTGACACGGTTAAGTTAAACGGTCAGGGTTTTGAAGTTTTGGTGGAAAGCGGACAAAAAGTCAAGAAGGGTGAGCTTTTGATGCGGGTTGCCTTGTCATATATTCAGGCCAATGCACCAAGCACAATGTCGCCGGTGATTTTGTCCGAAATGAATGAAAACCAGGAAATCAGGGTTCTGAAAACCGGTAAAATCGAGGCCGGGGAAGAACTGTTCGCTGTGGACTTTTATGAGTAGAGACCTATGTGAAAAGGTAGAACATTCGGAGAATGCAGAGGCGTGTATTAATATGATTGTGATGTGTAGAGAGGTATAAAAGATATGATATATATAAAGGCATTTATAATCGGCGGACTAATATGTATGCTTTGCCAGATTCTTCTGGAAAAGACCAAGATGATGCCGGGGCGCGTTATGGTGTTGTTGGTTTGTCTGGGCGCCGTATTAAGTTTTGTCGGTGTGTATGAGCCGTTCCTGGAATTTGCCGGTGCAGGGGCATCTGTCCCCTTGCTTGGCTTTGGACATGTGCTTATGGAAGGCGTAAAAGAAGCCGTTGATGAGAACGGCTTCCTGGGAATTTTTCAAGGCGGGTTAAAAGCAGGTGCTCTTGGCACCAGCGCAGCGCTGATTTTTGGCTACATTGCCAGTCTGATTTTTAATCCGAAGAGCCGAAGTTAAATGCAAAACAGCCCGTCTATACAGATGGGCCGTTTTTGTAGTGCTTATTGTTTGAATTCATTTATTCTCTTTTTATCCCCGAAAGATAAAGGCACTTTCGAATGGTCACTTAGTAACACATAAGTCCTTTCAATCTTTTCAATATGATTATAATTGACCACGTATTTTTTTCCTAAAAGAAGAAAGCAATCAAAGGGCTGAAGCACAGGAATTAATTCCTGTAATGTGCCTAACTGCATAATAACGCGGCCGTTTTTTAATACAATTTTGGTGCGGTAACCGTCGGGATATGCATAGATGAAATCATCTTCATAGATGTAATAGGTATTTAGGTCGTCTCTGACTTCGATTGTCGGAGCGGCCTTTTTTTTCAAGGCGTCAACCTTATTGACTATGTCGGTTAATTCTTCCGGTTTAAAGGGTTTATCGATATAAAGCAGTTCTACCGGGGGCTTGGCATAATCTTCATAACGGATGCTTGAAGTGCAAAGCACGATAGGCGCCACAACACCCATATCACGGAGTAAAAGTGCAGTTTCCATGCCATGAGGCGGAAGCCCGGTCATATCAATAAAAAACAAGTCGTAAATCATAGGCGACTTGGTCAATGCATCTACGTTCCCGTAGGAGTCAATATAAAGTATTCCTGCTGTATCTTTACGGCGGTCCGATTCTCTTTGGAGTAAGCGCTCCAAGTGTTTGCGGTCCGCAATGTTGTCATCACAAATTGCTATATGCATATCTTGTCCTCTGTTTTTCCTTTTGGTGATAGAGTGGTCATATCTAAAATGAATTTTATCCCCTAATCATTTTAGAATTGCATTATAAAAGTTTAATATCCAAGGGTAAAATAAAAAGTAAGGCAATCAATATAATCTGCGCAATTAAAATGGCAGGCATACCCCAGGTAAAAGAGCGGTGTTTGGTTTTATGGCG
>JAZNRI010000001.1:0-36487 GCA_045590655.1 Lachnospiraceae bacterium | reverse complement strand
ATTGCATCAAAACTATCTTTTTTTGCCCAGAAAATGCCGCTATATAATCCTGTTAATCCAAATGATATCCTGCACAGAATATCATTACACCATAGCGGAAATGAATATCTTTCAAAACGTATCGGTGCACCTCCGCCAATGTATTTTCCGGTTCTAAGGAGTTTATACACTTCCGATAAAGTGCCTTTCGTCATTCGATTATCCGCATCTATCGTAACGATTATCTTGCCGGAAGCAGCCGCAATTCCGTCATTCCGAACCTTTGCAATACATCTGTCCTCATTAAAAATAACCTTTGCACCGTTATTTTGGGCAATTTCAGCCGTTTTGTCGGTACATCTGTTACACACAACAATAATCTCTGTCTTCCCACGAAACTGCTTTGCCGATTTTCTTATTGATTTTATACATCTTGCTATGTACTTTTCTTCATTATGCGCCGGTATTATTACCGAAATATGTACCTTCATTTTCCACCCCACAACTAAAAACTACTTCGCCTTGCACGATAACTTATCAACGTCCAACCGAAATACCGCCACCGCCTCTAACATTTCATTGCTGTAATGCCAGTCATTTTTAGATGTTGTTTGCTTCATGATTGCATTAAGCCCCTTGATTTTGTCTGCATTATCATCTACCAACGAAAGAGTTCCGGTACCGATTACGCTTTGAAAAGTCGCAGAATAATCACATGCCTCCTGCCCTTCGATCAGCGAATAATTGCCGTCAATCTCAAATCCCACATTCGGTGTCTTTTTCGCAAGCTCGTATTTACGTCCTGCCTTTGCACCGTGAAAATAAAATGTATAGTTCTCGTCGTATGAATATCCGTAATTCACTGGCACAATATAAATATCGCCTTCATCATAAAAGGCAACTCGTGAAATTTGCTCATTTTTGATAAAATTTTCAATTACTTTTCTATCGGTAATTTCCCGGTCTTTTCTTCTCATATTGGTACTCCTGTAAATTTTAAACTACTTTTAACCCTCTCGAATTCGACGGGTTTAAAATTATCATTATGAACTATTTCTCACATCTACATTAGCTTCTTTTTTGATATTTTTCCACTGTTCCTTCGTCATACAACTCGTGTGCCCGGTTCGTACTTCATTCATCAAAGGCACCGAAACCTCGTTACAGGTATGATGATAAACAAAAGCAACCTTCTCCTGTACGCGTTTTGACTTATGATTTCCATTGTAATAACCGCACCAAATCGCGGTCGTTCCAAGGTCTTCAAGTTATCAAAAAAGGGATTATGCACTTATAGTTGAACGATACACCATTTTGTTTGGGTTATTCAACACAGAAAATAAATTATTATATTTGATAAGATTTTAAAAATTCATAAATATCATTATAATTATCTAATTTATAATTATTTTTTTCTATATTTTCAATAATTTTATTTAATCTATCCTCTAAAAGCTTTAATTCATCTTCTCTTTTCATTATTGAAACAAAACTATCGTGATATAGGTTTAAAGAATAACAAAATTTAATAAAACCGGTTACATACATATTATATAATATTGATCTGGAACAAAGTTCTTTTAAAATATAACCATTTTTTATATTTTCAATCCAAAATCTATCAAAAGAAATATTATATAAATAGCAATACCAAATTACAAATCTTAATATTATTTTTAAATCTTTAGTATTAACAGCCATAATCTTACCTACTTTAAATTAAACAGAATATTTAGTTACACATAACACCACACTCAAGCCTATTCCCTCTCAAGCGCAAGCAACTTCTTCCTTCTCTCCACCATCTCATCAATTCTTGCAAGATACTGCTCCACATCTTTGACATTGTCAGAACGCTCAATACGGTTATCCGGTAACACAAGCTTGGTAATACTGCCCGCGCCAACTGCTACAATGGTCTGTTTCTCTTCCATAATCAGCACATTGTAGATGCCGTCTTTCCCTTCTTTGGCGAAACCCACATTCTCCAAATTACCGGCCATATTTTTCTGGCGATAGAGATAATAGGGTTCCATATCCAAAGTCTTCGCGCAGGCCAAGGTAAGCTCCATCATATCGCTTGTATCATTTAATGCCTCACGACCGTTTTTCTCAATCCATTCACCCAATTTAGACGCACGCTTAATTGCAAGGGAATGGGCGGTCAGGCTATCCGGATTCATCGCCCTAATTTCTTCCAAAGTCTTAGCCACCATATCCGCGTCCTCACCGGGAAGGCCAAGAATAATATCCATATTGATATTGTCAAAACCGACTTCTCTTGCCAGGTCAAACGCCTCTCTCGTCTGCTCTATGGTATGGCATCTGCCGATTAAATCCAGCGTCTCCTGATTCATTGTCTGGGGATTTACGGAAATTCTTGTGATACCCAGCTTATATAACACTTCCAGCTTATCCCTTGTAATGCTGTCGGGACGCCCTGCCTCCACGGTAAATTCAAGCAAATTCGACAAATCAAACTTGCCCTTCACATAGGTAATCAAATCCTCCAACTGCTCCGCAGAAAGAGATGTGGGCGTACCACCGCCAATATAAATTGTATTCAAAGGTCTGTCCTTATAGGTCTCACTCCAGAAATCGATTTCCTTTTTCATGGCATCGATGTATTCCTGCATACGGTTTTTCCACTTAAAAATAGGATTCGATGTAAAAGAACAATAAAGACAGGTCGTAGGGCAAAAAGGAATGCCTATGTACAAGCTATACCCTCTTTTACAATCCAAGCGGTCCAAAATTGCCTTCTCTCGCTTCGCAATGCCGATACCCAATTCACACTTTTCATCGCTGACAAGGTGGGTTCCCTGTAAAAATGCCTTAATCTCTGTATCAGACTTCTCCTGCTCAAGCATCATCATAGCAAGCTTGGTAGGACGAATGCCCGTAAGATTGCCCCAGGGAAGTTTTTTTCCTGTAATCTTAGATAACGCCTGATAAAAGCAAAACTTAAATCTGTTTTTAACTTCCGACTTTTCGCCAATAAGTGAAATAATATCTTCTGTAACATTTTTGCCAAAGTGACATTTCAACACGAGTGTATCACTCACAGGCTCCAGCAGGACGTTCCAATCGTCATTCGCTTGTGTTTTATTTGAAGCGTCAACTTCTTTTCCGGCGCACTCACTTCCTATTGCGACTGTATCTTTCTTTACACTTGCTTCCGCCTCTGCTTCTTCTCTCACAAACACCAACTCTTCCGCCGGGTAAAAGGCTTTTACCAAAGAATGTACATCATATTCATAATCAGGTTTTCTGCAAATAATTTTAATCATTTTATCAAAAAAGGGATTATGCGCTCATAATCCCCTCTCCTTTCTTTACATCCGTTATACTACGCAGCAAAAAGGATTGTATGCCTTTTCATGTCCGATGGTTGTGGCATCGCCGTGTCCGGGATACACTTCTGTTTCATCAGGAAGTTTATACAACTTCTCTACGATGGAAGTACGCAATGCGCCCGCATCGCCGGTGGGAAAATCCGTTCTGCCCACTGATTCAAAGAACAATGTATCACCGCTAATTAATACACCGTCTTCCTCGAAATAAAAGCATACGCCGCCAATGGAATGTCCCGGTGTTTCAATTACTTTACACTTCATAGAACCGACACTGATTTCATCATCATCTTTTACAAGGACATCGGCCTTGATTACATAAGGCTTACCGATTAATACGGAATGATTCATTTTCGGTTCTTCCAAAAGAATCGTTTCCTTACGGCCTGCATAAATTGTTACATCGCCAAAGAGTTCTTTTAACTCGTTGGTGGCCATCATATGGTCAAAATGTCCATGGGTGATAAAAATTGCTTTAATTTCCAGGCCCTTTTCTTTTAAAGTTTCATAAATATGGTCCGCCTTAGTGGAAGGGTCAACCATAATGGTTTCCTTCTCACCTTCCTTATGCAGATAATAGCAGTTATTCTCGAGTCTTCCGAGAACCATATTTTCAACCATTAACTTACTCATTTTAGCTACTCGTCCTTTCAACATCCACTACGCTTTCTACCGTCATAATCTTGGCAATGATACGGTCCAACTCATCCTTGCTTGCAATTTCAAAGGAAGTCTGCATAGAAGAAATGCCTTTCTTACTTGTCTTGGTAGAAAGACTTACAATATCGATATCCTTCTCCGTAAGCGCCTTGGCCACATCTGCCAGGAGACCGTTTCGGTTGTAAGCATAAATTATAATTTCAGCAAGATATTTCGCATTTGCGTTACCTGCATCACCGCCCTGTTGCCACTGGGCCTCAATCAGACGTGCCTTATCTTCTTCGGGAAGGTTAATCACGTTCACACAGTCCACTCGGTGAATGGATACGCCACGTCCTCTGGTTACAAAGCCTAAAATATCGTCGCCGGGAATCGGACTGCAACATTTACCGAAACGCACCGCTACATCATCAACGCCTTCTACCACAATACCGCCCTTCGGCTTGCGGAATACTTTCTTCTCGGCGGTCTCTGCCACTGTTTCAAGAACTTCTTCATCCGTAGGGGTCTTCTTGTGGTCTTTCTCGTAAAGTTCCCACATTTTATTGATAATCTGACCTTCTTTTAAACCGCCATGTCCTACTGCGGCAAGAAGCGCATCCCAGCTGTGGAAACCGTACTTACGCATTACAAACTCTGTATATGCCGGTTTCGTTAAATCCGATAACTGGATACCTTTGGCCTTACAATATGCTAAAAGAAGATCCTTACCTTTGACGATATTCTCTTCTTTGAATTCATTTTTAAACCATTGGTTGATTTTATTCTTGGCAAGGGTACTCTTGGCCATTGTCAGCCAGTCCCTGCTGGGGCCGGTCGCATTGTTGGACGTAATAATCTGCACAACATCGCCGTTATTAATGACATAATCCAAACTTACCAATTTACCGTTTACTTTGGCACCTACCATACGGTTACCTACGGCACTGTGAATGCTGTAAGCAAAGTCAATGGTGTTAGAACCTGCGGGAAGATGCTTCACTTCGCCTGTCGGTGTAAAACAGTATACGCTGTCAGAGAACAAATCCAAGTCACTCTTTAAAAGATGCATAAATTCCCTGTTGTTATCAGACTCTTTCTGCCATTCCAGAATCTGACGCAACCAAGCCAGCTTCTCTTCTTCACCGCCGGCACTCTTCTTGCCGTCAGATACTTCTTTGTACTTCCAATGGGCTGCAATACCGTACTCTGCGGTTTTGTGCATTTCATAGGTACGAATCTGAATTTCAAAAGGCTGTCCCGTAGAACCAATCAAGGTCGTATGCAGGGACTGGTACATATTGTCCTTGGGCATCGAAATATAATCCTTAAAACGCCCGGGAATCGGCTTGTAAATCTCGTGAATCACACCCAAAGCCGCATAACAGTCTTTGACGTTGTCTACGATAATACGAACCGCAAAAAGGTCATAAATCTGATCCAGAGACTTGCCCTGGTTTTTCATCTTTTTATAAATACTGAAAAAGTGCTTTACACGACCGTCGATTTCAGCCTTAATGCCTGCATTATGAATATGTTCGCTGACTTCATCGACAATGCTCTGTACATAAGCTTCTCGCTCGTTCTTCTTAATAGCAATTTTATCTACCAAATCATAATATACGTCAGGTTCAAGATACTTTAAGGATAAGTCATCCAGTTCGACCTTAATTTTGGAAATACCGAGACGCTGTGCAATGGGTGCATAGATATCCAAGGTTTCCCTTGCCTTCTCCTGCTGTTTCTCAGGGCGCATATGCTTAAGGGTACGCATATTATGCAGACGGTCAGCCAGCTTAATCATAATAACGCGGATATCCTTTGCCATGGCAAGGAACATTTTACGCAGATTCTCGGCCTGCTCCTCTAACTTGTCACCACCGGCAAATTCCAGGCGTCCCAACTTCGTTACGCCGTCTACCAGGTTGGCAACGTCGGTACCGAACATTTCCGCAATCTCATCATAGGTCATAATGGTATCTTCCACAACATCATGCAAAATACCCGCTACGATGGTTTCCTTATCCATTTCCAGGTCAGCCAAAATGATTGCCACATACAGGGGGTGAATAATATAAGGTTCACCCGACTTACGCATCTGGTCCTTATGGGCTTCATTTGCCACATTATAAGCCTTCTCAATTAAGGTAATATCATCCGAAGGGTGATATTTACGCACACGAAGAATCAGGTCATTGTAAAGCTGTTCCGGCGTCAAAAACTCCTGTAACGACTCAATACGACCATCATCAATGATAAACTCATGTTTAATTGTCTCTTTCTTATCCTGTGGTTCCATAAACGTGCTTCCTTTTTACCAATCCGTTAATTTTACTACCGGTTTAAAACCTGTTGTTTTTCCAAACTTCATATTGTATTCAAAATTACTCAATGCGTCCGAAGGATCGATTGCATCCAAATTAATCTTGTTAAAAGTTGCGCGGTCAAAAATGACAGACACATAAGTTACTTCTTCCGTATTTCCCGTTGCGGTATTTAACGCATCATCCACCGCATGAATAATGACTCTATCTACGGGTAAAAGTGCGAACAAATCTCTTGCCATACGAATCATAACACTGCATACATAATCCTGAAGCATTTCATAATATGCCGTCTTGGTCATCTTCTTCTCGGACACTTTACCGCTCTCTGTCAACGTAACCATTGTATCGGGAATTACTTCTTCTTCCTTAATGTTAAATTCTGCCACCATACAGGCGGGATTATCCGTACCAATTTCAAATTCACTGCCGAAAGCAACCAATTCGTCAAAAGGCTGGGCCGCTTCGATTACTTCATAATATGCATCAATATCGCCTTCTAAAACCCTTGTCTGCAAGCCGGCAAGCTTTCTGGGCACGGTCTCTACGCGGTTCCAGTCAATTGCGTCCACACCTGTTCTGTGAATACCGATCACTTCTTCCACCTGCTCGTTATAATCCTGAACCACTTCCTGATTCTTCTCTAATTCTTTCTTCTTTGCGCGATCTGTTTTGGCACTCTTCTTTTTATCGCCAAAGGTCTTTGTATAAGAAATTCCGGTTCCGGGAATACCAACGGTTGCTCTTCTCTGACCGCTTGTATTAATGGAATATCTTGCACCTTTGACACCGAAACTCAAACCGGCGCTTTTTTTATTTAAATTTAATTTCACACCCGGTAACAATGAAATACTTTTTCTAAAATTTAACCCCATAGCAACCTCCTTTTATCTGTAACACATTATGTACATTCTCTACCACAATCAGCATTAAAAATGCTACCAATGTACAGTATACCACAAATTGTGACCTTGTAAAAGTAGTTAATCACAAGATATTGCTATTATTTGGTTATTTTTTTCATTATGCAGCAATATAAAAATAGGCTCCTTCAAGCAAGCTTGAAAAGCCTATTTTATATTTACATTTCTCTGTATTACTTACGTAACTCTACACGACGTACCTTACCGCTGATGGTCTTAGGAAGTTCTTCCATAAACTCAACAATTCTGGGGTACTTATAAGGTGCGGTACGATTCTTAACGTATACCTGGATTTCCTTCTTCAATTCATCGGAAGGCTGTGTTCCCTTGGTAAGAACGATGTTTGCTTTTACAACCTGGCCTCTGATTTCATCGGGTGCAGCAACAACGGCACACTCAAGAACATAAGGCAATTCCATGATAACACTTTCGATTTCGAAGGGTCCGATACGGTAACCGGAAGACTTGATTAAGTCATCCACACGGCCGACATACCAGAAGAATCCGTCTTCATCTTTCCAAGCGGTATCACCGGTATGATAATAACCGTCATGCCAAGCTTCTTTGGTCTTTTCTTCGTCAAGATAATATCCTTCGTATAATCCGTTAGGCACTGCTTCTTCCGTACGAATTACGATTTCACCAACTTCACCTACGCCGGCGGGCTTACCGTCCGCAAGCTGGATATCCACGTCATATAAAGGACTGGGTTTACCCATGGAACCGATTTTGTTAGTCTCACCAACAAAGTTTGCGATGGTAAGTGTAGTTTCAGTCTGGCCGAAGCCTTCCATGATACGGATACCGGTTGCTTTTAAGAACTGGTTATAAACCTCAGGGTTCATTGCTTCGCCCGCAACGGTTGCATATTTGATAGAGCTTAAGTCGTAATTCTTCAAATCTTCTTTGATGAAGAAACGATACATGGTTGTAGGTGCACAGAAGGTTGTAATCTTATATTCCGCAAACATCGGCAGGATATCGTGTGCATCGAAACGGTCAAAGTCGTAAACGAAGGTTGCTGCTTCGCATAACCACTGTCCGTACAATTTACCCCACAATGCCTTACCCCAGCCTGTATCTGAGATTGTAAAATGCAAGCCGTTGGGATCTACATTATGCCAATACTTTGCTGTAAGGAAGTGTCCCAAAGGATACTTGTGGTTGTGGGCTGCGATTCTGGGATAGCCTGTGGTTCCTGATGTAAAGAGCATTAACATTGTATCAGTACCGCAAGCAGCGTCTGCAGGTCTCTCAAATACGGTATCGTATTTTACAAGGCTTTCATCGAAATTGTCCCAGCCTTCTTTGGAACGGCCACAGATAATCTTAGTCTTAACAGTAGGTGACTTCGCTAAGGACTTATCTACTTCTTCTGCCACATCTCCGTCACCGGTACATACGATTGCGCTTACCCCCGCTGCATTGAAACGATATTCAAAATCGTGGTCTTTTAACTGGTTGGTCGCAGGAATTACGATTGCACCAAGTTTATGTAATGCAAGGATTGAGAACCAGAACTGGTAATGTCTCTTTAATACAAGCATTACGCGGTCGCCTTTTTTGATGCCCATATCCGCAAAATAGTTTGCGGTCTGTGCAGAATAACGGCTTAAGTCAGCAAATGTAAATCTTCTGGTCTTTTTATCATTGGTAACGTGAATCATAGCAGTCTTGCTGGGTGCCTTACGTGCCATTTCATCCACAACATCAAATGCAAAGTTAAAGGTATCGTCGTTTTTAAACTTAACTGAATTTACAACGCCCCTTTCGTCTACTGTAGTTTCCACAAACTTCTCATATACGGGTGCTTTTAACTTCGCAAGGTCTACATTGGTTGTTGTAAAAGTTTTTACCTTTTCTTTATACTCAGCAACGCCGCCTTCTTCGGGATTCATAACGATTGCATAGATTTCACAATCTTCGCCGCCCAAAGCGATTTCGTTATGGGGTGTGGAACTGTCGTAGTAGATGCAGTCGCCTTCGTGAAGAATTTCGGTACGTTCACCAATCATCATTTTAAGGCTGCCCTTGATTACGATATCCATTTCCTGACCGGTATGTGTCGAGAAACTGTAAGGGGGATTTAAGGCCTCCTCAGAGTAAGGAATTTTTACGTAAAAGGGTTCTGCCAATTTATTTTTAAACTTAGCAGCAAGTCTGTTGTAAACAAAACCTTCACGTCTTACGATGGGCATTTCCTCGCCTTTACGGGTAATGGTGTACTCGGTAAGGCTAGGGCTTTCACCTTCCATAATTTCGGTCATTTCCACGCCACATACATGTGCAATCTTATAAATAAAAGTAAAGCTGAAGTCTTTCTGTCCGGATTCATACATAAGATACTCTTCTTCTGTCAATCCAATCTTCTCTGCCAACTCAGCTGCGCTTAAATTCATATCCTCGCGCAATGCCTGGATTCGTCTTCCGACCTCCTGGATTTTGTCTTCCAACATGTTCTGATTCTGTGTCATTTTTTTGTCCTCCATTTTGAAACTATTCAAAGTTATGCAGATGTATAAAAATAGAACTTGCAAGCTTGCTTGCATAGGAATATTTTTATGCATCTATATGGCGCGAAGCCATCATGAGCAAAATGGAAGCCTTGAAAAGGCGATTTTGCGAATGTAACTTTGAATAGTTACATTCATGAACACCTTTGAGGAATAAAAAAACTCGCCTCAAAGATTTCTTTGAGACGAGTAACATTCTACCCGCGGTACCACTCAAATTGTGTTCATAACACCTCTCGCAGACTCCATCAAGTCTTTTGTCTTAACGCGACATCACGGGAATCGTCTACTCGCATTATGCTTTGGGGATTCCGGCTCAGAAGGGATAACCACTTGGACACTTGACTGTCATCTCACACCAACCGATGACTCTCTGAAAATCAGCACTTCCGGGTCTTCTTCGTCGTTGCCTTTCACATGATTTAAAATAGCACTTTCGTATTGTGTTGTCAATTACTTTTTGATAAAAAATTACAAAAGGACATAAATATTTAGTTATTTACAACTTCATCATATGTTTTCATAAATAAATCTCTCTTATTTATTTTGTTTGCCGCCTCAACGGTTGCGTCATTATAAGTCATAAAATTTACGGAATTTACTCTGATTTGATAGGGAATATCTGTGTTCATTTTCTCGCCATATTGTCTTTCTGATACTTCTACTTCCATATAACAATCTTCATATATCCAGCCTAATGTATAATTAAATTCAATTTTTTTATCTTCGATTACATAATCTTCATCTGTAAAAATACTGATTTTTTCCTTTAAGGTTTCTTCATCATAGCTAAAATTGATATAATTAGGCTTTCCGTAATAATCAATAATTTCTGTTAATGCAATGCCGCTTACACATTCTTCATCATTTCCCAACACAGAATTACTGATAAATGCAAGCTGAAAAATACTGTTATCAATATATTCCGCATTTGAAGTTAAAGTCATTGTATCTATTTCCCTAACGGGGAAATCAAGAGCTAAAAATGCAATATATTCTTCAGCATTATGAACATCTACGGTATCCGGTGCATGAAGTTCAAAATTAACAGATGCAGATACACCATATTTATCCCCAAATACAAGTTCTGATACAGGATGATTATTTACATAAATATCTTCCCAGGTACACTGTTCGAACTCTTTATTCATAAATTCTTTTACCTGGTAATTATTAAATTCACTTAAATCCTTTGAAATAGGTAAAGTAATTTCAGTATTTAATACTTTTTCAGGTCTGTTCAAAACAAATGCATCGGTTGAAAATAAATCGCTGCTAAGATAAAAAGAAGTTGATTTTATTTCGCCCTCATCAACCAAGTTTTCGGTTGTATTCTCTGCAACATCAGTGTTTTCTTCACTCCCTGTTTCAGTAGTATTCGTTGTTGTTTCGTTATTACAACCTGTCATACAAGCCATAATTGTAATAAGACATAATGTGGTTATAAAAAATTTTTTTAGCATAACTTATTCTCCTTTTCACTAATTAAAACGAATGGTGTAAAAAACGTCTGCTTTTCTATTGCTATAAAACAAAAAATGCAGAAGCATTTTCATACTCCTGCATTCTAACACATTTTATTTATTCTGTTTGTAAAATGCGATATACGGTCGCAAGTACGCGACAAACGGCATTACTATACCTAATATTGCAACACTAAAATCTACATTTGTCTTCTACCCGATTTACAACACCTTCGCCAAGAAGTTCTGCAATCTCTCAGTCTTGGGATTTTCAAAAAATTCCGCAGGTGCTGCTTCTTCCACAATTTTACCATCAGCCATAAAAATCACACGGCTGGCAACTTCTTTGGCAAATGCCATTTCGTGGGTAACAACCACCATCGTCATCTTCTCTTTCGCCAAGTCACGCATAACCGCAAGAACTTCACCAACCATTTCAGGGTCAAGGGCCGAAGTCGGTTCATCAAACAACATTACATCAGGCTTCATACAAAGTGCACGCACGATGGCAATACGTTGTTTCTGACCGCCGGACAACTGATTCGGATATGCATCCGCTCTGTCCGCCAAACCTACACGTTCCAAAAGTTCCATCGCCTGCGCTTCCGCCGCTTCTTTGGACATATTCTGAAGCTTCATAGGACCCAAGGTCAGATTTTTCATAATGGTCATATGGGGGAATAAATTAAACTGCTGGAATACCATCCCCATCTTCTGACGATGCAGGTTGATGTCAGTCATTCTATCCGTGATGTTGACACCTTCGAATAAAATCGCACCGGCTGTAGGCTCTTCCAAGCGGTTTAAACAACGCAAAAAGGTACTTTTACCGGATCCGGAAGGACCAACCACAAACACAACATCTCCCTTATTGATATCGACGGATACACCATTTAATGCATGTAAATCATCAAAATGTTTCTCCAAATCTTTTACCTGAATCAACGGTGCGCCGGAGGTTTCCCAAACAGCTTTCATTTCTTCCATTTGTAATCTTTTCTTATCGTTCACTGTTACGTAACCTCCTTTCAAGCAACTTAATCAGCCAGCTAAGCAGCATTACAAAGGCAAGGTAAATTGCCGCTACCGCAAGCAGGGGCATCATAGGTGCAAAAGTCTGGCTACGGATGATATCCGCACCCTTTGTCAAATCTTCCAACGCAATGTATCCTGCTACGGAAGTTTCTTTTAACAAAACAATAAATTCGTTACCCAAAGCAGGGAGTACATTCTTCAATGCCTGAGGCAGTACAATGTGAATCATAGTCTGCGTATAGTTGAAACCAAGGCTTCGTCCTGCCTCAAACTGGCCGGCATCAATGGACATAATACCGCCACGGACAATTTCGGCCACATATGCACCGGAATTGATACCGAAGGCGATTACAGCCACAAAAACCTTGTCAACACGTACACTACCGAAAATAACAAAGTAGATAATCAAAAGCTGAACCAAAACCGGTGTGCCTCTGATTACGGTAAGATAAATGTGACATAACCAGTTTAAGAATTTGAGACTTCCGGTCTTGTCATGTGTGGAACGAATTACCGCCACAATGAAGCCCAAAGCAATACCGATTAAAACGGCAAAGAGAGTTACCTGTAAAGTAACTCCCAATCCGTCAACGATATATTTCCAACGGTCTTCTTTTATAAAGTTCAAATAAAAATCATTTGCAAAATCCGTAAAAAAATTCGTTATAAAATCCATGAAAATCTCCGTAGTAATTATTCAGCTGCAATGTACTTGTCAATGATTGCCTGAAGTTCACCTGACTCTTCAAGTTTAGCAATTGCTGCGTTGATTTCTTCCAACAATTCTGTATCTTCCTTCGCTACCGCGATAGCATATTCTTCATAGGTGAACGCTTCATCGATTACATAGATGCCTTCGTTCTGCTCTACGAATACGTTTGCAGGCTGTGAGTCGATCATAACCGCATCAACCTTATCCTGAAGAAGTGCCTGAACAGCTTCGTAACCCTTGTTGTAACGTTCAACGGTTGCATCTTCAATATCACCTGCATAGATGTCACCTGTTGTACCAAGCTGAACGCCTACGGTCTTTCCTACCAAATCATCGGGAGAAGCAATATCACTGCCTTCTTTTACGATGATAACCTGTGCTGCAGTTGTATAAGGTGTTGAGAAGTTAACGGATTCCAAACGATCTTCTGTGATAGTAAGACCAGCAACACCGATATCAGCCTTACCTGTGGTAACAGCCATGATAATAGAGTCAAAGTTCATATCTTCGATTACGAGTTCTCTGCCCATTTCATTTGCAATTGCCTGAGCGATTTCCACGTCGATACCTACGATTTCTTCGCCCTCATGATATTCATAGGGAGGGAATTCAGCGTTGGTCGCCATAATCAATTCCTTGCTAGAACCGCATGCGCAAAGTGATAACATCATTGTTGCTGCACATAAAACAACTAAAAACTTTTTCATTTTACTTTTCTCCTTTGTTAAAAAATTACATCATACCCATTCCGCCGCCTGCAGGCATTGCAGGTGCATCTTCTTTAATGGTAGCTACAACAGATTCTGTAGTAAGAAGTGTTGATGCAACGCTGGTTGCGTTCTGTAATGCACTTCTTGTTACCTTTACAGGATCAAGAATACCTGCTTCTACCATGTTTACGTACTCTTCTTTATATGCATCGAAACCTACGCCGGCTTCAGATTCATAAACCTTGTTAATGATTACGCTTCCGTCAAGACCTGCATTTGCAGAGATGTAGTAAAGAGGTGCTTCCAATGCCTTAAGTACAATCTTAGCACCGGTCTTTTCATCACCTTCCAAAGTTTCAGCCAAAGCTTTTACTTTCTTAGAAGCGTGGATATATGCAGAACCGCCGCCTGCGATAATGCCTTCTTCTACTGCTGCTCTGGTAGCTGCCAAAGCATCTTCCATACGAAGCTTTGCTTCCTTCATTTCAGTTTCTGTAGCAGCACCAACACGGATTACCGCAACACCGCCTGCTAATTTGGCAAGACGTTCCTGAAGTTTCTCTCTATCGAATTCTGAGGTGGTTTCTTCCACCTGTCTCTTAATCTGACCAACTCTTGCAGCGATAGCGTTAGCATCTCCTGCGCCATCAACGATGATAGTGTTTTCTTTCTGTACCTTAACAGATTTTGCACGACCCATGTCAGCAAGTGTAGCTTCTTTTAAATCAAGGCCGAGTTCTTCGCTGATTACCTTACCGCCTGTAAGAATTGCGATATCTTCAAGCATTGCTTTTCTTCTGTCGCCGTATCCGGGTGCCTTAACAGCTACTACATTGAAGGTACCTCTTAACTTGTTTACGATAAGGGTTGTAAGTGCTTCACCTTCGATGTCTTCTGCAATAATAAGCATCTTTGCACCGGACTGAACAATCTGCTCAAGTACGGGAAGAATTTCCTGGATATTGCTGATTTTTTTATCTGTGATAAGGATATAAGGATTCTCAAGAACCGCTTCCATCTTTTCCATATCTGTAGCCATATAAGCTGATAAATAACCGCGGTCGAACTGCATACCTTCTACAAGGTCGAGCTCTGTCTGCATGGTCTTGCTTTCTTCAATAGTGATTACACCGTCTCCCGAAACCTTTTCCATAGCGTCGGCAACCATATTTCCTACTGCGTCATCGCCTGCTGAAATAGCTGCAACTCTGGCAATATGTTCCTTGCCGTTTACCTTAGAACTCATCTGTGCAATTGCTTCCACTGCACAATCGGTAGCCTTCTTCATACCCTTTCTTAAAACGATGGGGTTTGCGCCTGCTGCCAGATTCTTCATACCTGCATTAATCATAGCCTGTGCAAGAACGGTTGCTGTTGTTGTACCGTCACCTGCCACATCATTTGTCTTGGTTGCAACTTCTTTTACAAGCTGTGCGCCCATATTTTCGAATGAATCTTCCAATTCGATTTCTTTTGCAATAGTAACACCGTCATTTGTGATTAAGGGTGCGCCGAAAGACTTATCCAATACAACGTTTCTTCCCTTAGGTCCCAATGTTACTCTTACGGTATCCGCAAGTTTATTTACGCCGGCTTCCAAAGCGGCACGTGCTTCCGCACCATACTTAATTTCTTTTGCCATTTTTGACAACCTCCGAATTTTATATAATATACTGTCTCTTTCTTTTCGCTTTCGTACATCAGCAAACCTTTTTGCTTACTCTACGATTGCGAGAATGTCAGACTGCTTTACGAGTATGTACTCTTCTCCGTCCATCTTTACTTCCGTGCCGGCATACTTGGTGTAAATTACCTTATCGCCTGCCTTCACGCTCATTTTAATTTCTTTTCCGTCAGGAAGGATTCCGGGGCCAACTGCCACCACTTCTGCTTCCTGGGGTTTCTCTTTCGTCTGTCCGGGTAAAACAATGCCGGATTTGGTAGTCTCTTCTGCTACAAGCTGCTTTAAAACAACTCTGTCTCCTAAAGGTACTAACTTCATTACAAATGCCTCCTTTTATATTGATTATCCTACTTTTCTCTTGTCTTCTTGCCTGCCTCCTCTTAATCGGTAGCAAGCCTTTTTCAGGAATTATATACCGTTGCTTAGGGCAACATTAAAATTATATATCTTCCTTATTCTTTTGTAAACTCCAATTTCGCCCATTTGCGCCTAATTTTTAGACTTTTCACATTTTGTTCAAAAATATTTGTATGTTTTTAACATCACAAATTTGATATATTTGCCAAACATTTGTAATTTTTTTCTTTCAATATTGTAAAAGAAGTGGTATTCTATATGTAATTATACTTTGCAAGTATAATTAGTAAGACTTTCCAAATAAAAATAAGAGGTGATAACTATGTCTGCCTTTTTTAAAAATGTGATTACATATATCAAAAACTTAATCAATGGCGAAGAATATATCTCTGACCGCACTAAGGTCGGATATACAATGACAGCCATTTCATTTATTCATGTTTTAATTGCAATTTTCTTTGCTTTTAACGAGAATATATGGCTTTGTTTATATAACTTCGTTTCATTCGGTATTTATCAGTTGCTGATGGAACTCGCCAAGAAGAAGAAATATATTCTAACCACGATTACCGCAAGTATTGAAATTATTGTATTCGTACTGGTTACCTCCTTCTGTATCGGTACCATTATGCGTTTCAATTTGTACTGCCTCGCAATCGTTCCGGGAATCTTCTATATTACTTCGACTATTAAGGATTTCAAGGGAAGAACATTGTTTCCTTTTGTAACTTCCATAGCTGCAATGCTTACGTACGTTACGTCATTATTATTTGAGTTGGTACACGACCCCTTATTTATTGTGGAACCTTCCGTAACGACGCAGTTGGTTGAAATTTTTAACGTAATTATTTCTTTCGTTATGATGATTATTTTCTCACTGTTATTCACGTGGGAAATGAAGAATAACAGTGCTGCATTGGAGAAGCGTAATCAGCAGTTACAGCAGTTTGCGAACCGCGATCCATTGACCAAGTTACCGAACCGACGCAGTATGATGCAGGTTTTGAATGTGTCTATGCATGAATTACAGCGTGACAATGCACCCTTCAGCGTTATCCTCGGCGACATCGACGACTTTAAAAAGATTAACGATAATTATGGTCATGATGCCGGCGACAAGGTTCTTGTTATGGTAGCAAACACCATCACTTCCCAGTTGCGCGATTGCGACTCTGTATGCCGTTGGGGTGGTGAAGAAATCCTGATTATTATCAAAGGTGATTTGGAAGCCGCAAGAAACATCGCAGAACGCATCCGCTTAAATATCTCCTCTTCCAAAGTGGAACACGGCGGACAGTCAATGCGTGTGACTATGACCTTCGGTGTTGCACAAGCCAAAGCCGGTGACAGAATCGAGCACTTGATTCAGCAGGCTGACAACAGACTCTACTATGGTAAAGGCCACGGAAAGAATCAGGTTGTTGACCAGAATGTATAAATAAAATTTTAGGGAATGTAGCTTATGTTACATTCCCTTTTTATTATCAACTGATACCATTTGAGTTTCTTCCATAATAAAAACAATAAACTTCCTTGCTTTTTTTATAAAAGTATGTACAATAAGAAATGGTGCGCAATTTTAGCATTTAAAGAAACGGAGTTATTGAAATGATTAGTGCAAACAATGTATCCCTGCGCTTTGGTAAAAAAGCGTTATTTGAAGAAGTAAACATTAAATTTACAGAAGGAAACTGCTATGGTTTAATCGGTGCCAACGGTGCCGGTAAGTCTACCTTCTTAAAACTTCTCTCCGGCGAACTGGAAACCACAACCGGTGATATCAGCATTACCCCCGGCCAGAGACTTTCCGTGTTGGAGCAGGACCACTTTAAATATGATAGCTATACCGTAATGGACACCGTAATTATGGGTAATCCCCGTCTTTACGAAGTAATGAAGGAAAAGGAAGCCATCTACGCCAAAGAAGATTTTACCGACGAAGACGGTATCCGCGCCAGCGAATTGGAAGGCGAATTTGCCGAAATGGACGGTTGGGAAGCAGAATCCAACGCTGCAAACCTTTTAAACGGTCTTGGTATCGAAACCGACATCCACTACTCTCTTATGAGTGATTTAGGCGGTAACGAAAAGGTTAAAATCCTTCTTGCCAAGGCATTGTTCGGCAACCCCGACATCCTTTTACTTGACGAGCCTACTAACCACTTGGATTTGGACGCTATCGCTTGGTTGGAAGAATTCTTAATCAACTTTGAAAATACCGTAATCGTGGTATCCCACGACCGTTATTTCTTAAATAAGGTATGTACCCATACCGCTGACATTGACTATGGTAAAATCCAGTTATATGCCGGAAACTACGACTTCTGGTACGAATCCAGCCAGTTGTTAATCAAACAGATGAAGGAAGCTAACAAGAAGAAGGAAGAAAAGATTAAGGAATTACAGGAATTTATCTCCCGTTTCTCCGCAAACGCTTCCAAATCAAAGCAGGCTACTTCACGTAAGAAAGCTTTGGAAAAGATTGAATTGGATACCATCAAACCCTCAAGCCGTAAGTACCCTTACATCGACTTCCGTCCCGAACGTGAAATCGGTAACGAAGTACTTTCCGTAGAAGGCATCAGCAAGACCATCAACGGCGAGAAAGTTTTGGACAACATCTCCTTTATTTTAGGACGTGAAGATAAAGTAGCTTTTGTCGGCAGCAACGAAATTGCCAAGACTACATTGTTCAAAATTCTCACAGGCGAATTAGAACCGGACGAAGGAACCTACAAGTGGGGTGTTACCACTTCACAGGCTTACTTCCCCAAGGATAACACCAAAGAGTTCGACAGCGACTTAACCATCGCTGACTGGTTAATGGGCTACTCTCCCGTTAAGGACATCACCTATGTACGTGGTTTCTTGGGAAGAATGCTTTTTGCCGGCGAAGACGGTGTTAAGAAAGTCCGCGTATTATCCGGTGGTGAAAAGGTACGATGTCTTCTTAGTAAAATGATGATTAGCGGTGCGAACTGCTTAATCCTTGACGAACCCACCAACCACTTGGATATGGAATCCATTACCGCACTCAACAACGGTATGATTAAGTTCAGCGGTGTAGAACTCTTCTCCTGCCACGACCACCAGTTTGTGCAGACAACCGCAAATCGTATTATGGAAATCCTTCCCAACGGTACTTTAATCGATAAGATTACGACTTACGATGAATACCTTGAAAGCGATGAAATGGCAAGAAAACGTACCATTTATTCCGTAAACAAGAGCGAAGATTAATATCGGTATAATAATTGCAGATGCTGCTGATATGGCATCTGCAATTTTATTATGATATCGAAATTCACTTTTTCATCTAAACAAATTAAGACCAAATATGCTATGATATATAATGCAATTAAGAAATACGGAGGTCCTTATGCAGGCAATCGACTTACACGTACATTCCACTCATTCTGACGGCACCTGTACCACAAAGGAATTGGTGGATTTGGCCATCTATAAAAATTTAAAAGCCATCGCACTGACAGACCACGACACTACAACCGGTCTGGAAGAGATTATGGATTATGCCAAGGATAAAAATATCGAAATCGTTCCCGGAATCGAACTATCCACCGAATATTTTGGAAAAGACATACACATTTTAGGTTTGTATATCAATCCCTACAACCCGAAGTTCCAAGAACATTTGACTGCGTTTCAGGAATCCAGAGTCAATCGCAACCGTAAAATGTGTGAAAAGCTTGCCGAACAGGGCATTGATATCACCTATGAAGAACTGATGGAACGGTTTAAAGGCGCAGTTGTTACACGTGCCCACTATGCCCGCTTCCTCTTAGACAAGGGCTATGTAAAAAGCATGAAAGAAGCCTTCGAGCGTTACGTAGGCGACCATTGCAAAGCCTTTGTGCCCCGCGAAAAGATTTCACCCGCCCAGGCCGTATCCTTAATTCTCGAAGCAGGCGGCATTCCCGTACTTGCCCATCCTATTTTATACCGCTTATCCGACGCCAATCTGGATAAACTGGTAAGCGAGTTAAAAGAAGTCGGTCTCATGGGAATAGAAGCGGTTTACAGCACCTATGCCCCCAGCGAAGAACGTTACGTGAAACGCCTTGCTGCCAAATATGATTTGCTGATTACAGGCGGTTCCGACTTCCACGGCACCAACAAGAAAGACATCGATTTAGGCAACGGTCGCGGTCATCTTTTTGTGCCGGAAGAACTCTTGGATAAAATTAAAAACGCCTATTTAGAGCGCTACATCCCCTTCGAAAAAGATGCCAAATCCGTACTCTTCTTCGACTTGGACGGCACCCTTTTAAATGATGAGAAAACCATCTCCCCCCGCACCAGAGCCGCCTTGGAAGCCTGCGTTACCAAAGGACATATCTTTGTTATCTCTTCAGGCCGCGCCTACAGCAGCATTATTAAAATTGTAGAACGTTTGGGGCTTTCGAATTGCAATCCGCTGATTTCTTCTTTTAACGGAAGTCAAATATATCATCTTCAAAACAAAGAAATGTTGCACAGCGTAAAATTGTCTACTGACATCATTGCGGGAATTCGAGACCTTGCGAAAGAAATGGGTGTGCACTTGCAATCCTATTCCGACACGAAGGTTTTGACGGAATCCATAAATAAAAATGTTACTTTTTACTGCGAATACGTTAAGAACGAATATGAACTGCTTCCCGATATTGCTGCGGAAGGTTTGGAAACCTACAAGCTTCTGGCTGTAGACTTGGATAACCGCGAACTTTTGGAAGCGTTTCGTTCCAAAGTCGAAGAAAAATATGCCGGCAAAGTACAATGCTTCTTCTCGAACGACTGGTTCCTGGAAATCCTGCCCTACGGCACCACAAAAGGAACAGCTCTGAAATTCGTTTGTGATTACGCAGGCGTCGACTACAAATATTCCTACGCATTCGCCGATGCCGAAAACGACTTACCTATGTTGGAAGCCGCCGCTTATCCCACAGTGCTTTTAAACGGTATCCCTGCAGCAAAGGCCGCAGCGCGTTTTATTACTTTTATGGATAACAATCATGAAGGTTTGGCACCCTTCTTAGAGAAGCTGGCTGAAAACTAATTTTTTCATCTTTAATAAATACTGAGGTACAATTTTATATACTGCTAATTATATGCCAAATGTAAATTTTTAAAAAAATTTGTATTTCTTCGCAAAAAAAAATTGTAAATGTACAAACTTTGTGATAAATTGTCTATGTTAAAGATTTTTTTAAATTCTATACAGAAGGGACGAATAAAAGATGAAAAAAATCTATGAAGGTAAAACAAAAGATGTTTACAGCCTTGAAAATGGCAATGTTATGTTGAAGTTCAAAGACGACTGTACCGGAAAAGACGGCGTTTTTGATCCCGGTGAGAACTCTGTAGGTCTTACTATTGAAGGTATCGGTAAGGCAAACTTACAGACATCTATCCACTATTTTGAACTTTTAAAAGAAGCTGGCATCAAGACACACTATGTAAGTGCAAACCTTGACGAAGCTACTATGGAAGTTCTTCCTGCAACTGTATTTGGTCACGGACTTGAAGTAATCTGCCGTTTGGTAGCAACAGGTAGCTTCATCCGCAGATATGGCGAATACATTGAAAACGGTACCGTTTTAGAAGGCGGTTATGTAGAATGTACCTTCAAGAACGATGCACTCGGTGATCCTTTGGTAACAAGCGAAGGTCTTGCTGCATTAGGCATTATGACTCCCGCAATGTTTGAAAGTATGAAAGAACAGACTTTAAAGATTACCAAGATTGTTGCTGACGACTTAAAGACCTTAGGCCTTGACCTTTGGGATATCAAGTTCGAATTTGGTTACAACAACGACGAAGTAATCTTAATCGACGAAATCGCTTCCGGTAACATGAGAGTTTACAAGGACGGCAAGATTGTTGATCCCGTTGAATTAACTAAGATTATTAATAACAGATAATTATAATAAAAAGCGTTGCATCTGCGGTTCATCTCCGCTTTGCAACGCTTCTTTTTTCTTATATTTTCTTTTTGTTACTGTTTACTCTGTTGGCCAATTGCTTATTCGCAATATATCTTCGCACCAAATCATTGTCTTTCAGCAAACGACAACCGTATAAAACATATCGCTCATCCACTTCCGCGCGCACAACACGCCCGGTCAACGTAAACTTCTCGTCTATTGCCTTATCATAAAAATCAATCATTACCGCTTCGTTCTTATTGATTTTAACTTCTGTTGTAACATCAACCAAAATTGCAAAACCACTTTCACTGACATCTTTGACCATTACGTCAAAAGGCACTTCCTTACCTAATACCGTAGCCTTACCGTCAATGCCGATGAAAACCCTGAAATTCTCACGGCGGTTAATTTTAACACCACTCACAGGGCTGGTGATTACATGATAATTCACACCATCCACAGTCTCGCGATTAATTTGTACGATCTTCCACAAATAGGGCGTCTTCTCTTCCTGATATGCAATCATGGAGATTGCCACACTGCCGGAATTGAAATTCAAAATCACCCCATTATGTTCAAAAGGCACAACATAAAGCTTATCGCCTTCCACAAAGGCGATATCTGAATTCAGCGTCATACTGGACTGCTGGTTTGATATGGTTATGCTCATCTTAAATGAGGAGGTAATTTCTCTGATTTCCATAATAATCTTCCTTCTCTTGGTGGGCGTAATCAGGTAATATCGGCAACTATTGGCGCATTACAACTTGCATACGCAAGCACTATACTTCAACAACTTTATTATATCATACTACAAAGATAAAAGCGACAATTTTATGCTTCCAGAATCAAATATCTTCCGTCGCCTACTTCAAACACTTCTTCCGCTTCCAGAATAGACTTCTCATCGTATTCTTCTACATCAAGTCCGGCTTCGTCAAAGTACTCCCATACTTCTTTTACAGAGTTCACTACTACTGCCATACATTCATCTAAGAAATCAGCAGCCTCTTCTTCTGTTTCAGCTACCTTCTCCGGAAATAGCTGCAACTGTTTCTCCAAAAACGCCTGTAAAACTTCTTTATCGTAATTCATGATCTAAACCTCCTATTTTTTCTTCCATATTTACTTAACAAATATTATATTATTGTCTACACGACACACTAACTCAAACCCGGAATCCCGGCTACTCTGCCCACTCAATTCCATACTTCGTAAGCTCGTGACAAATCCTTGATACCGGCAACCCTACCACGCTGGCATAATCACCATTAATACCCTTAATATAAGCACTGCAAAGCCCCTGGATGGCGTACGCGCCTGCTTTATCATAAGGCTCAGGACAATTAATATACTCCTCAATCTGCTTTTCAGTCATCTCATAAAAAGTAACATCCGTCTTCTCATAAAAGGTTTCACGGGTCATCCGCTCTTCCTTAAAAATCATTAATGTAACACCGGTATATACCTGATGCGTTTTCCCGGATAACATGGCAATCATTCTTCGTGCATCGTCCTTATCCTTCGGCTTACCTAAAATCTCTCCTTCAGCAGCCACCACCGTATCGGAACCGATTACCACAAAATCCTGGTTAATGCCTCTTGCATCGTACATTACGGGGATTTTCCCTGCCACATCTTCTGCCTTCAGAAAAGATAACTCCATAACATATTCTGCCGGCTCTGTAGCCTCTGTAATCTCCTCGGCTTCGCTTACACGCACTTCAAACTTCATTCCAATCTGTTCAAGCAACTCCTTACGTCTGGGAGATGCCGACGCCAGAATAAATTTCATCTATTCTTCCTCCGCTCCTTCGGGTTTGGTTTCCGGAATAAAAACCCTCTTATCCGTTACCTGTTTCTTTGCTTCTTTTACAAGCTTTGCAGCCTCTTCTGCAAAAAATGCCTGTGAACCGAATAAAACCTTACCTCTTTTATCGATTTTATCATAGGTACCGTCCGGCTGTAAAATCTGCGCTTTTAAGGTGTCTTTTAACTGGCAATCTAAAATGTGTCTTACCTTCTCCTGCAAATTCTTCTCCAGTATGGGGAAGAGAATTTCCACACGACGCTCTAAGTTTCTGGGCATCCAGTCCGCAGAACTTAAATAATACTCGGGGTTGCCACCATTTTCAAAGTAGTAAATACGGCTGTGCTCTAAGAAATTACCTACGATAGAACGCACGGTAATATTCTCGCTCACACCGGGAATCCCCACCTTCAAACAACAGATACCGCGGATAATCAAGTCAATCTTAACGCCTGCACTACTAGCCTCATACAAGGCTACGATAATGTCCTTATCACAAAGGGAATTCATCTTGGCGATAATATGTGCCTGCTCCCCTGCCTTGGCATGCTTCTTCTCGCGTTCAATCAGGTATAAAAAGCGGTCCTTCATCCAAAGTGGCGCCAATGACAGCTGATTCCAGTTCAGTGGCTCTGAATAACCCGAAAGCATATTAAATACCGCTGTTGCATCCTCACCGATTGCCTCGTTGCAGGTAAAAAGTCCCAAGTCTGTATATAACTTAGCGGTTGCATCATTATAATTACCGGTGGCAAGATGAACATATCTTCGGATACCGTCATTTTCACGGCGCACAACCAATGTAATTTTACTATGGGTCTTTAATCCAACGAGACCGTAAATAACATGGCAACCTGCCTTTTCAAGCTTTTTGGCCCATACAATATTATTCTCTTCATCGAATCTTGCTTTCAACTCAACCAGTACGGATACCTGTTTTCCGTTCTCTGCTGCCTGGGCAAGTGCCGCAATAATCGGCGAATTACCGCTGACACGATACAGGGTCTGCTTAATCGCCAAAACGTCCTTATCTTTTGCTGCCTGGCGGATAAATTCCACCACAGGCTCAAAGCTCTGATACGGGTGATGCATCAGAATATCCTGTCTGCGAATTGAGGTAAAAACATCCTCATCTTTACTAAATTCCAGCACCTCTACCGGCTCGTGAGGCGGATTCTTCAAATGTGTAAAGCCCTCCAGGCCATACACCTTCATCAGCACAGTCAAATCCAAGGGACCGTTAATCTTGAATATATCGTCTTCTTCTACGTCCAATTCTTCTTTTAAAATATTTAAAAGTCTCTTATTTACACCGTCTTCCACTTCCAGACGGATTGCCTTGCCCCACTGGCGTTTCTTAACCTGACGCTCGATTTCTTTCAGAAGGTCTTCCGCCTCATCCTCATCAATGGAAAGGTCCGCATTACGCATAATTCGAAACGGATGGGCACAAATTACATTATAATTTAAAAACAACTTCTGAATATTCCGCTCGATTACTTCTTCCAAAAGAATAATAACCGTTTCTTCTCCCTTGGAGGGAATCACTACAATACGGCTCAATACGCTGGGGACCTGAACCGTTGCAAATTCCTCTTCCCCTTTTTCACCCTTTTTACAAAGGAGGGCACCTATATTCAAAGACTTATTACGAATCAGCGGAAAGGGTCTTGACGAATCCACCGCCATGGGCGTTAAAACAGGATATACATTTTCCTCAAAATACTGGTCTACGTACTCCGCCTGTTCCTCTGTTAAATCCTCGTGCTTTTCCACAATCACAAGACCGTTTTGTTCTAACTGGGGCACCAGTGAACGGTTATAGGTAGAATACTGAAGACTGACCAGACTGTGGGTTGCCTTATTCAGTTTCTTTAACTGTTCCTTCGGCGACATTCCCGCAATATCAGGCTTTGAATACCCTGCATCCACCATATCTTTCAAAGATGCAACACGCACCATAAAAAATTCATCCAGATTTGACGCGGTAATACTTAAAAATTTAACGCGCTCAAACAAGGGCAGGGTCTTATCCCTTGCTTCCCCCAAAATTCTTTCATTAAAAGCCATCCAAGACAATTCCCGGTTTGAGAAATTCTCCGGTGCACCATAGTTTCTTTTTTCCTGCATTTTATAATCCCCGTTTAATTACTTTTTCTTAAAAATATATTTTTCCTATGTCACTTCACCGTGATTTACAAGGTTAAATACTTCTCTTTTGCTTAATTACAGGTTTGATGTTGTATACTTCCTCAAAGAATCTTGCCGCATTCCAGAACAAGCCCTTTTCAAGCGCAATGTTCTCTGCCGTATCTACCTGAATCCATAATTCATTCTCATGAATATTGGTTTTGACATCTTTAAACTTCTGCTTATGCGTCTTATCCAAACCGTTTGCCACTCGAAGAATCGCCGTAAGCTTGGCAACTACCAAATACGCATCCTTATCAATATCGCCGTCCTTGGTAATCTCGTCATAATATGCAAAATCTTCATGATTGAATTTCACGATATTGGCCACCATTTCACGCTCCAAGTGTGAAAGGCCGATAATTTCAGTGTTCATTACAACGTGATAAGAACATTCTCCTACCGACACCATATTCAAATACTTACCGCAGTCGTGTAAAAGGGTTGCAATCTGTAAAAGAAGTCTCTCTCTTTTACCCAGACCATGAACCTTTTTCATACTGTCAAAAATCGTCAAGCAAATCTGCTCCAAAGTCTCACCGCGACGCTTGCTTCCCTGGTAACGCTTGCTGATATTCTTGGCACAGGCAATAATATCTTCCTCAAAATTATGAGTAGGCTTAATCCACTTGTTGCTTTCGGCATAATCATAAGCAATACCGTCACACAAGGTCACACCGGGCACCCACAAATATTCTGCTCCGAGAAACTCCAGCGCGCTTTTAATCAGCTGGGAGGAAATGCGAAGCAAAGGCACATTTTCTTCGCCTATACGAAGCTGTTTTGCTACGTCTGCCCTGTTCTTGATTTGCATTTCTTTCATTTTATCAAGAAACTTCTTACGCTCAACGAAACCCTTTTTATCAATTTCAGGATAAACGTGCTTAATGACTGCCGATACATAATCGTCTACGACAATCAAATTACGGATTTCGCGGTCCTTTAAATATAACTTCTTAAACACTGCCAGCTGGGTATCAATCAATTCCGCCAAAACAGACTGATATTGGCTGGGTTTCACCTCAATGTAACGCATCTTTTCATACAAACGCAAAACACCAAGGCGGATGTTCTGAGTTGCAACCAATGCCTCTTTGTCAAACAAAGACAACTGGATACTTCCACCGCCGATATCAAGAATTGCGGTACCGTTTTCGATAATTTTATGGAATTCCTCGCCCTGGGCCGCAATAGACTTGTAATCTAAGAAACGTTGCTCAGAATTGCTCAAGCAACTCACCTTAATTCCTGTTTTCTTCTCAATCTGATCCAAGACAATAATGGTATTGTCCAGTTCCCTGATGGCACTGGTTCCATATGCCTTGTAATCCTCAACCTTATAAGATTGCATAATCTTAACAAACTCACGAAGCACATGGCACAGTTCTTCCATATGTTCGTAAGAAAGCTTCCCTGTCTTATAAGATTCCGTACCGATATCCAGGCCATAGCGGATGTGATCCACCACCTTCAATCCGGTCTGGGGTGATACTTCAACTATTTTCATGGCAAGCTCGTGAGAGCCCACATCAATCGCCGCAAATGTTTTCTTTTTCATATGTTTATTCCTTTACCCAATACTACTTTTATTTTACTAAAAAAAGCGCGGTTATACAACTTAATTTCCACAGTTTTTAGACAAGGTTTTCTTTCTTTTATGCACCTTCTGTCAAACAGTTTTTCGTTGCTATTTTATGTTCTCTATCGTATACTTATTATATCTTAAAAAGAGTTCTTTTTTGTGAAAAGGAAATGAATTTATATGAAAGATAAAATCAAAGCAATTTTAATTATTGCCGGCATCTTTGTGGTATTGGCCGTGCTGTTTGTTGTAAACTCTTTTATTAATCGTATCCCTGAGAATCCTTCCGGTACCGTAGGAAATACTGCAGGCAATCTTTACAATGGTGGATATTTCTGCGAAGACTCCGATGGAAAGGTTTACTTCTCAAACTCTTACGATAACGGTGCTTTGTATGTAATGAATGCAGATGAAACCGAAATAGAACGATTATCTGCCAGCAAGGTAAAATCCATCAATACCGGCGGTGATTATCTCTATTATTATATGAGTGATTCTTCTGCCTCATCAGGTCTGGGTTTTGTGCGTCGTGTTATCGGTGTCTACCGCTCCGACAAAGACGGCAGTAATTTGGAAACCTTAAGTCGTGACCCGGCCGGAACACTTTTACTTGTAGATAACCATATTTATGTTCAAAGTGTTCTGGACAACGGCGGTATTAACCTGTTAAAAATCAGTATCGACGGTGAAGAAGAGACCGTTTTATCCGAAGAGAAAATTTATCCCGCCAGCGCGTACAACGGTCGTATTTACTATAATGACAATACAAACTCACACTTTTTATATCAGTTAGACACCTATACGGGTGCTACTTCCACCGTTGTAAAATACAATATGTGGAATCCGGTGCGCCAGGGCGATTATGTTTATTTTATGGATATTTTAGAAGGATATAAGCTTTGTCGCTACAGTTTGAGCGAAGATAAAATCGAAGTGCTTACCACAGACCGTATAGATACATTTAACGTGACGGATAATTATATTTACTATCAAAAATCCTCCGACACACAGCCCGGCCTTGTTCGTATGAGCCTTGACGGTTCGGAGGAAATTATGCTTGCGGAAGGTTTTTACAATAACATCAATACCACTTCCCAATATGTATATTTTCAAGAATTCGGTAACGAACTCGCCACCTTCAAAGTAGCCCACGGCGGTACCGAAGTTTCGGAATTTGACGCTGCTTTCAATGCAGTTCCTATTTCCGAGTAACATAAGAATCTTTTAATCTTTTAAGCATCTCCTTACTGGTTAAGCCAATAAGGGGATGTCTTTTATATGGTGCAATTTCGCTTAAAGGCACCAGTACAAAATCGCGATGCTGCATATCTACATGGGGAATGGTCAAATCATCATTTTCAATTACCATATCATCAAAATACAGAATATCCAAATCCAACGTTCTGGGACCCCAGTGCTCTTTGCGCACGCGACCTGCGTGACGTTCTTCCGCCTGTAAGAATTCCAACAACTCCTTGGGCTCCAATAATGTTCTTAATTCAAGCACACCATTGTAAAAGTTCTCCTGCTCCACGCCACCATAAGGCTTGCTCTCCACAAACTTGGATACTTTCTTAACCTCACATCGCATATCTGCCTTTAAATTCGCAATTGCATCATTAATATAGCTCATACGGTCGCCCATATTGGAACCAAAGGCGATAAAAGCAGTATGCCAACTGCGGTGAATTTTAACCGACACATTCTCAAACTTCATAGGAATGGGTGCCTGGGGTTTCTCAATTTCCAAGGTTACCGCCTCGATTTCGGGAAACGCCATAAGAATCTTTCTGGCAAGACGGTTTGCAATAGTCTCCAAAAGATTCATTCTGTACTGCGTCATAAAATCCTTGATTAATTCGCAGACTTTGCCATAGTCCACAGAGTCCGACAATTCATCTGTTCTGCCTGCTTTGGCCGTATCAAAATAAAGGGTTGCATTCACAATAAAATTCTGCCCCTTTTCCTGCTCTTCCTTAAAAACTCCGTGGTTTGCAAATATTTCCAAACCTTTAATCACAATCTGATCCATCTATAAAGTCCCCACCTTTTACTATTTTCCGAGAATTGCCTCCGTCATACGGATTGCCCTGACATTTTCCTTAATGTCATGCACTCTGACAAAAGAACAGCCTTTCATGACGGCCATAACCGTTGTAACCAATGTACCTTCTACCCGTTCAAAAACCGGAAGATCTAAAGTAAGTCCGATTACGGACTTGCGCGAAGTTCCCAGAAGAATCGGATAGCCGAAACAATGGAACTGCTCCAATCTGTTAATCACTTCCAGATTCTGCTCATGGGTTTTGGCAAAGCCAACGCCCGGGTCGATAATAATTTTATCATCGGCAATACCGGCCTTCCTTGCTGTTTCAATATATGCCGACAAATCATTCTGCATATCCGTAAAAAACTGATTATAATTCATAAATTCACGGTTATGCATAATGGAACAAGCTACCTTTTTTTCCGCAATCAGTCTCGCCATTTCAGGACTTTCCTGCAATCCCTTAATATCATTAATCAAATCCGCACCGACTGCGATTCCTGCCTTTGCAACTTCAACTTTATAGGTATCCAGCGATACCGGTATATCCAAGTTCTTCTTAATCGCTTCAATCACCGGGACGACTCTTTCAATCTCTTCCTGTACGCTGACAGGAACATAGCCCGGTCTCGTAGACTCACCACCCACATCAATGAGATCCGCACCATCGTGCATCATCTCTTCGGCCTTTTTAAGCGCAAGTTCTACTTCATTATATTTTCCGCCGTCTGAAAAAGAATCCGGCGTAACATTTAAAATCCCCATAACATAGGTTTTATTGGCTGTATCAAAATCTCTGTTCCCAATCTTCAAGTCTGCACACTCCCAATATACAAATTGCCTGCCCTTAATAAGTTAGTTCTTTATTCTTTTTGCCCTTCTTCCAGTCACAAACCTCTGCCGCTTTGCAAAAATAACATTCCCTGCTCAATTTGTCCGCACGATAAATTACATCTGCCAAATCATGTTTCTTCGATTCTTTCTGGCTTCTGTGAAGAAGAATTGCCTGTAAAATCTGCTGAATATCTTTCTTACGGAATCCGCAGTCTTTGAGAATCGGCTCCGCAATCTCTGCGCTGGCAATCTCATGAGGTGTTTTATCATCATACTGGATATGACGTCCGATATCATGTAAAAGTGCCGTTGCATAGATTAAATCTTTATCTACGTCCCGATGCTCCTCCAAGTTAAGGATCATGGCAATACGCGCCACATTCATAAAATGGTCCGTATCATGTCTGCAAAAAATTCTGTTTTCTTCCCTGATTGCGATCTCTGCCAGTGCTTCTTTGTAAGCAGGATGCTCTATAATTCGATTAACCTGTTTCATCTTTTTACGTCCGTATCTTTATTTCTAAATTCGTAAAAATTCGCCCTTTTATCGCGATACTTGCATCGATAGATGCTACACAGTGACTAGCAGTTTAACATCTGAAAAAACATATTCTTCAAATTCTCGTCCGTCTCAAATGCGCCTCTTGCCGCCATAGTAACCGTTTTGCTACCCGGTTTCTTAACACCGCGCATCGTCATACATAAATGCTCTGCTTCCAGTACAACCATAACACCCTGAGGGTTCAATTCTTCCATCATAGCGTCCGCAATCTGCGCTGTCATCTGCTCCTGAATCTGCAGTCTTCTCGCAAATACTTCCACGGTTCTTGCAAGCTTACTAAGGCCAACAACTTCGCCGTTTGGAATATATGCAATATGGGCCTTTCCGTAAAAAGGCATCATATGGTGCTCGCACATAGAATAAAAGACAATGTCCTTTTCCAATACCATTTCATTATTCTCAACATGAAAACGCTTAGATAAATGCACGCCTGCATCATCATCATTTCCTGCCAAAATCTCTGTATACATACGGGCAATACGAGCCGGTGTATCTTTCAAACCTTCTCTGTTTACATCTTCACCGATTCCTTCTAACAGAAGGCTAATCGCCTCTTTTACTTTCTTCTCATCAACCATTGTAAGCCTCCGTATAACGACTTATAATCTGTTATGATTGCTTATAAAAGCAACAATAACACTATTTCTTCTTTTCAAAACAGGCCTTTAACTTGCCCATATAAGATAAAGAACCGAATGCCAGAACAACGCCGTCTTCACCCGCCATAAGCTTCGCCATCTCAACGGCTTCTTCCACGGAATCCGTAGCGGTAACATTGGGATTGTATTCCCGAATCTGCTTTGCAAGTTCAAGTGCCGGCAATGCACGCTCCTTATTGGGCGAAGTGACCGTAAAAACAAACTCCGCCATAGGCACCGACTCCTGAATCATTCGCGTATAATCTTTATCCTTTAATACTCCCATTATATAGATAATCCGCTGATTTGTAAAATGGAAACGCATTGTTTCCATGAGTTTTTTTACGGCATCTTCATTATGGGCGCCGTCTGCGATAAAATAAGGCTTTCGAGACAGTATTTCAAAACGCGCGGGCCATACGGATTCCTGAAAACCTTTGCGGATTTTATCTTCTTTTAAAGTAATACCGCTTTCCTGCAAAACATGCAGCGCCTCCAGCGCAAGTGCAGCATTCTCGGTCTGGAAACTTCCAAGCAAGGGTATCTCCACCTGCTTGTAATTCCGATAGGACACTTTCTGCCCCTTAAGACTCTGGCGTCCTGTTTTAATATCTTCCCTTTTAACCATTGTAAAAGGCGCATTTAAGCGTTTACAGGCTTCTTTCAATACAGTTGCTACCTCTTCGCATTGGGGCGCGGATACGGCTTTACAACCGCTTTTGAGAATGCCTGCCTTGTTCTCTGCAATCTCAGCCAGGGTATTCCCTAAAAATGCCATATGGTCCATACTAATGGATACAAATACGCACAGCTTCGTATTTTGTATGATATTGGTAGCGTCCAAAGTACCGCCCATACCGGTTTCAAGCACTACAAAGTCACATTTTTTATCCTTAAAATATCGAAAGCCCAGTGCGGTTTCAATTTCAAAGGCAGTAGGATGCGCCAAGCCTTCCTCTTCCATCTTCGTACAGATATCAAAAATGTCTGTCAAACCGTCTGCTACCGCATTCTTGGAAATCATACGGTTATTGACCTGAATGCGCTCACGGTAATCGCTGATTACCGGCGAAATATAGCGTCCCACTTTATATCCGTTGGCTGTTAAAGCATTGGCAATCAAGGTAGACACCGAACCTTTTCCGTTGGTTCCCGCCACATGAATAAAAGCCAACCCATCCTGCGGATTACTCATACGATTCAGTAACTCGCGGATGGAATCAAGCCCGGGTACGCTTCCCAACATATTCACTTTGCATTCCATATACTCCATTACTTCTTCGTACTTCATAGCAGGCTCCTTTTTTATAATGTATGTGAAGCATAAATCTTTCAATGCGGGCACGCTTCCGCTGCTCTCGTCACGTAACGGTACATAGGATTCCAAAATACGGAATCCAAGTACCGACGGACTCAAAGCACCCGCGTATGAAATGATTTATGCTTCACAATTCACATTCATAAAATCAGGCAGGTATAAAGCCTGCCTGCATATAACGCAAATATTGTTTCTTAAAACCGTTAATTATAACACATCCACGTCGTCCATATCGCCCGTACCGATGTTTAAAGTATTCACGGTACGTCTCTTAAGGCGTGCTTCTTCGGAATATTTCAAGATGAAATCTTTCACTTCCTGTGAATTCTTAATATTCTTTAAAACCAATGTGGGATGGGTATTGTCGCCTGTATAGCAGGATACGTTACCAATCTTAAACCATCTCTGGAAAAATCCCTTCTCCAAAACCACATCCTGAATTTTATACATATAACAGTCGTTTTCAACTTTCTTGAAGAATCCGCTGTCGATGGTAAGCACATCCTCCTTGATAATGTATGTAGTAAAAGTGAAAGGTAATCCGAAGAATCCCCAACGTTTCTTTTCAATCATCTGATTTGCATTTCCTGTTTCCATGTCATTTACCTCCTTTTAGGAAAAAATACACGTATTTTATCATCTTTTACATTATAGTCCTTTATGCCGAAAACTTCAATTTAAAATAGTATTTTTTTGTCGGATTATCTTGAATGCGTACCATCAATGTGGTAATATTATTCAAGTTGAAAACATATATGGAAGGAGTCAATTATGAGACATTTAATGAGTCCTCTCGATTTTACCGTTGAAGAATTGGACAAGCTGTTTAATTTGGCAAACGATATAGAGACAAACCCGAAGAAATATGCTCATGCCTGCGATGGTAAGAAGCTTGCCACCTGCTTTTATGAGCCCAGTACCAGAACCCGTTTGAGTTTTGAAGCTGCAATGATTAATTTAGGCGGTCACGTAATCGGTTTCTCAGATGCAAGCTGTTCTTCCGCATCTAAGGGCGAAAGCGTATCCGATACCATTCGTATGATTTCCTGCTACGCAGACATCTGTGCAATGCGTCATCCCAAGGAAGGTGCTCCTATGGTAGCTGCTTCCAAGTCACGCATTCCCGTTGTAAATGCAGGCGACGGCGGACATCAGCATCCGACTCAGACACTTACCGATTTACTTACTATTCGTTCCTTAAAAGGACGTCTCAACAATTTTACCATTGGTCTGTGCGGCGACTTAAAATTCGGTCGTACCGTTCACTCACTGATTCATGCGCTTGAGCGTTATGACAATATTTCTTTTGTATTTATTTCTCCGGATGAATTAAAAATTCCCGAATATATCATTGAAATGTTAAAAGAAAAGAACATTCCCTACAAGGAAGTAATCCGTTTGGAAGAAGTTATGCCCGAGTTGGACATTCTCTATATGACACGTGTTCAGAGAGAACGTTTCTTCAACGAAGAAGACTATGTTCGTTTAAAAGACTTTTACATTTTGAACAAGGAAAAAATGGCACTCGGCAAGGAAGATATGTTGGTTCTCCATCCCCTTCCCCGTGTAAACGAAATTTCCGTAGAAGTTGATGAAGATCCCAGGGCAGCGTACTTTAAGCAGGTGCAGTACGGCGTATACGCAAGAATGGCGTTGATTCTTACACTGCTTGAGATTGATGTTTAGTTTTCTGATATTTGCCCCGGATGGATACATTTCCACTAGGGCACGCTCTCGCTACGTATCGCACGTAACGGCACATAGGATTCTAAAGTACAGAATCCAAATGCCGACGGCTCTCCAGTACCCTGCGTAGGAAATATATCCATCCATGGCAAATTACGTAGCTTACATTAATGAACTCAATATATAAAATCAATTTGATTTTAGTTAGAGGAGGATAATATGCTTAATATAGGACAGATTGAAGAAGGATTCGTACTGGACCACATTAAGGCCGGCAAGAGTCTTTCTATCTACCACCACTTACAGTTGGACAAAAAAGATTGCACCGTAGCAATTATCAAAAATGCCAAAAGCGATAAAATGGGCAAGAAAGACATTCTCAAAGTAGAATGTGATATCGAAGAAATGGATATGGACGTGCTTGCCGTAATCGACCACAACATTACCGTAAACGTAATCAAGGGTGGCGAAATCGTTGCAAAGCAGGAACTTACACTTCCCAAGGAAGTTAAGAACATCTTCCGTTGCAAGAATCCCCGTTGTATTACTTCCATCGAACAGGAACTTCCTCATATCTTTATTTTAGGCGATGAGGCAAAGGGCAACTACAGATGCAAGTATTGCGAAGAAAAATGTACCGATGTGATTGGGGATAATTTCTTGTTTCGATAAATTTTAAAACAAAATGCTGTCACTCTGACAAAATGTCGGTGCGACAGCATTTTTGATTTACATATATAACGCAGCTTTTATAATATAATATTTTCTCTGTGTTTTACTCTTCCTTCTTCATTACATACTTCTTAAAATAATCCCTGATTTTAGCATCCTGTTTCTGCATTGCCTTTCGCATATTGCTCCAATGTTTTATAATAATCAATGCTGAAATTGCAACCGTAATTGTAAATGCCAACGCGCTTTGCGTCCGTATCCATTCCATAAAAGGGAATAAAATTCCCGCCGTAAAAGGCATTGCAAAGCTGTAGTTAATTACAATCATCATAAATCCGCCAAACAGTAAAAGGAACAAAAATCCCAAGGGATTTAATGCAAGAATCATACCGCCGAAAGGCGCCAATCCTTTTCCGCCTCTAAATTTCATATAAAAGGGAAATATATGGCCCAAGACCGCAGAACCGCCTGCTAATACACCTGCCACCGAAACCGCGGGCACAATCCAGTGCGCCAGTTTTACCGCCAGGAATCCTTTTAGCATATCAATAATCATAACCGGCACAGCATATCGTTTGCCGAAATTCATCATAGTGTTCATTGTTCCAAGATTTCCCGAACCGGACTTTCTGATATCCTGCTTCTTAATCTTTGAAATCAGCGCAGCCGGACTAAGCGAACCTATCACATAGCCAATCATCATACATAAAATTGTTTTCATAAATCCATCCTTTGTTTTTTATTAGAATGCCTCCTTCTATGGCTTCCTATTCGGAATAAGGCATTCATTTATCTGCTACAAACAAGGACAGTATAGCATCAATTTGTTACCATTCTGTTTACATTCCGTAAAATTTTGTCTAAAAAACAAATTCCGCATACAATCAAAAAATAAAATGAAACCTTTTAGGCTATTTATGTGTTTTACTGTTAGAATATTACAAAAGGAGTATTCCAAAATGAACAAACAAGCAAACAATCCAAACACTGAAACATTAAAAAAAGTCAAAAGATATCTGACTTATTTTGTAATCGCTGTGTCCGGCACGCTGACCGGCAGATTTCTTCACGTGTATACGGATTATAAAAAACATCCGGCTATGTATACTGCACCGTATCCTACCTGGTTAGAGAGACTGGATATGGATTTTATGGTGTATGGAATTGGCATTCTTATTTGTATCGTGGTTGTAACCGCCCTGACGATTATACTGAAAAAAACAAAAAACCGACAAGGATAATCCTTGCCGGTTAAAAATTATACCAAATTAATAATCTCTTCTTTCGGTGCCTTCGCAGGCTCTACTTCCGTTGCATATAATACAGGGCCTTCTCCGTTGTAATCTGCCCAGTATTCAAACTTCACAACCGCTGTCACTTTTACCCAAGTACCGTTTTCAAAGTTTTCAGCGCCCTTCCATTTCGCCACAAAGCCAAGGAAGGCAATGTCATCCGCACAACAGGTCATAGCCTGTCTGCCGGGCACAAAATGCCCCTTCGGAAAACCGTTCGGACGAACCGTAGTTGCA